>NZ_JAMYPH010000002.1:0-511982 GCF_040320265.1 Mesorhizobium sp. M0751
GCGTGCGGCTGATAGTGCTGACCACGCTATCTTGTCGACGGTCAGCGCCCGTGATCCCATCCATCCCGTCGCTAAGGCGACCCAGCCTAGCATAAACCTCTGTAAACGCTGCGAAATACACGTGTTTGTGGACGGAAACTAGACTAGATCGGTGAGCTGACGGCCATCAACGGCGCTCCTTCAATTCAAATGACTCTATGGATCAACCGTTTGGTTTTGCTTGCCGGCCCGAACGGCATTAAGCAGTCGCCACAGTCGATCCCTCACCCGAATTCACCGCGGCCTCCGGAAAATGCACAGCCTCAAGCGGTTCATCCCCGCCTCTTTCGTCGTCCTGTGGGCGACCGGCTTCATCGGCGCACGCTATGCCATGCCGTGGGCGGAGCCTTTTGCGTTCCTGGCCGCGCGCTTTGTCCTGGCCGCAATCCTGCTTGTCGCTTTGATGGCCGCACTTGGTTCGAGCCGCGCCACCCGCGATGAGGCGCTGCACGCGACCGGTGCCGGCATCCTGATGCATGGCATCTATCTCGGCGGCGTGTTCTGGGCAATCCACAGGGGCATGCCCGCCGGGCTTTCAGCCTTGATCGTCGGCCTGCAGCCGCTGATCACGGCAGTGCTCGCCGGCCGGCTTCTGGGCGAGGCCATCCTGCCGCGCCACTGGGCCGGTCTCGGTCTCGGGTTGATCGGCGTGGTGATCGTGCTCTGGCCGAAGCTCGGCGCGCTCGGCGGCGGCGTGACGGCCGAAACGCTGGGCGCCTCGCTGGTCTCCGTACTCGGCATGAGCGCCGGCACGATCTGGCAGAAGCGATTCGCCTCCGGCGGCGATCTGGTGGCTGCCACGTTCTGGCAATATGTCGGCGGCGCATCGGTAATGGCTCTGGCCTCGCTCGCCTTCGAGACCCGAACGGTCATCGTCAATGGCGAACTGATCTTTGCTATGGCCTGGCTCGTGCTGGTGCTGTCGATCGGCGCCATCTTCCTGTTGATGGTGATGATCCGCGACGGCGAAATGTCGAAGGTCGCCTCGCTGTTTTACCTCGTGCCGGCCGTCACAGCGGTCATCGCCTGGGCATTGTTCGGTGAGCAATTGAGCCCGCTCCAGATCGCCGGCATGGCGATCGCGACGCTCGGCGTCGGGCTGGCGACGGCTCAGCCGCCAAAAGCATGATCCCGAAAAGTGGGAACCGGTTTTCGGAAAAGATCATGCTTTACTCAGCCGACTCTCGCACGTGCCTCTAAATAGCGGCTGATCGCGGCGTTGAGCTCGCCACCGAGGATGAAGATCGCCGAGACGATATAGAGGAAGACGACGGCGATCATGATCGAGGCGAGGCCGGCATAGGTCGTCACATAAGACGAGAAATGATCGAGATAGGCGGCGAAGATGGTCGACCCGATGAGCCAGCCGACCAGCGTGAAGATGATGCCAGGCACGATCGAAACGAAGCGGCGCTTGCCGGCCGGCAACCAGAAATGCACGGCGAACAGACCGCCGATGATGACGACCGAGGCGATGACGTAACGCCACAGCGTGATCGTGCCCATATAGGGTTTTATCCATTCAAAATGGGATTCAGCCAGCCGTGCCAGCAATGGCGCGAAGACCAGCAGCACGCTGATCGCCAAAAACCCGGCCGTCGCGATCAGCACGAAGATGATACTCTGCACCCGCCGGTAGATGATGCCGCGCGTTTCCGAGACACGATAGGCCCGGTTGAGCGAAGTGCGCAGCGCCTCGATGCCGTTCGAGGCGAAGTATCCGGCAAGCACGATACCGTAGGTCAACAGGTCGCTGCGACGGACGGTAAGCACGTTGAGCACTTCGCGCGCGATCGGTTTGGCGATCTGCTCGGGCCATGTGTCGAACACAAGGTGCACGGCGGTGTCGGCGAAAGCCTGTGCGCCGAAAAAACTCGCCAGCGTCGTGGCGAAGATCAGGAAAGGAAAAAGCGCCATAAGCGCGGTGATCGCCAGATGGCTGGCCATTGCCCAGCCGTCGTCGGTGTTGAAATGGCCGAGCGCGTCGTAGAGGACGCGTTTGAGGGCTACGATCTTCCGCAACAAGAACCGCGTTCCCTTCGATTGTCCCGACGCCGCGAATATGGGAAGGGTTTGCGGTAAATGACAACCCTAGGTCAAACCACCATTCCTCCCGGCGAAGAGTTGCGCACCATCATTGTCACAGGTGCCTCTTCCGGTATAGGCGCCTATTGCGCCCATGCTCTTAAGAAGGAAGGCTGGCGGGTGTTCGCAACGGCACGAAAGCCCGAAGATATCGCCGCCCTAGAGGCCGACGGCATCGAGGCCTTTTATCTGGACTACACCGAGCCCGGATCGATCGAGGCGCTGGTGACGTCGGTGCTGGAACGGACCGGCGGCCGGCTCGATGCGCTCTTCAACAACGGCGCCTACGGACAGCCCGGCGCCGTCGAGGACCTGCCGGTCGAGGCTTTACGGCAGCAGTTCGAGGCCAATGTCTTTGGCTGGCATGATCTCACTCGCCGTGTCGTACCGGTGATGCGCCGCCAGGGCCATGGTCGTCTCGTTCATTGCTCATCGATCCTCGGCCTCGCGCCGGTGCCTTTTCGCGGCGCCTACTCGGCATCGAAGCACGCTATCGAAGGGCTGATGCTGTCCCTCTATCAAGAGCTCCTCGGCAGCGGCATCCATGTTTCGCTGATTGAGCCGGGGCCGGTGAAATCGAAGATCGCTAGCAACAGCCTCGCATGGTTCCTGGCGAATATCGATCACGAGAATTCCGTTCATCGCCTCGCCTATGCGGCGCAACTCAAACGGCTGCGGGCCGGCGGCAGCACATCGCGGCTGAAGCCCGGGCCGGAGGTGGTTTATGCCGCCTTGCACCATGCGCTTCTGTCGCGGCGCCCGCGCCCGCATTATGTGGTAACGGTGCCGGCCAGGATCGGCGCCATCCTCAAACGCATCCTGCCGTCATCGGTACTCTATCGTCTGCTCGCCAAACGCGCCTGAACGCAATTCAACTGGACACACCATGGCAACCGTCTTCAATATCCTCGCCGTTCTCGTCATGGTCGCCGTGGTGATCGTGCTGATCCGCGGTCTCATCAACATGATGCGCGGCGGCTCCAGCATGACTTCCAACAAGCTGATGCAGACGCGCGTGCTATTGCAGTTCGTGGCCTTGGTGCTGATCATGCTGGCGGTGTATTTCACCCGTAAGTGACGCAGCAGCCACCAGCCGGGAGGTAACCCGTGGTCAAGCTCAATAAGATTTACACCCGCACCGGCGACGATGGCACCACCGGCCTCGGCTCTGGTGAGCGGCGGCTGAAATCCGACCTTCGCATCGACGCCTACGGCACGGTCGACGAGGCCAATGCCTGCATCGGCATGGCTCGCATTCATACAGCTGCGGTAAATCCGGCGATCGATGCGATGCTCGGCCGCATCCAGAACGACCTTTTCGATCTCGGCGCCGATCTGGCAGTCCCCGACAATGGCAAGCCTCTCGACTACGAGCCGCTGCGCATCATCGCTTCGCAGACCGACCGCATCGAACAGGATATCGACCTCCTCAACAAGGACCTTGAGCCGCTCAAATCCTTCGTGCTCAACGGCGGTACGCCGGCAGCGGCTGCCCTTCACCTCGCCCGTACGGTGGCCCGCCGCGCCGAGCGCATCATGGTGGCGCTGTCGCAAGACCCGGACGAGCACGTCAACCGCGAGGCGATAAGATACATCAACCGTGTCTCGGACTTTCTGTTCGTCGCCGCACGCGCGGTCAATGACAATGGAAATGCCGACGTGCTATGGGTTCCCGGCAAGAACCGCTGAATCCGCCGGAAGCGGGAGAGGCCCGATGTTCATCCCGCTTTACGACACCAACCGGCTGCGGCACATCAAGCTGCAATATGTGACGATCAGCCTGATCGCGCTAAACGTGCTGATCTACTTTGTCACAACGCTTGGCGGGGAGGACTTCGCCAACGCCGCGGTGCTGGGCCTCGGCTTCATCCCGTCGGTTGTGCATGACAGCGTCGAACTCGCTCCGCAATTTGTCATCATTCCGGAGAGCCTGAGCTATCTGACCTATTCCTTCCTGCACGCGGATATCTTCCACCTCGGCGGCAACATGCTGTTCCTGTGGGTGTTCGGCGACAATGTCGAGGATGCACTCGGCCACGTCCGCTACTTCGTCTTCTACCTGCTTTGCGCCATTGCCGGCGCTTTCTTCCAGGGTCTGGTTGCCTGGGATTCACCAGTGCCGCTGATCGGCGCGTCGGGCGCCATCGCCGGTGTGGTCGCTGCCTACCTGATCCTTTATCCGCGGGTGAAGGTATGGGTGCTGGTCTTCGCACGCATCCCGTTGCG
This sequence comes from Mesorhizobium sp. M0751, assembly GCF_040320265.1. Classification (NCBI taxonomy): domain Bacteria; kingdom Pseudomonadati; phylum Pseudomonadota; class Alphaproteobacteria; order Hyphomicrobiales; family Phyllobacteriaceae; genus Mesorhizobium; species Mesorhizobium sp. M0751. Next base: position 4,351 of record NZ_JAMYPH010000002.1, read on the forward strand.
CATCCCGGCCTTCATCCCGCTCATCCTGTGGATCCTGTTCCAGATATTCATGTTTGCCCAAGGGGGCGAGGATCAGGTTTCCTGGGCCTGCCATATCGGCGGCATCATCGCTGGAGCCGTGCTGGTGCTTGTCTTGCGCAGCCGCGGCGTACCGCTACTCGCCGGCGCAGACGAGGAGCCGGCCGTGGTCGCCGGCTCGGTGCCCGTAGCCGTGGAGCCGGCGCCAAGCGAGCCACAACCTGCGCAGCCGGCGCCGCGCTGGGGCCGGGGGACCGTTTCCGGTCCGGACTGAACCGATTTGAGTGCTTCGCCAAAGATCCGAGTGCGCCCCGGATATTGACGCGCGAGGTCGCCGCAACTACGGAAGCGCCACCCTACTGGCGTGGCGAAGACCAGAATTCCGTCCGGAATGTCGGCTTTCGACAACTCTGAAGAGGTGCACGCTGCTATAGCGCGCCCGACGAGCGTGAAGAGACTATCGTGAAAGAGGTGACAGGCAAATGAAGATCCTTGTGCCCGTGAAGCGGGTTGTGGATGCGAACGTCAAGGTCCGGGTGAAGGCGGACGGTTCGGCGGTGGAACTCGCCAACGTCAAGATGGCGATGAACCCGTTCGACGAGATCGCGGTGGAAGAGGCGATCCGGCTGAAGGAAGCTGGCAAGGCCGAAGAGATCATCGTCGTGTCGATCGGGCCGCAGCAGGCACAGGAGACCTTGCGCACGGCGCTCGCCATGGGCGCCGACCGCGCCATCCTGGTCAAGACCGACGAGCAGACCGAGCCGCTCGGCGTCGCCAAGGTGCTGAAGGGCGTCGTCGAGGCAGAACAGCCCGGCCTGGTCATTCTCGGCAAGCAGGCGATCGACGACGATTCCAACCAGACCGGCCAGATGCTGGCCGCACTTCTCGGCTGGGCGCAGGGCACCTTCGCCTCCAAGATCGTGCTCGACGGTGACAAGGCCACGGTGACGCGCGAGGTCGATGGCGGCCTGCAGACGCTGGAACTGAAGATGCCGGCAATCGTCACGGCCGATTTGCGGCTGAACCAGCCACGCTACGCGTCGCTGCCCAACATCATGAAGGCCAAGAAGAAGCCGCTCGACGAGAAGAGCCCTGCCGACTACGGCGCCGACGTCAAGCCGCGGCTCAAAGTAATCAAGACCGAGGAGCCGGGCGGCCGCAAGGCGGGCGTCAAGGTCAAGAGTGTCGCCGAACTGGTAGACAAGCTGAAGAACGAAGCCGGCGTGCTGTAGGAATTCAGGTGATGCCGGCCTGCAAACGGCAGGGTTCTCCGCTTCCGGTGCTCACGTACTGAAGTACGCTCCGCTCCGGTTCTCGAACCCAACCGTTTTCGACTCGGCCTGACATGAATTCGAACGTCGCCACTGAAGTGGATCAAGGAATAAAGAGATGACAATTCTTCTGATTGCCGAACACGACAACGCTGCGCTTTCCGACCAGACCGCCAAGGCGCTTTCGGCGGCGCTGCAGATCGGTTCGGACGTGCATGTGCTGGTTGCCGGCAAAGCTGCCAAGCCGGCAGCGGACGCCGCCGCCAAGCTCAAGGGCGTCACCAAGGTGCTGCTCGCCGACGCTGACGAACTGACCGAGCGTCTCGCCGAACCGCTGGCGGCACTCGTCGTTTCGCTTGCTGAGCCATACGAGACGATCATCGCGCCGGCGACCTCGTCGGGCAAGAACGTCGCGCCCCGCGTGGCGGCGCTGCTCGATGTCGCCCAGATATCGGAAATCATCGAAGTCGTGTCGCCCGACACCTTCAAGCGGCCGATCTATGCCGGCAACGCTATCCAGACGGTGCAGTCGAGTGACGCCAAGAAGGTGATCACGGTGCGCACTGCTTCCTTCCAGGCAGCACCCGACGGCGGTTCCGCACCGGTCGAGACGGTCCAGGCGGCGGCCAATCCCGGCCTGTCGAGCTTTGTCGAGAACAAGCTCTCCGAGACCGACCGTCCAGAGCTGACCTCGGCTAGGATCATCATCTCGGGCGGCCGTGCGCTGGGCTCCTCCGAGAAGTTCCAGGAGGTCATCCTGCCGGTCGCCGACAAGCTCGGTGCGGCGGTTGGCGCATCTCGCGCCGCCGTCGATGCCGGCTATGCGCCGAACGACTGGCAGGTCGGCCAGACCGGCAAGGTGGTAGCGCCCGACCTTTATATTGCCGTCGGCATCTCCGGTGCCATCCAGCACCTTGCCGGCATGAAGGATTCGAAGGTGATCGTTGCCATCAACAAGGACGAGGAAGCGCCGATCTTCCAGGTCGCCGACTACGGTCTCGTCGGCGATCTCTTCGTCATTCTGCCGGAACTGCAAAAGGCGCTTTGACGCCTTCTGCCAAAGCGTATTAAATTCTGAGGGGTGGGGTAGACGAAGTCGCCCCGCCCTTTTAGTTTGCACTGCACAAAAAACGGGCCGCAAAGGCCTCGACGGGATCGGGTAATGAGCAAGATCGAGACGATCGGCATCATCGGCGCGGGCCAGATGGGTGGCGGCATCGCCCATGTGTCGGCGCTGGCGGGCTATAAGGTGCTGGTTTACGATATTTCGCCCGACCGCATCGAAAAGGGCATCGCTACGATCAGCGGCAACATGGCCCGTCAGGTCGGCTCCGGCAAACTCGAGGAAAAGCTGCGCAATGAGGCCATGGCGCGCATTTCGGCGGCACCGGCCATGGCCGACCTTGCTGGCGCCGATCTGGTGATCGAAGCAGCGACAGAGGACGAGACGGTCAAGCGCAAGATCTATGCCCAGCTGTGCCCGCAGCTCAACCCCGAGGCTATCCTGGCGACGAACACGTCATCGATCTCGATCACGCGGCTGGCTTCGCAGACCGACCGCCCTGAACGCTTCATCGGCATACATTTCATGAATCCGGTTCCGGTGATGAAGCTGGTCGAACTGGTGCGCGGCATCGCCACCGAGGACCAGACCTTCGAAGCGGCAAAAACCTATGTGAAGCAGCTCGACAAGACGATCACCGTCTCGGAGGATTTCCCGGCCTTCATCGTCAACCGCATCCTGCTGCCGATGATCAACGAAGCGATCTACACGCTCTATGAAGGTGTCGGCTCGGTCGACGCCATCGATACCGCTATGAAGCTCGGCGCCAACCATCCGATGGGGCCGCTGCAGCTTGCCGATTTCATCGGGCTCGATACTTGCCTGTCGATCATGCAGGTGCTGCATGACGGGCTGTCGGATTCGAAATACCGCCCCTGCCCGCTGCTGGTCAAATATGTCGAGGCCGGCTGGCTCGGCCGCAAGACCGGGCGCGGCTTCTACGACTATCGCGGCGAGCACCCCGTTCCGACGCGTTGATCGGCGTCACTACCAGCGCACGAAAAGTCGTCCGCCGACCGCCCCGAGCACGGCAAGGCCGGCGATCGCGATCGTATACCAGGTGCCGACAAAAAGCGGCGAATCGTCGAAGCAATGCGCTGCATAGAAGGTCGCCGCCAGCCCGCCGGCAAGCAGGCCTGCCGCCGCACCGGCAAGCACCGGCCGTGTCGGCGCGCCATGACGCAGCACCGCGAGAAAGACGGCAAGCGGGCCGATGCCGATCAACGGAATAAAGGTCAGGCAGACGACCATGTTCGTCCCGACCAGGCGTGTGCCCCAGTCGGACGCAGGCACGGCGAAGAGTTCGAGAATCACGGCCACAATCACCAGCAGCGGCGCGGCGACCATCCAGCTCGCCACCCGGCCGGTCGATGCACCGGGCATCGACAGCGCACGCACCAGGGCAAAGGCGCTGGCGGCAAGAGCGATCGTGAAGACGAATTTGGACAGGAACCGCATCGTGTGCATGGCGATCGCAATGTCGGGGCGCGGGCCGATCGTCAGCCAGAAAACCGCGGCCGCGATCACGATGGCCGCGCCGGCGGCAACCCACCAGGCGGCGCCCAGCGGCAGCGCCTCGCTGCGGGCATCGGCGTCGAGCGCCTTGATGAGATCTTCGGTCCTCATGTTATTCCCGCCCCGCCCTGAACCGTTTGGCAATGGCGGCAAGCCCGCGGTGCAGTGACACCCGCACAGCCGTCTCGCTGATGCCGAATTTGGCTGCGGTCTCACCGATTGACCGGCCTTCGACCGATACGGCAGCGACGACGGAACGTTGTGCCGGCGAGAGGCTGTCGAGCGCCCGGTTGACGTCGCGCTCGCTCACCGTCTCTGATTCCGGCTCGGCAAAGGTCTCGGCGATTTCGTCGATCTCGACCTCGATCCGCCGGCCGCGCCGCCGGAACGCATCGATCAGCTTGAAACGGGCTATTGCATAGACCCAAGGCAGCACCGGCGCATCACGGCGCCAGGTGTGTCGTTTCACATGAATGGCCAGCAAGGTTTCCTGCACGACATCCTCGGGATCCACCCCGCCCTGCACGATCTTACGCCGGGCAAAGCCACGAACGAGCGCGGCGATCCGGTGCAGAAAGTCGGCATAGGCCCTTTCGTCTCCGGCGATCGCGGCCCGCAGCAGCCGTGAAAGCTCGGCCTCGTCCTTGCCGCTCACAAGAGTTCACTCCCCGATATTCGCGTCTCGGCGCTGATTTGTTACGGGGCCGGCGAAATAATGTCCAAGGCAAATTAGCTGAGCATCACGAAAGTTTGCTCCTTTTGAGCAATTGAGTGGGCCAGCAATGTTGACTGCGCTAGTCATGTATTGATAGGTGCAGCGTGCCAAGCCAAAGACCATCGAAATCGAGGACGACGCCATGAAGTATGCACTTTCCGCCCTTGCCAGTGCGACAGCACTTGCAATCAGCCTGATCGCCGGCCCGGCAATAGCAGAGGACGAGGGCATCGTCGTCTACAACGCCCAGCACGAAAACCTGACCAAGGCCTGGGCGGAGGGATTCACCAAGGAAACCGGCATCAAGGTCACCGTCCGCAATGGCGGCGACAGCGATTTCTCCAATCAGATCGTTGCGGAAGGCACCGCTTCGCCCGCCGATGTGTTCCTGACGGAGAATTCGCCGGCCATGGCGCTGGTCGAGGCGGCCGGCCTGTTCGCACCGGTCGACACCGAGACGCTGGCCCAGGTTCCGCAGGAGTACCAGCCGGCGAGCGGCAAATGGGTCGGCGTCGCCGCGCGCAGCACCGTCTTTGCCTACAACAAGACCAAGCTGACCGCCAACCAGCTGCCCAAATCGCTGCTCGATCTCGCCGATCCGAGCTGGAAGGGCCGTTGGGCCGCTTCGCCCTCCGGCGCCGATTTCCAGGCGATCGTCAGCGCGCTTCTGCAGCTCAAGGGTGAGGCAGCGACGGCCGAATGGCTGAAGGCGATGAAGGAGAATTTTACCGCCTATAAGGGCAACAGCACGGTGATGAAGGCGGTCAATGCCGGCGAGGTCGAAGGCGGCGTGATCTATCACTATTACTACTATGGCGATCAGGCCAAGACCGGCGAGAACAGCAAGAACGTCGAGTTGCACTATTTCAAGCACCAGGATCCCGGCGCTTTCGTCTCGGTTTCCGGCGGTGGCGTGCTGGCCTCGAGCAAGCACCCGAAGGAAGCGCAGGCTTTCCTGACATGGGTCACCGGCAAGGGCGGCCAGGACGTGCTGAAAACAGGCGATTCCTTCGAATACGCGGTCGGCAAGGGCGCCGAGTCCAATCCGAAGCTGGTGCCGTTGGCCGATCTGCAGGCGCCGAAAGTCGACGCGACGACGCTGAACTCGAAGAAGGTGACCGACCTGATGACGGCGGCCGGCTTGCTTTAGCCGGCGTTCGTCCTAAAAGGGCAACCGACTGCGCTCCTGTGGGAATTCGCTTTCCGCGGGAGCGCTCTGTTTTCAAGATGGCATTTGCCTATGACCACAAGCTACTCGCGAGATTATCCGCCGCCGATCGTTTCCGCCTCCGGGCGGAAACGGCACAACGTATGATCTGATGCAGTCGGCGATCGATCTCGCACCTTCAGGCTTGCCAGCCGACACCACGGCCGTGCGGGCACGTCGTTGGTCGGTCTCATGGATTTCGCTGGTCGCCGTCTTTGTCTCGCTTTTTGCGCTGCTGCCGCTTGCCTTCATCGTCTGGGTGGCCGTGCAGACCGGCTGGGAAACGGTGGCGGCGCTCGTGTTCAGGCCGCGCGTCGGCGAGCTTCTGGTCAACACCAGCCTGCTGGTGGTGCTGGCGGTGCCGATCTCGATCGTGCTGTCGGTGGCGCTGGCCTGGCTGACCGAGCGCAGCGATCTGCCGGGTGCCCGCTTATGGGCCTGGCTGTCGGTGGCGCCGCTCGCCATTCCCGCCTTCGTCCACAGTTACGCCTGGATCACCATGGTGCCCAGACTGCACGGCCTGTGGGCCGGCGTGCTTGTGTCGGTCATCGCCTATTTCCCGTTCCTCTATCTGCCGGTGGCGGCGGCATTGCGCCGGCTCGATCCCGCTCTCGAGGATGCAGCGGCAGCCCTTGGTCTCGGCCCGTGGCGTGTGTTCAGGCGTGTCGTGCTGCCGCAGCTCCGGCTCGCCATTTGCGGCGGCTCCCTGCTGGTCGGCCTGCATCTCCTGGCCGAATACGGGCTCTATGTCTTCATCCGCTTCGACACCTTCACCACCGCGATCGTCGACCAGTTTCAGTCGACCTTCAACGGTCCCGCCGCCAACATGCTGGCCGGCGTGCTGGTGACCTGCTGCCTTGTGCTGCTCGGGCTGGAGGTGCTGGTGCGTGGCGAGGAGCGCTATGCCCGCGTCGGCTCGGGTGCTGCGCGCCACCAGCAGCGCACGAACCTTGGGCGCGCCACCATTCCTTGCCTGCTGCTGCCCGCCATCACCACGCTGCTGGCGCTCGGCGTGCCGTTCGTCACTATCGGCCGCTGGCTCATCGCCGGCGGCGCCGACGTCTGGCGGTTCGACGAGATCGGCCTGGCGCTTGGCCAGACGCTGTTCCTGGCGATTGCCGGGGCGCTGCTTGCCACCGTCGCGGCAATGCCGATGGCGTGGATCTCGATTCGCTCGCCGGGAAGGCTGCAACGCGCCCTGGAGGGCTGCAACTATATCGTCGGCGCATTGCCCGGCGTCGTCATCGCGCTGGCGCTGGTCACCATCGCCGTGCGTATTGCCATGCCGCTCTACCAGACCCTGTTCACCATCCTGGTCGCCTATGCGCTGATGTTCCTGCCGCGCGCCCTGATTAGCCTCAGGGCGTCGATCGCACAGGCGCCGGTCGAGCTCGAACGCGCCGCCTCCAGCCTCGGCCGGTCGCCGCTCAAGGCGCTGTGGTCGACGACCATCCGCCTGTCGGCGCCGGGCGCCGCAGCCGGTATGGCGTTGGTCGCGCTCGGCATCATGAACGAATTGACCGCAACCCAGATGCTGGCGCCCAACGGCACCCGCACGCTGGCGATGGCGTTCTGGTCCTATAGCGGCGAGATCGACTATGCATCGGCGGCGCCTTATGCCCTGATCATGGTGGCGATGTCACTGCCTTTGACCTGGCTGCTCTATGTCCAGTCGAAGCGGATGGCCGGGCGATGAGCTTTCTCGAGCTGAGCGGCATCCACAAGCACTACGGGCCCGTCGCAGCACTTGCCGGCGTCGACCTCAGCGTGGCCAGCGGCAGCCGTACGGCAATCGTCGGGCCGTCCGGTTGCGGCAAGACCACGTTGCTGCGGCTGATCGCCGGCTTCGAGGCGCCGGACCAGGGCCGCATCGTGCTCGATGGCGAGGTGCTGGCCGATGGCGACACGGCCGTGCCGGCGCATCGCCGCGGCATCGGGCTGGTGGCGCAGGACGGCGCTCTATTCCCGCATCTGAGCATCGCCGCCAATATCGGCTTCGGCATGGGGCGTCACGAGGAAAAGCGCAGTGAGCGCATCGCCGAGCTCGCCTATGTCGTCGGGCTCGACAAAGGGATCCTGAAGCGCCGCCCGCACGAACTTTCGGGTGGCCAGCAGCAGCGCGTCGCGCTCGCCCGCGCCATGGCCATGAAGCCGCGGCTGATGCTGCTCGACGAGCCGTTCTCGGCGCTCGACACCGGCCTGCGCGCCTCGATGCGCAAGGCCGTGGCCGAGCTCCTTGAAACCGCCGGCATCACCACCATCCTGGTCACCCACGACCAGGCCGAGGCGCTGTCATTCGCCAGCCAGGTCGCGGTGATGCGCGACGGCAACTTCTCGCAGGTCGGCACGCCACGTGAGCTCTATTTCAAGCCGAAGGACAGGATGGTCGCCGAGTTCCTCGGCGACGCCATCGTCCTGCCGGCGAGGATCGCCGATGGCTTCGCCATCTCGCCGCTCGGCCGCATCGCCGTCGACAGCCCGGAGCGGCGCGACGTCGCCCGCATCATGCTGCGGCCGGAGCAGGTGTTGCTGAAACGCACATCGCGTGAAGGCATGTCCGGCACGCCGGACATGCTGTTCGGCGAGGTGACGGAATCGGAGTTCGCCGGCTCGATGTGCACCATCGCGGTGCGTCTGTTGAACAGCCCCGATCCGCCCGACGCCGCGGCCATCGGCAACACGCCGTTGATCCTGCGCAAGCCGGGCATGGACGCGCCGGCGATCGGCGAGATCGTCCGGCTGACCGTGTCGGGCAAGGCGCATGTGTTTGCCTGAACGATTTTGGGCACGCATAGCACCACTCGGCAGGATGAAAGACCAGTCTCAATCGACCCGTTTACCCGCCAGATCGAACCAATGCAGCTTTTCGGACCTGGCCACGACGCGCAATTGGTCGCCTGGCTTGGCGCTGGCGCGGCCTGAGACGCGCACCACGATGCGGCTGCCGGCTGCCACGCAATGGAGAAAGCTTTCGGCACCGACCGGTTCGACCGCTTCCACTGTCGCCGGCAGGGCGAGCGCGCCGGCCGGCGCCTCTGCCGCGAAGGTGATATCGGCGTCCTCCGGACGAAAGCCGAGTGTCACCGCCTTGCCCTGTCGAGGCGCCAAGCCAATCACAGTACCGTCCGCCAATACCAAGCTTGGGAAGGCCCCTGTGAGCGTCAGCAGATTCATCGGCGGTGCGCCTATGAACGAAGCGACGAAGGTCGAGGCCGGCTTCTCGTACACATCAAGCGGCGCGCCGGTCTGCTCGACCAGTCCGGCGTTCATGACGACGAGAATGTCGGCCAGCGTCATCGCCTCAAGCTGGTCGTGCGTGACATAAACCGAGGTTACGCCAAGCGAGCGCTGCAGATTCTTGATCTCGATGCGCATCTGCCCGCGCAATTTCGCATCGAGGTTGGACAGTGGTTCGTCGAACAGGAAGACCTTCGGGTTGCGCACGATGGCGCGACCCATGGCGACGCGCTGGCGCTGACCGCCGGAAAGCTCGCGCGGGCGCCGATCGAGCAGCGCGGACAGCTCCAGCACCTTGGCAGTCGAGCGTACCCTGCTGTCGATCTCGTCCTTCGGCGTGCCGCGGTTGCGCAGGCCATAGGCCATGTTGTCATAGACCTTCATATGCGGGTAGAGCGCATAGTTCTGGAACACCATGGCGATGTCACGTTCAGTCGGGCCAATGGCGTTGACCACCTTGCCGTCGATGGCGACTGTACCGGCCGAAATCGTCTCCAGCCCGGCGATCATCCTCAGCAGCGTGGACTTGCCGCAGCCGGAGGGGCCGACCAGCACGCAAAGCTCTTTGTCGGGAATGGCGATGGAGACGCCCTTCACGGCTTCGACGCCGCTGGGATAGACCTTCTTCACGTCCTTCAGATCGACGGTCGCCATCGGCTTCTCACTTTTCGGATTCGACCAGGCCGCGCACGAACCAGCGTTGCATCAGCACGACAACCAGGATCGGCGGTACGATGGCAAGCATCGCGGTGACCATGACCAGGTGCCATTGGGTGTCGGCATCGGCGAAGGAAACCATCTTTCTCAGCGCGATGACGATGGTGTTCATGTCGTTGCTGTTGGTGACGAGCAGCGGCCAAAGATACTGCGTCCAGCCATAGATGAAGAGGATCACGAACAGCGCGGCGATGTTTGTCCGCGACAGCGGTACCAGAATATCGAAAAAGAAGCGCCATGGCCCGGCACCGTCGACACGCGCCGCCTCGACCAATTCACCCGGTATGGTCATGAAGAACTGGCGAAATAGCAGCGTTGCGGTGGCCGAGGCGATCAGCGGGATGATCAGGCCGGCATAGGTGTCGATCATGCCGAGATCGACCATCACCTTGTAGGTCGGCAGGATGCGCACCTCGACTGGAAGCATCAAGGTGATGAAGATTAGCCAGAAGAAGGTCATGCGCAGCGGAAAGCGGAAGAACACGATCGCGTAGGCCGACAGGATCGAGATGAAGATCTTTCCCACCGCGACGCCGAGCGCCATGATTGTGGTGTTGAGGAGCAGCCTGCCGACGCTGACCCCGCCAATACGACCAATGCCGCCGAACAACGCCTCGCTGTAATTGTTCAATAGCTGGCCGCCGGGCAAGAGCGGCAGCGGCGGCCTGAGGATCGTTTGCAGCGTGTGTGTCGAGGCCACGAAGGTGTAGTAGATCGGAAAAGCCACGATCAATATGCCAAGGATGAGCACGGCATGGGCGATGAAGGTGCGGAGCGGGGACTGGCCGATCATCGCTGCCCTCAGCCGTAGTGGACTTTGCGTTCCACATAGCGGAACTGGATCGCTGTGAGCGCGATGACGATGGCCATCAGGATGACCGACTGCGCCGCCGAATCGCCCAGGATCAGATTGACGAAGCCGTCATTGTAGACCTTGTAGACCAGCGTCTCGGTCGTCTTGCCCGGCCCGCCGCCGGTGACGGCATGAACGATGCCGAACGTGTCGAACAGGGCATAGACGGTGTTGACGACCAGCAGGAAAAAGGTTGTCGGCGCAAGCAGCGGGAAGACGATGGTCCAGAAGCGCTTGGTTTCGCCGGCGCCGTCCATGGCCGCCGCCTCGATCAGCGTTTTCGGCACCGCCTGCAGGCCGGCGACGAAGAACAGGAAGTTGTAGCTGATCTGCTTCCAGGCAGCAGCCGACACCAGCAGGATCATGGCGTGGTTGCCGTTGAGCAGTGGGTCCCATGCGATGCCGAGGCTTCTCAGCAAATAGGCCAACGAGCCGATCGAAGGATTGAACAGAAAAAGCCAAAGCATGCCGGCAATCGCCGGCGCCACGGCATAAGGCCATATCAACAGTGTGCGGTAGAGGCCTTTGCCGCGCACGGCCTTCTCGGCCATGACCGCGAGAAGCAGGGCCACAACCATGGCAACGATCGCGGTCGCAAGCGAGAACACCACCGTGACCTTGATCGAGTTGAGGTAGGCCGGATCGGCCAGCACCTTCCGGAAATTGGCAAACCAGACGAACCTGCTCTTCAGCCCGAACGGGTCTTGCCTGAGCATCGACTGGTAAAGCGCCTGACCGGCCGGCCAGTAGAAGAAAACCAGGGTGATGGCGAGTTGTGGTGCCACCAGCAGGTAGGGCAGGATCTTGTTGGGAAAGACGATGCGTGCAGACAGGCTGAATTCCCTCGCTATCCAGGCATCGCCCACGCGCGCTCGCGTGGGCGATATTCCAACCGACTAACCGAAATGATCTCGTTAGTTGTCCAGGGCTTCCTTGATCGCGGCGTTGCCGCGCGCGACCGCATTGTCGAGCGCCTGCTGGGCGGTTTGCTGGCCGGCCAGCATCTTCTCCAGCTCCTCGTTCTGGATATCGCGCACCTGCGGCAGATTCGGCAGGCGCACGCCCTTCGAATTGTCCGTCGGCGACTTTCCGATCATCTGCAGGATAGGTGTCTCGCGGCCGGGGTTCTTGTCATAGAAGCCTGATTTCTTGGTCGCCTCGTACGCGGCGAGCGTCACAGGCAGGTATCCCGACTTCTGGTGCAGATATTCCTGCACATCGGTCTTGGACAGATAGGCAAAGAAGGCGGCAACGCCCTTGTATTCCTCGTCCGACTTGTTGCCGAATACCCACAGGCTGGCACCGCCCGGCGTCGTGTTCTGCGGGGCACCCTTGGCGTCACTGTCGTAAGGAAGCTGGCCGATGCCATAGTTCATGCCGGACTTGACGATATCGCCGAGGCCGCCCGAAGATTCGGTGAAGATGCCGCATTCGCCGGCGAGGAATATCTGCTTGGCTTCGGAGGTGCGTCCGCCATATTTGAATGTGCCGTCCTTGGCCAGGTCAGCGAGCGCCTGGAAGTGGTTGACGAAAATCGGCGCATTGATCTTGAGTTCGACGTCACCGCCGGCCAGGCCATTCTGTTGGCTGGCCCAAGGCACGTCATTCCACGCCGCGAAATTCTCCAGGTGGATCCAGGTCAGCCAGGTCGAGGTATAGCCGCAAGAGGCGGCGCCGCTCGTCTTGATCTTCTTGGCAGCCTCCCAAACCTCGTTCCAGGTCTTGGGCGGATTGTTCACGTCGAGGCCTGCCTTCTGGAAGATGTCCTTGTTGTAGTAAAGGATCGGCGAGGAGGAGTTGTAGGGGAACGACAGCATGGTGCCGTCCGGCTTCGAATAATAGCCGACGATGCCGGGCAGATACTGGCTCTTGTCGAAGGTCATCCCAGCACCGGTCATCACATCGGCCACCGGCTTGATCGCACCCTCGGCCGCCATCATCACGCCGGTGCCGACATCGAACACCTGGAGGATATCGGGCGCTTGGCCGGCGCGGAAGGCAGCGATGCCCGCATTCAGCGTCTCCGGATAGGTGCCCTTGAACACCGGAACGAGCTCATAGTCGCTCTGGCTGGCGTTGAAATCCTTGGAGATCTTGTCGACGACCTCGGCGTTGGCGCCGGTCATGGCGTGCCACCAGCTGATCTGCGTGACGGCGAAGGCGGAGGTGGTGGAAAGCAGGGTCAAGGTGGCGGCGATACCGGCCGCGAAGCCGAGGAACTTCATGTTTCATCTCCCGTTTGTCATTGGCGAAAGGGGCACTTCCGCAAAGCCAATATGTGGCGCTGATGACAATCGGACAACGGTTTTGTTGCGGATCAATGAACATCATTTCCTACTAAACTGCAGTCCCCGAAACGCGGCGTCAGAAACTACATCACCGCCTTTTCGGCGCAGCAGCGTCGGTTTTCCCCCGAAAAGACCCGCCTCATGGCCCGCGGGTTAACCATTCGTTAAAATCTCCAAGAGCTAATCAGTCACACCTCCCCTGTTAGTTTTGGCAGACCGAGTGAACCAGGATGCTGACGGTCTATAATTGTATTGTAAGTCAGCACGATCCGAGACTGGTTGCGCTTGCCGCACTCGTCTGTGGAATTTCTTGCTTCTCAGCGGTTAATCTCCTTAAGCATGTCGGCCGATCGACCGAGCGAAACCGGCTTGTCTGGCTGATGATTGCCGCTGCCTCGACCGGGTTCGGCATATGGGCGACGCATTTCATCGCCATGACCGCGTTTACGCCGGGAATACCGAACGCATACAACCCGGCATTATCCGCCTTTTCGCTTGCCGCCGCCGTCATCCTGACCGCGCTTGGGATGTGGGTCGCCACTTTGCGCCGCGGCATCGACCATTTCCTCGTCGGTGGCGCCATCCTGGGCGGCGCCATCGCGACGATGCACTACATCGGCATGGCCGCTTTCGAGGTCGAAGGCCGGGTCGTATGGAACCTGCTCCTTGTCGCGATATCGCTTCTGGCCGGCGTGACCCTTGCGGCACTGGCCCTTCTTGTAGTCTTGCGCCGCCCGTCAGCGCTCGCGACACTTGGCGGCGCCGCGCTTTTGACGCTGGCGATCTGCAGCTTGCATTTCATCGCGATGGCCGCGGTGTCGATCATTCCGGATTCCTCGATTGAAATATCGGCACATTCAATCGATCCCGTTTCCCAGGCCTTTGCCGCAGCGGTCGCCAGCCTGATAATCCTTGTGCTGTCGGGCACCGCCCTGTGGATCGACCTGCGCTTTCGCCGCCAGAAGCTCGAGGCCGATCGCATGCACGATCTCGCCAATGCGGCGGTGGAAGGTCTGATCGTTTGCGATGGCACCCGCATCGTCAGCGCCAATGACAGTATGGCGCAGCTGACCGGAACAGCGACAGCCACCCTCAACACGATGCAATTCGGCGAGCTTTTCGACGGACAGGGCGCAGCCGATATGTCCGGCTTCGGCGAACAGGCGCAGGAAGCGAAATTAAGGGGCAGCGACGGAGCGAGAATTCCTGTCGAACTGATCGCCAGGAAGATCACCTACTGCGGCAGGCCTCATACGGTGCTTGCCGTCCGCGACATCCGTGAGCGCAAGAAGGCGGAAGAGGAGATCCTCCGCCTCGCGCATTTCGACCCACTTACCGGGCTTGCGAATCGGCGGAGCTTTTCTTCCCGGCTGGAAGCAGAATTCGCCTCGATGGATCGTGGCGGCAAGGATGGATATCTGGCGCTCCTGCTGCTTGACCTCGACCGGTTCAAGCAGGTCAACGACCTCCACGGCCACGGCGCCGGCGACGCCATGTTGCAGAAGCTGGCGCACTGCATTGCCGGCATCCCGCGCCAAGGGCAGTTGCTCGCGCGTCTCGGCGGCGACGAATTTGCCATCATAGCGCCGAACCTCCCCGACCCCCTGGCCGCAGGTCGGATAGCCGAGGACTTGCTGGCGGCGATCCGGGAGGAAAACAGGGTTTCAGTCGGCTCCGGCCTTGTCTCGGCCAGCATCGGCATCGCTTTCTTTCCGCTGGATGCCGAAGACCAGGCCGGCCTGATCAGCCACGCCGACACGGCACTCCATCGCGCCAAAACCGAAGGCAGGGACACTTACCGGTTTTTCGAGATAGCCATGGGCACCGCGGCCCGCGACAAGCGCGTGATGGAGCATGAATTGCGCCAGGCGATCGCCCGCAAGGAGTTCCACCTCGTCTACCAGCCCCAGAAGGAGATCCGCGGCGGCAGGATGATCGGCTTCGAAGCCCTGGTCCGTTGGCAGCATCCGGAGCGGGGTGACATTTCTCCGGCCGTTTTCATCCCCGTGGCAGAGGACAGTGGCGCGATCGCCCAGATCGGCGACTGGGTGCTGACGACGGCCTGTAACGATGCTGCTCGCTGGACAAACCCGCTAATGGTCGCCGTCAACGTCTCCGCCGTGCAACTTCACAATCCGAACTTCAGCCGCAAGGTGCACGACGCATTGTCGAGATCCGGCCTGGCCCCCGGCAGACTCGAACTGGAGATCACCGAAACGGCCCTGGTGAAGGACATGCCGCGCGCGCTGGCAACCTTGAGGCAGGTCAAGGCGCTTGGCGTGCATGTGGCGATGGACGATTTTGGCACCGGCTATTCTTCGCTGTCCAACCTTAGCGCCTTTCCCTTCGACAAGATCAAGATCGACGGGTCGTTCATCAAATCGGTCGACAAGAACGCCCAGTTCGCGGCGATCGTTCGCGCCGTGCTGGGGCTTGGACGCGGTCTCGGCCTGCCAGTCCTTGCGGAGGGCATCGAGACGCCGGGTGAATTGCAGTTCCTGGACGCCGAGGCTTGCGAGATTGGGCAAGGCTATTACCTCGGCAAACCGGCTCCGATCGAAACATTCGGCGAACTGACGGGCGTGGCCGCTCCGGCAATCCGCACCGCCAGCCGACGCGGCGCAAGCATTGCCGTGCTCAAGCCGCGCCTGCGCACGGTCTGAGCCTATCCTGGCTGAAGCGCCGCCTCGACCAGACGCTTGGCATCCGGCCCCGACCATTCGGCCGGGCCGTTCATATGGGCGATCAGGCAGCCTTGCCCATCGATCAGCATGGTGACGGGCAGACCGAGCGCAAGGCCACGCGTCTTGACGTCGTTGAACACCGCCATGGTGGCGTCGCGATAGTAGCCGAGCGACTTGACGCCGGTGTCCTCCAGGAACTTCTTCGGTTTGGCATCGTCGCCGGCATCGACGTTGACGGCAACAACCTGAAACGCATCGCTGCCCATCTCCTTCTGCAGCGCATCGAGCGCCGGCATTTCGGCGCGGCAAGGTGCACACCATGTCGCCCACAGATTGAGCAGCACCGTCTTGCCGGCATGATCGGCGATCGTCGTCGGCTTGCCGTCGGGGCCGTTGAAGGCAAGGCTTTTCAGCGATTGCGGCGGATCCGCCGGCAAAAGCGCGGCAACTTGGCCGGTAGCAGCGGCGGCGATCATCTTGGCACGGTCGGTCTTGGCGGCGCAGGCGACGTCGTCCTTGCCGCCGGCGGCCACTTGCACGGGCGCCTTGTTGCCAGAACTGCTTTCCCTGACATATACCGCGACCGCGCCGGCCAGCACGCCCGCAACCAAAGCGGCGAGGATGAGACGCAAAGCCGGGAAAAATCTATTGCCGTCTGCCATTTTTGAAAAACTGCTCCGGAGCACGGGTTATAGCGATGAACGACAAGAAGGCCAGCAACCAGATGTGGGGCGGACGTTTTGCCTCGGGTCCGGCCGCAATCATGGAAGCGATCAACGCGTCGATCTCGTTCGACCGCAAGCTCTATGCGCAGGATATTCGCGGCTCGATCGCCCATAGCCAGATGCTGGCGCAAACGGGCATTATTTCGGCGGCCGATCAAGAAAAAATCACTCACGGGCTGAACACGATCCTGGCAGAGATCGAGGCCGGCACATTCGAGTTCTCGACCAGGCTGGAAGACATCCACATGAATGTCGAGGCCCGTCTGGCCGATTTGATCGGCCCCGCCGCCGGCCGCCTGCATACCGCCCGCTCGCGCAACGACCAGGTGGCGGTCGACCTCAGGCTGTGGGTCAAGGACGAGTGCTTTCGCGTCGCCGAGGCGCTGAAGGGCCTGATCACGGCGTTCCTGGAACGGGCCGAGGAGCATGCGGCAACGGTCATGCCGGGCTTCACCCACATGCAGGCAGCGCAGCCGGTGACCTTCGGCCACCACTGCATGGCCTATGTCGAGATGTTTGCGCGCGACCTGTCGCGTGTTCGCGACGCGATCGAGCGGATGGATGAAAGCCCGCTCGGCGCTGCCGCCCTCGCCGGCACCAGCTTTCCCATCGACCGGCACCAGACGGCGAAGGCGCTTGGCTTCCGCGAGCCGATGCGCAATTCGCTCGACAGCGTTTCGGACCGCGATTTTGCGCTCGAGTTCCTGGGCGTAGCAGCGATCTGCGCGACGCATCTGTCGCGGCTGGCCGAAGAGATCATCATCTGGTCGACGCCGCAATTCGGCTTCGTCAGGCTGTCGGATAGTTTCTCGACGGGTTCGTCGATCATGCCGCAGAAGAAGAACCCCGACGCTGCCGAACTGGTGCGCGGCAAGACCGGCCGCGTCACCGGCCATCTGGTCGGTCTGCTGACGGTGATGAAGGGCATGCCGCTGACCTATGGCAAGGACATGCAGGAAGACAAGGAATCCGTCTTCGACACGGCAGAGACGCTCGACCTGATGCTGGCGGCGATGACCGGCATGGTGCGCGACATGACAGTGAACACCGCGGCGATGAAGAAGGCGGCCGGCGCCGGCTATTCGACTGCGACCGACCTCGCCGACTGGCTGGTGCGCACGCTCGGCCTGCCGTTCCGCGAGGCGCACCATATCACTGGCCGGGCGGTGGCGCTGGCCGAGGACAGGAAGATCGGGCTCGACAGGCTTTCGCTGGAGGACCTGCAGTCCATTCACCCCGGTATCAGCGCCGACGTATTTTCGGTTCTCGCCGTGCAGAATTCTGTAATGAGCCGCACGAGCTTCGGCGGCACCGCGCCGTCCGAGGTGCGCAAGCAGATCCGCTACTGGAAAAAGCGGCTCGCCAAGGCGTAAGACGCGGGGTGCAATGGCCGCAAAACTCGGCTAGAAGCGGCTGCGGGCAACAGTTTCGGACGGATGGCACGATGACCGGAAGCAGGATTTTGGTGACGCTGACGCTGCTGGCAGCAATGGCCACCGTTGCGGCTTGCGGCAGGAAGGCTGCGCTCGATACGCCCTACGCGGCAGCCGTGCAGGCCCGCAAGGACGCCGAGAAGGCCAAGCAACCTTTGCCGCCGGAGCCGGAAAAACCTGTCGAGGACAAGAAATTCATCCTCGACCCGCTGCTCTGATTTTTCGGACCAAATCTCGTGAACCATTTCGACTACCGCGACGGCGCGCTGCATGCCGAGGACGTGGCGATATCAGACATCGCCGCCAGCGTCGGCACGCCGTTCTATTGTTATTCGACGGCGACGCTGACCAGGCATTTTCGCGTCTTCACAGAGGCCTTTGCCGGGCTCGACGCTCTCGTCTGCTATGCCATGAAGGCGAATTCCAACCAGGCCGTGCTGACGGTGCTGGCAAGGCTCGGCGCCGGCGCCGACGTGGTCTCGGAGGGCGAATTGCGCCGCGCTTTGGCGGCCGGCATCCCGGCAAGCAAGATCCTGTTTTCGGGCGTCGGCAAGACCGCGCGCGAAATGGATTTTGCGCTCTCGGCCGGCATTCTCTGTTTCAACGTCGAATCCGAACCGGAGCTGGAGCTGCTGTCGGCTCGCGCCACCGCGCTGGGCAAGATCGCGCCGATCTCGCTGCGCATCAATCCGGATGTCGACGCCAGGACGCACAAGAAGATTTCGACTGGGAAGGCCGAGAACAAGTTCGGCATTCCCTGGCAACAGGCGCGGAAGGTCTATTCCCGCGCGGCTGAGCTGCCGGGCATCAAGGTAACCGGCATAGACACCCATATCGGCAGTCAGATCACCGAATTGCAGCCCTTCGACGACGCCTTTGCGCTGCTGGTGGAGCTGGTCGGCGCCTTGCGCTCCGACGGTCATGCCATCGAGCACATCGATGTCGGCGGCGGCCTTGGCATTCCCTACCGCGTCGACAACAACCCGCCGCCTTTGCCCGATGCCTATGCCCAGATCGTCAGGAAGCATGTTGCCAAACTTGGGCTGAAAGTGATGTTCGAGCCAGGCCGGCTGATCGTCGGCAATGCCGGCATACTGGTCTCGCAGGTGATCTTCGTGAAGGACGGCGACGCCAAGAACTTCCTCGTCGTCGACGCTGCGATGAACGATCTGATCCGGCCGACGCTTTACGACGCTTTCCACGACATCAGGCCGGTGGCGCAGCAGCCGGCCGCAGCACCACGCATGAAGGTCGACGTCGTTGGCCCGGTCTGCGAGACCGGCGACTATCTCGGGCTCGACCGTGACCTGCCCCGGCTGAAATCCGGCGACCTGATCGCGGTCTCCACCGCCGGCGCCTATGGCGCCGTCCAGGCCGGCACCTACAATACCAGGCTGCTGGTACCGGAAGTGCTGGTCGACGGCGACCGCTTCCACGTTGTGCGCCCGCGCCAGACCTATGACGAGCTGATCGGACTGGATTCGGTGCCGGACTGGTTGAAGTAGAACTCTGCAGCTACAGCCGGTGCTGAATGAGCGCCCTGGTCTCGGCGATTCTGTCCTCGTTTCGGCGATAGAATATCCACTGCTTGATGCGCTTGCTGCGCAAAAGCCCTGCCTGGGTGAGCACGCGCATATGCTCGCTGAGCGTTGCCTGGGTGATCCCCAGCTTTTCCGCGATCAGCAGCGCGCAGACGCCGTCCTCGACCAGATCGCCGTCCGTCTGCGGCGGAAAATGCGCGCGCGGGTCCTTGAGCCAATCGAGGATCTGCAGCCTGCGCTCGTTGGCAATCGCTTTGAAGACGTCGACCTCTTGCATTTAGGTACTTTGCCAAGTTACTAAGTAATGTCAACTCTGAATGTCAGCTCTGGGGAGTGAAAGCATGCTGCACGGCCACACGATCACACGCGAGCGCATCGCTGCAATGGAGCCGCGCATCCGGCCCTACGTGCGCCACACGCCGGTGCTGCGCGTCGACATGGCCGATTTCGGCCGCCCGCCTCTACCTGTCGACCTGAAGCTTGAGTGCTTGCAGCATTCCGGCTCGTTCAAGGCGCGTGGTGCGTTCACCAATCTCCTCGAACGGCCGGTTCCTGCGGCCGGCGTCGTCGCCGCATCGGGCGGCAACCACGGCGCCGCCGTTGCCTATGCGGCCATGCGGCTCGGCCACAAGGCGACCATCTTTGTTCCCGACGTGAGCCCGCCGGCCAAGCTGGACCGCATCCGCGGTTACGGCGCCGAGCTGATCGTCGGCGGCGCCCGTTATGCCGAGGCGCTGGCCGCCAGCGAGAGCTTCGCCGAAAAATCCGGCGCGCTGCAGATCCACGCCTTCAACCAGGAGGAGACGCTGGTCGGGCAAGGCACGCTCGGCCTCGAGATCGAGGCCGACCTGCCGAAGCTCGACACCCTGCTGGTCGCCGTCGGTGGGGGCGGCCTGATCGGCGGCATCGCCGCCTGGTTTTCCGGCCGCATCAGGATCATCGCCGTCGAACCGGAGGGTGCGCCGACGCTTCATCGCGCCTTCGAGGCGGGCCGACCCGTCGACGCGCCGGCGGAGGGCATCGCCGCCGATTCGCTCGCGCCGAAACGTGTCGGCGAAATGATGTTTCCTATCGCCGAGGCATTCGTCGAGCGCTCGATCCTGGTCGGCGACGACGACATTATCGCCGCCCAGGCGGCGCTCTGGGACCGAGTGCGAATCATCTCCGAGCCGGGTGGTGCGGCCGCCTTCGCGGCGCTACTGTCCGGCCGCTACGCACCGGCTGCAGGCGAGCGCGTTGCCGTACTGGTCTGCGGCGCAAACGCCAATCCGGCGAAATTCTGACAATATCCGGGGCATTATTGTTCACGTTTTGGGGAACCGCCTCGCCTTCGCCGTGTTTGTTGGTATCCTTAGGACGATGTGCATCCGCTTGGACGCACGAAGTACGCGCTAAGATTTTAGGTCTTCGCATCGTGCTTCCCGAAAATCGACTTTTCGGGCCCGTGCGATAGACTCGTGAGGCCTGGGCTATCCCGCCCGGCCAGGAAGGGCCGATGACACAACGACCCATTTTCACCAGCGATCGCAGTCTGGCCAGGCGCCTTGCCTTGAGCCGGCTGGGGACGCAGGTCTCGATAATCGTCGAACGCGGCTGGCCATTGCTGCTGCCACTGATCGTCGTCGCCAGCCTGTTCCTCAGCATCTCGTGGCTCGGCCTGTTCCCATTTTTGCCCGATCTGGCGCGGATCGGTCTCATCACGGCATTCGGCGTCGCAGCGCTTGCCGCACTCTACCCGCTGCGTTTCTTCCGCACGCCATCCAGTGCCGAGGTCGACCGCCGCATCGAGGCGGCCAACCGATTGCTGCACAGCCCGGTGCAGGTCCAGACCGATCGCCCGAGCGGCAAGGAAAGCATTTTTTCGCAAGCCCTGTGGCGCGAGCATCAGCGGCGCATGGCGGACCGGCTGGGTGAGCTTGGCGGCGACGTGCCGCGCACACGCGTGCCGGAACGCGACCCGTGGGCGCTGCGCGCCGTTGCCGCGCTTTTGTTGGTCACTGCCTTTGCCTTCTCCTTTGGGCCATCGGGCGGCAGGCTGAGCGACGGTTTTGTTGCCCGTGCCGCCCGCGACGTCGTGCCGCCGCGCATTGATGCCTGGGTGACGCCGCCGGCCTATACCGGCAGGCCGCCGGTATTCCTGAACGCCCCGGCCCTGGCCAACAACGCCACTCAAGCGGCGCCGACCTTCACGGTTCCGGAGGGCAGCGACGTGTCCCTGCGCGTCACCGGCGGTTCGGGCGAGGAAACGCTGAGCTACGCCGACACCGGCGGCAACACCCGCGCCATCGATCCGACCGGGCCGCAAGCCGCCAAGACTGAGGCAAGTCCGGCAACGCCTTCCACCGTGCGCCAGTTCAGCGGCAAGTTGACGGCCGACGGCACGCTGACGCTGCAGTCCGGCGACGGCGAGCTCGGCCGCTGGGCCTTCGCCATAATTCCCGACAAGCCGCCGCAGATCCGCTTTGTCGGCGAGCCGAAACGCGCCGTCAACGGTGCTTTCGAGCTCAACTACCAGATCGACGACGACTATGGCGCGGCCTCCGCAAAGGCGGTTTTCGCACTGGCCGATCCGCAAGTGCCCAACGCGCATCCGCTCTATGGCCCGCCGGAAATGCCGCTGACGTTACCGCGCCGCGGCGGCAAGGCCAATGCCGCCAGGACGACGAAGGACCTGACCAACCATGTCTGGGCCGGCGGCACCGTCAAGCTGTCGCTTGTCGCCACCGACGGTGCCGGACACACGGCGACCAGCGAAACCAAGACGCTGGTGATGCCGGAGCGGCCATTCTCCAATCCGTTGGCGCGGGCGGTGGTCGAGCAGCGCCGCATACTGGCGCTCGACGCCTATGCCAAGGACCGCGTGCTCGACCTGATGGATGCGATCACGCTCAGGCCCGAAGACACGTTCGACAACATGGCGCACTACCTCGCCATCATGAGCGCCCGCACCCGGCTGAAGATGGCCGACAGCGACGACCAGTTGCGCGACGAGGTCGCTTACCTCTGGGAGATCGCGCTCGGTATCGAGGAAGGCAATCTTTCGGCGGCCGAAAAGCGGCTCCGCCAGGCGCAGCAGGCGCTGCAGGATGCGATCAAGAACGGCGCCAGCGACCAAGAGATCGAGAAGGCGATGAAGGAACTGCGCGAGGCTATGAACCAGTTCCTGCAGGAATTCGCGGCGCGGGCGCAGCAGAATCCGAATGCGCCACAGATGCAGCAGAACGGCCAGGAACTGCGCCAGAGCGACATCGACCGCATGATGGACCAGATCGAGAACCTGGCGAAGTCCGGCAATCGCGACCAGGCGCAGCAATTGCTGTCCGAGCTGCAGGACATGATGAACAATCTGCAGGCAGGCCGCCAGCAGCAAGGCGGCCAGCAGGACAGCGAGATGCGCCAGCAGATGGACAAGCTGGGCGAGATCATGCGGCGCCAGCAGGAGATGATGAACGACACTTTCCGTATGGACCAGTTGCAGCGCGGCCAGCAACAGCGCGGGCAGAACCGCGACGAGCAGCTCGGCGAGAACGGTGAGCCGGGCCCGATGGACGAACAGGGCAAGCCCGGACCGAGTGACGACCGCGATCCGCTCGGCCGGCCGAAGCCGATGACGCCGCAGGAATTTGCCGATGCGCTGAAGCAATTGCAGGAAGGCCAGGGCAAGCTGCAGAGCGAGCTCGATCAATTGAGGAAGAGCCTCGAAGGGATGGGCCTCGACCCCAATGAAGGGTTTGGCGAGGCCGGTAAATCCATGGGCAATGCCGAACAGGAGCTCGGCGAGGGCGAAGGCGACCAGGCGGTCGGTCACCAGGGCCGCGCATTGGAAGCCTTGCGCAGGGGCGCCAAGGACATGATGAAACAATTGCAGGCGATGCAAGGCGACCAGGGTGGCAACGGGCAGGGCGGACGCCAGCAGAATGCCGATCGTGACCCGCTCGGGCGGCCCCGCACCAGCGAAGGTCCCGATGACGGAAGTTCGGTGAGGGTGCCTGATGAGATCGACGTTCAGCGTGCCCGCCAAATCCTCGAAGCGATCCGCAAGCGGCTCGGCAATGCGCTCAGCCCCGATATCGAGCGCAGCTATCTGGAGCGGTTGCTGGAGCTGAAGTAAGGCTGCCTATATTCGGAAGATCGCCGCGCGCGGTCCGTGGTGGCCGCCACCGCCGGACTGAGCGGCACGTTTTAACGGTTGGTGAACGCTTCGCGGATCGCCTCTTCCATGCCGTCAATGGCCTCGCCGGAAGCATTCGGATTGCGCCGCAGCACCACGTTCGAGGAATCGATGTCGCCGAACCCGTCGGCGGCCGTAAGCTCGCGGCAGCCGGCCGGGATGTTGCTGCGCGAGATCGGCGCAATCGCCAGCCCGGAGGTGACGGCGAGCCGCAGGCCGCCATTGGTATCGCTAGTGTAGGCGACACGATAGGCGAGATCGCGCTGTTCCAGCGACTTTATCGCGAAATCCTTGCACCACCCCGCACGGTTGTAGAGCGCGATCGGCACCGGCCGCTCCTCATGCATGTGATGCAGCTCCGACGTCACCCATACGGTTGGGTCGTGCATCAGCACCTCACCGCCCGACAGATCCTGCCATTCGAACACCACCGCCAGATCGAGCTCGCCGGCGGCGAGCGCCGCGATCTGCGCACCGGAATGCGCATAGCGGACGGTGATGTCGACCTGAGGATGGCGCTTGGCAAAGGCGCCGAGCGCGCGCGACAGGATCGCGTGGCCATATTCCTCTGGGATACCGATGCGCACCGGCCCGCCAAGCGGCGCCGCGACCATCGATGCCGCCGTCTCGTCGAGCAGTGAAACGATGCGCCTGGCGTTGGCGACGAGCTCGCCGCCGCGCCGCGTCAGCGCCACACCGCGCGAGCCGCGCTCGAACAGACTGTCGCCGACCATGCCTTCGAGCTTCTTCATCTGCATCGAGACCGCCGACTGGGTGCGGCCGGCCCGCTCCGCCGCCTTGGTGAAATTGCCGGTGTCGGCGACCGCCACGAAGGTGCGCAACAGGTCGCTGTCGAGATTGGGTCGCATGTGCCCACCATAAGGAAATCTGATTGCTGGCATCATTCCAATTCGTTTGCAACATGTCAAACGGCGGACGATAGTCGCCTTACCCATTGGATATGCGGCCGCGAAATCGGCTGCGGACCAATCAAAAGTCCTCACTCGTACCCGCTGCCCGAAACGGTGGCGGGTTCTTTTTACCCGGATGCAGGCCTGCTTTCGGCCGCGCACGCGGAAGACAGGAGCGCCTATGCAGAATCGGCTTGTGCTCGGCATCCTCAGCCTCTGTCTCGGCGTGCTGGTCTTTTCGCTGCAGGACCCGCTGGTCAAGGCGGTGTCGAGCCACTATCCGGTCACCGAGGTGATGGCGATCCGCTCGATCGTCGCCCTGCCGATCCTGGTTTTCCTTGTCCACGCCGATGTCGGATTGCAGGCGATCCTGTCGAAGCGATTCGGCATGCTGACGATGCGCGCCTTCATCCAGTTCACCTCCTATACGGCCTACTATCTGGCAATCGCCGCCCTGCCGCTGGCTGACGCGGTGGCGCTCTATTTCATGGCGCCGCTGTTCATCATGGCGTTGGCCGGCCCCTATCTCGGCGAACGCGTGTCCTGGCAGGCGCTCGCCACCGTCCTGGTCGGCATGCTCGGCGTGCTGGTGATGGTGCGCCCGGGTGCCGGCTTGTTCGACTGGGCAGCGCTGCTGTCGCTAGGCTCGGCTCTGCTCTACGGTTTCTCGCAGCTGATGGCCCGCAAGATCGGCGACACCGAATCCTCGACTGTCATGGCGTTCTATCAGAACGGCGCCTATCTGGTCGGCGCCGCCTTGGTGGCGGGATTGTTTTGGCTGGCAGGCATTGACCATGCCGTGCATCCGAGCCTCGAATTCCTCGTCCGGCCATGGGTCTGGCCGACGACGCCGGATCTGCTCAAGATGGGAGCATGCGGCTTCGTTGCCTCGGCCGGCATGATCCTGTTGTCGCAGGCCTACCGGCTGGCGCCCGCCAACAGCGTCGCCACCTTCGAATACACCGGTATCATCTGGTCGCCGCTATGGGGTTTTCTGTTCTTTGCCGAAGTGCCGCGACCAGCGACGGCGGCCGGCGTAGCCCTCATCATCGGCGCCGGCCTGTTTGCCCTCAATGCCAGCCGGCACCGGAGCGGCGCGCCAGCTATTGCGGCGACCTGCGACCCTGCCTGAAGGCGGTCGGCCTTGGGCTTTAACGCATGTCGCGCAAAAGTGTGCAGCGGTTTTGCGATAACGACATGCATAAAAAAGAAGAACCTAAAGCGAGTCGCATGAGGCCGATCGAACGCGACGCGCTTTAGGCGAAGCAGGCGAGCGCCTGTTCGACGCGGGCGCGGATTTCAGCCAGCGTGAACGGCTTTTGCACGACGTCCAGAATAATGCCGTTCAATTCCTCGGCGCGCTCGCGCTGGTCGGCATAGCCGGTCATCAGCATGATCTTCATCGCCGGGAACAGCGCCGCTGCCGCCTTGGCCATCTCGATGCCGTCCATTTCCGGCATGCGGATGTCGGACAGCACAAGGTCATAGCTCCCTTGCGCCGCCCGGATCAGAGAAAGGCCATGTGCGCCGTCGGCGGCAACAGTGACATTATGCCCGGCGCGTTCGAGCGCACGAGCGGCGAGAGTGCGGACGGATTCATCATCCTCGACGATCAGGAGCTTTGCCATGGGCAGGATATTTGGCGGGGAAAAGTTGATGTTTCCTGAACCGCGAGCGGCGACAACCCAACTAGGCGTCGCCCTTGACGATGCCGACAAAAGGCAATTCGCGAAACGCGTGGGCGACGTCCATGCCATAACCGACGACGAAATAATCGGGGCAGTCGAAGCCGACATAGTCGGCGTTGAGCGTGGTCTGGCGGCGCATGCGCTTGTCGAGCAGCACGGCGATGGCACAGCTCCGCGCGCCGCGCGACAGCATGAGGTCGCGGGTGAAACTCAGCGTCTTGCCGGATTCCAGAATGTCGTCGATCAAAAGCACGTCGCGACCGGCGACCTCGTTGTCGATGTCGCGCAGCACTCTCACCTCACCGCTGGTCGTGCCGGCGCCATAGCTGGAGATGAAGATGAACTCGACCTCCGGCGACAGGCCGACATCGTGCATGGCACGGATAAGATCGGCGGCGAAGATGAACGATCCCTTCAGCACCGAGATTACCAGAAGGTCGTGATAGTCGTGCCCGGCGATCTCCTTGGCAAGTTCCAGGTTCCGCCGCGCGATGGCGGACGCCGAAAACAGGACTTCGATGTCCTTGCCGCGCACAACTGGCATTGGCTGCCTTTCCAGAAATGATCGCCTTTGCAGGCGAAGCCGACCGAAACGGTCTTCAACCCGTTTCTAGGCCTGTCGTTCCATCTGGCAAGGCCAATCTTTCGCAGGGCGCCCGCGAACGGTCGGATATCCCAGCGCGTCGCGAATCGCTTATCTGGTGACCGTTGATTTTCTGGCGCCGCTCTAACGAACCAGCGCATGCCCGCCCGATATCCAGAAGGCGGCAAAGGCGGCACCGACGCCGACAATCCAGAAGATCGGCCCACCATGCACCCACAACGGCCGGTCGACGGCGGTTTCGGGCTTGCGCAACATGTCCATGCCTTCGATCGAAGGCGTGGAAATCATGCGCGCAGGCGGCGGCGCAAAGTCTGGATGTATAAAATGGCGGGGCAGCACCTCATAATCGGCATCGATGACGTCGGCGGTCACGTCGCGCACGATGCGTTCCGGCTCGGCGGCCGGATCGGTCATGATTTCGCCGGAAATCGGGCGCGCGGTTCGATCCTCAGCCGTCATGGCCCAACACTACGCCACCTGTTCGCTGTTCGTTTCTTTTGGGTAAACGGAAATGGTTAACGCTTCCCCACCGGAACCTCTGTGACTCGCTCGAAAAGCCCCCAAATTAACCGTCGGTTAACCATGCCGGCCGATGGTCTTTCCACAGAAAGGGCTGGCATCTTGCCGCCGAGAATTTCAGGTCGTCGAAAGTGATCCGCTTCGAAAATGTCGGCCTCCGCTATGGCATGGGTCCGGAGATTCTCCGCGACATCTCCTTGCACATTCCGGAGCGCTCCTTTCAGTTCCTGAGCGGACCTTCAGGCGCCGGCAAGACGACGTTGCTGCGGCTTTTGTTCATGTCGCTGAAGCCGACGCGCGGCCTGATCACCATTTTCGGCAAGGACCGCTCGCGCATCTCGCGAACCGAATTGCCGCATCTGAGACGACGCATCGGCGTGGTATTCCAGGATTTTCGCCTGCTCGACCATATGACCACCTACGAGAACGTGGCCTTGCCGCTGCGCGTGCGCGGCCGCGAGGAGGCGACCTACCGCACCGACGTCACCGAGCTGCTGAAATGGGTTGGCCTCGGCGAGCGCATGCATGTGCTGCCGCCGGTGCTGTCTGGCGGCGAGAAGCAGCGCGCCGCCATCGCCCGGGCGTTGATCGAGCAGCCCGAGATCCTGCTCGCCGACGAGCCGACCGGCAATGTCGACCCGCCGCTGGCGCGACGCTTGCTGCGGTTGTTCATCGAGCTCAACCGGCTGGGAACCGCCGTGGTGATCGCCACACACGACCTCGGCCTGATGGAACAGGTCGACGCACGGCGAATGATCCTGGCCGGCGGAAGGCTGGACATCTATGACTGAGCTCTCCGTCGAACATTTCGAGGGTCAGGACGCCGCGGCGGCAAAGCCCCGCGTCCAGCGCAAAATGGCGCCGATCGTGCCGGCGCAGAACATCGCCGGCCGGGCGCTGGTGCTGGTCATCGCCATCATGACGTTTCTGTCCTGCCTGACGTTTGGCGCAGTCACGCTGGTGCGTGACACCGCCTCCGTCTGGGAGAACCAGATCTCGCGCGAAGCGACCATCCAGATCAAGCCGGTCGACGGCCTCGACATGGAGGCCGCACTTGCGCTGGCCTCGCAGATCGCCGGCGAATTCCCTGGCGTGAAAAGCGCCAGGATCGTCGATCGCGAAGCAACGGCCCGGCTGCTCGAGCCTTGGCTGGGCTCGGGCCTGAACATCGATGAGCTGCCGGTGCCGCGCCTGATCATCATCACCATCGATGAGAACAACCCGCCCGATTTCGCCGCACTGCGCGCGGCGATCACGCCGAAGCTGCCGAGTGCCTCGCTCGACGATCATCGCACCTGGGTCGACCGGCTGGTTGCCATGGCCCGCACCACGGTAACAATCGGTATCGCAGTGCTGGCGCTGATGCTGTCTGCGACGGTGCTGACCGTGGTGTTCGCAACGCGCGGCGCCATGGCCGGCAATGGTCACATCATCGAGGTGCTGCATTTTGTCGGCGCCGAGGCGCGCTTCATCGCGCGCGAATTCCGCCGGCATTTTCTGGTCACCGGCATGAAGGGCGCCGCGGCAGGCGGCGCCGCGGCGATCCTCGTCTTCATCGTCTTCTCCTGGTGGTCGTCACGCAACATGGCAACGCCGCAGGCCGACCAGGCGACCGCCCTGTTCGGCAATTTCGCCATCGGCTCGGCGGGTTATCTCGGGGTCGCTGTCATGGTGCTGGTGATCGGCGCGCTGACGGCGGCAACCTCCCATTTCACCGTGGTTACCTATCTCAGCGACATCGACATTCGCCAGCCGGACGCCGGCTAAAGGAAAGATCGATCACGGATGAAAACGCATCGTCACGAAAATTGCATTTTTTTCCTACCAAAGGCTGTATTTCGGGATTAACCATTTCATGATGGACGTTCGGGACTCGACCGATACCGGTGGGTGCATGCCAGTGCTGGTTGCGCGTCCGCCTGTATTCGCCGAGCCTGATGAATTTGCCAAGCCGGATCAGTTCGCCAAACACGGGCGGCTGCTGGCAGCCCGCTCGTTGCGCATCTCGGCTCTCCTTCTGCTCGCCTCTATGGCGCTGTTTGTCGCCGGCTTCGGCTGGTTCGCCAATACCGTCAGCCGTCTGACTACGCCCGCCAATCCGGCAAGGGCCGACGCTATCATCGTGCTGACCGGCGGCCAGTCGCGCCTCGACGCCGCAATGGGCCTGCTTGCATCAGGCAAGGGCGAGCGGCTGCTGATCAGCGGCGTCCATCCTTCCGCCAGCCGGCGCCAGCTTCAGGCCGCGACCGGCGGCGACAAGAGGCTGTTTTCCTGCTGCGTCGACATCGACCGCGCCGCGCTCGACACGATCGGCAATGCCGAGGAAAGCGCCAAATGGGTCGAGGACCATGCCTACGGCACCGTCATTCTCGTCACCAACAATTATCACATGCCGCGCAGCCTGCTGGAAATGGGCCGGCTGCTGCACGGCGCCAGGCTCGAGCCCTATCCGGTGGTCAACACCAACCTCGAGAATGGCGGCTGGCTGACCAAGCCCGAAGCGCTGCGCGTGCTGTTCACCGAATACAACAAATACCTGCTGGCGCTGGCGCGCGGTATCATGCCGATGAAGCGAACCGACAGCGTGACGCTGGCCGACGCCGCAGGCGGAAGCTGAACGGCACCGGCACTTTTTATTCCCTGGCTCTTATTCCCTGGCTGCTGCATCCGATCGCAAGCGTGCGATCTCCTGTTCGAGCCGTTCGATGCGCTTGTCGCGTTCGGCCAGCGCCGCCGCCACGTCGGCCGCTTCGAAACGCTGCGGGATGTGCTGCGAGCAATTTGAATCCCAAGCCGAAATCGTAAACAGGATGACCTGCTCGGGTCGCGCCTTATAGTCTTGCGGCATCAGCTTTGCCGTCAGCTCGGCATCGCCCTCGACGACTTGCGCCTTGCCCCAGATCTTGATGCGCTGCCGGTGCGCATAATCGATCAGGAACAGGAAAGCCTGCGGGTTGTCGCTGAGGTTGCCTTGGGTGATGAACTGCCTGTTTCCGGAAAAATCGGCAAAGCCGATCGTCCGCTGGTCGAGTACCTTGAGGAAACCGGCCGGCCCACCGCGATGCTGAATGTAAGGCTGCCCGTCCGTATTGGCGGTCGACAGAAAGACGCTGGTCTGCGCCTCGATGAAGGCAGCGAGATCGGGCGTGATTGCCGCCTGCCAGCCGCCACGCTCCTCGACACGGGCATAGGCCTGGCGCGAGCCCTTGCGGGCCTGGATCGCCTTTACCGTCGGGGTAAAGGCGACATCGCTGGTGTGAGCGTTCATGAAAACCCTCCTTACGCGCCGACGCGCGCTGCATTGTTCAGACCCGAAATAGGGCCTTCCGTCTTCGAGATGCAGATGCCATATCTGCAAGCTATCCTTCCATTTTTCGGAAAGAAAATTTTCGGGAGAACTATGGATCGCCTCCAGTCCATGTCGCTTTTCGTTGCCGCAGCGGAGACAGGCAGCCTCTCGGCTGCCGGGCGCCGCTTCGGCATTCCGCTGACGACGGTCAGCCGTAAGGTTTCGGACCTGGAAAAGCACCTGAAGACACGGCTGTTGAACCGCTCGGCGCGGCAGATGTCGCTGACCGATGCAGGCCACGCCTATCTCGCCGCCTGTCGTCGCATTCTCGATGAGGTCGGCGAGGCCGAGCGAATAGCCGCCGGGGAATACAGCGCCCCGACCGGCGAACTGATCGTCACTGCGCCGATCGTCTTCGGCCGCCTGCATGTGCTGCCGGTCGTCACCGGCTTCCTCTCCGTCTATCCTGAGGTAAGTGTGCGGCTGACACTCGCCGACCGGATAACCCAGTTGGTCGAAGAGCACATCGATCTCGCCATCCGCATCGGCGAGCTTGCCGATTCGAGCCTGATCGCCACCCGCCTGGGTTCGATCCGCCGCGTCGTTTGCGCGAGCCCGGCCTATCTCGCCGAGCACGGCACACCGAAAACGCCGCAAGAGCTTGCAGGACACAGTGCCATCACCTTCGAAGGGCTCACCGCCGCAGCCTGGAGCTTCGCCACCGGCAAGACCGAATTCAGCGTGCCGGTCCGCTCCAGGTTACGGGTCAACACGGCTGAGGCAGCAATCGATGCGGCGATTGCCGGCGTCGGCGTGACGAGGCTGCTTTCCTACCAGATCGCCACCGCAGTCCGGTCGGGTACGCTGCGCCCGGTGCTGCAAGAGTTTGAGCCAGACCCATGGCCGGTGAGCCTCGTCCATGCCGGCCAGGGGCTACTGCCGGTGAAGCTGCGCGCATTCCTCGACTTCGCCGCCCCGCGCCTGAGACAGCGCCTGCTTCAGGCGGCGTGGCAAACGTGACGAAGACGGCCCATCGCAAGACCGGGCCGATCGCCCGCCTCGCAGCGTTTCCTTTTTGCCGGCGCTTGGTGTAACCAACGCACACCTCCTCACCGGGCACTTGC
The DNA here is from genome assembly GCF_040320265.1 of Mesorhizobium sp. M0751. NCBI lineage: Bacteria > Pseudomonadati > Pseudomonadota > Alphaproteobacteria > Hyphomicrobiales > Phyllobacteriaceae > Mesorhizobium > Mesorhizobium sp. M0751. The sequence continues at coordinate 35,924 of NZ_JAMYPH010000002.1, forward strand.
TGTATGCTCTATTTCCGCTCGCTGGCGTTCAATCTCGCCTTCTACCTCAATTTGATCGTCCAGATGATTCTCTGGACCCCGTATTATTTCCTGTCGCCGCGCCATCGCGCCTGGTTCGTGCCGAAATTCTGGTCGCGCACCAGCATGTGGCTCTACGACAAGATCGCGGGCACCAGAAGTGAGATCACCGGCCAGGAAAACCTGCCTGAAGGTTCCTTCATCCTGGCGCCGAAGCACCAGTCCTTCTGGGACACGATCGCTTTCCTGCCGTATCTCGACGATCCCGTTTACATATTGAAGCGGGAGCTGACCTGGATCCCGTTCTTCGGTTGGTACATTTTGAAGATGCGGATGATTCCTGTCGACCGCGGCAGCCGCTCGAAGGCATTGAAGACGGTGATCGCCGCGACCAAACAGGAATTGGCGCGCAATCCGCGCCAGCTGATCATCTATCCCGAGGGCACGCGCCGGGCGCCGGGCGACGAACCGGTCTACAAATACGGCATCGTTGAACTCTATGCGCAACTTGGCATTCCGGTGGTGCCGGTCGCTCACGTCGCCGGCCTCTATTGGCCGCGCCGCAAATTCCTGCGCTATCCTGGTACGATCAAGGCGCGCTTCCTGCCGCCGATCCCGCCCGGCCTCGGCAAGGAGGAATTCATGCAACGGCTGGTCGGCGAGACGGAAGCCGCCTGCGACCAGCTCCTCGTCGAGGCGTCGCAGACGCCGAACCCGCCGCCGATGCCGCCGACGGCGGTGAAAAGGCTTGGTGAGCTGGACGCGAAATCTGAATTGAAAGGCTGAGACACACCGCCGCGAATGCCGGAAGGGCTCACGGCAAGGCAGCCAGGGCGGCTGTTGCAATCAGCGCCACGGCAAACACCAGATTGATTATGCGCGACGCCAGCGGTTTGCGCAGCAAACGTGCAAAAGCCGCGCCGGCGAGAAGCCACAAGAGATGAATGGCAACGATCATCAAGGCGAGGACCGCCAGCTTGGCTGAAATAGCAAGACCGCCGGCGCCGGAAGACGCGCCGGCAAACACGGCGGCAATCGCCACATAGGCTTTCGGATTGGCAACGGCCAGAAGGAACCCGCCAAGGAAAGTGGGAAGCGCCGCCCCACCAACGCGCGCCGCCAGTGGCGGCGCCGTCGCTATCTTGAACGCCAGGTAGAGGATGTAGGCCGCCGAGACGACCGCCAGCAGCGCTGCGAGCTTCGGCAGCGCGGTGAGAACGGCCATGATGCCCGTCGCCACCACCAAAAGCACGAGGACCGTACCAACAACGATCCCCGAGGCATAGCGGAGCGAATCGCGCAGGCCGAACGCGGCGCCGACCGCGGTGACACTTATCGTCGCCGGCCCCGGGCTGCCCATGACGATGGCCGATGCCAGCACAAGCGCCAGCAATTGCTGCCATAGCTGCTGATCGAGAAGAACCTGTCCGGCCATGCGGCGTCCCTGCATCCTGCGACGATGCAGGGACGGTAGGGCAAGGCAGCGGCGCCGGTCTTGAACGATCGTGCGCGGCTATGCGCTGGCTTTGTCGAGCTCGGCGATATCGTCCGGGCTGAGCTGCAACGACGCGGCACGCACCAGGCTGTCGAGCTGGACGAGCGTCGTCGCGCTGGCGATCGGAGCGGTGACGCCGGGCCGCGCCATGACCCAGGCAAGCGCCACTTCCGCCGGCTTGGCCGAATGTCTGGCCGACACGGTATCGAGCGCTGAGAGGATGCGCATGCCGCGCGAATTGAGGTACGCTTTCACACCGCCGCCGCGCGGGCTTTTGCCGAGGTCGGCTTCGCTGCGGTACTTGCCGCTCAAAAATCCCTTGGCGAGGCTGAAATAGGTGATGACGCCGATGTCCTCGGCCACGCACAGATCGCGCAGCGGACCATCGAAGGACGAGCGGTCGTAGAGGTTGTATTCCGGCTGCAGCACCTCGTAGCGCGGCAGGCCGCGCAGGCTTGCTACGTCGAGTGCAGCGCGCAACTGGGCGGCGTCGAGGTTGGAGGCGCCGGCATAGCGGATTTTTCCTTTGCCGAGCAGTTTCTGGTAAGCGCCGAACGTTTCCTCATAAGGGGTCGCCGGGTCGGGCCAGTGCGACAGATAGAGATCGACGCTGTCGACCTGCAGCCGCTTCAACGAGGCGTCGATGGCCTTTTCGATATAGGCAGCGGACAGGTCCCTTTTGCCCTGCCCCATATCCGAGCCGACCTTGGTGATGACGACGACCTTGTCGCGGTTGCCGCGGCTCTTCATCCATCTGCCGATGATGGTTTCGGATTCGCCGCCCTGGTGGCCGGCAATCCAGCGCGAATAGGAATCGGCCGTATCGATGGCGTTGAAACCGGCGTCGACAAAGCGGTCGAGCAAGTCGAACGAGGTTTTCTCATCGGCGGTCCAGCCGAACACATTGCCGCCCAGAACCAACGGCGCGATGGATAGGTCGGTGCGACCGAGACGACGTTTCTGCAAGGCTGATCTCCATGATGATTCATGCTGGGGCGGGTGGGAGCCGCCGACCGGGCTAACCTATGTCGCGCCGCGACGACGTCAAACGCATAGCCTCCTTTCCAACCCACCGGCGCTTCACAAAACCGCGACCCGCCGCGCCACGTCCGGGATATCCAAACCAGCAGCCTCTGAAGAAACGATGTGGCAAGTTTAGCACATAGATTGTCAAATCTGCCAATTCTGACTTTTGCCGGCCGACCGTAGGTTCCGCCGCGCCGACGCAAGTCTCGGCACGTCGGCTGGGCTCAGACTGTTGGCCTCGGATCGTTTGTTATGGAGAACGGCATGAAAGCAATTGTATTTGACGCCATCGGTTCGCCGCGCGACGTGCTCTACGTGGATGACCTGCCGATGCCGCGGATCGGCGACGGCGATGTGCTGGTCAGGATGGTCTCGGCCTCGATCAATCCGGGCGACTTCCTGTTTATCCAGAACCTCTACCCCGAACCGAAGAAGCCGCATTTTCCCCGGCAGATCGCCGGAAACCATGGCGCCGGCATCGTCGAAGCCGTTGGCGCAAACGTCTTGCTGGAACCGGGCACGCTTGTCGCGTTCAGCTATTATGGCAGCTGGGCCGAGTACGCGGCCATTCCCGCCGAATGGCTGATCCCGTTGCCTGCTGGCTATCCAGTCGAACGCGCCGGGCAGATGGTGAACCCCATTACGGCGTGGGATCTGATGGTGGATTCCCGTGTGCGGCCCGGCCAGTGGCTGGCTATTACGGCCGGCTATTCGTCGATTTCGACAATGGTGATGCAGTTCGCCCAACGACGCGGCATCAACGTCATCGCGCTGGTGCGGCGCTCGCACCAAAGCTTCGATCTGAAGACGCTTGGCGCCGCCATTCTTGACCTTTCGGACTTGAAGGCAAGTATCCGGGAAGCGGTGATGGATATCACCGGCGGCGCCGGATTGAACGGGATTATCGACAATGTCGGCGGACCTGTCAGCGGCGAATTGATCCGCACCCTGGCGCTTGGCGGACAGATGGTGATCAATGGCGGCATGAGTACCGAGCGCTTCGAACTGCACAATTTCGATGTCTTGCTGAGCGGCGTCGAGATCAGGGCGAATATCTATCGCTATTTCTTTTCGCCGCCGGCCGAAGCCGACCGGCCTGTCCTACGCGAGATCATCGACACCTTCGGCCAGCCCGGCTTCCACGTTCCTGCCGGCGGTCTCCACGCGCTGACCGAGTTCAAGCTTGCCGTGGCAAACAGCCTGGATCGCGCCGATCTTGGGAAACAGATTTTCAGGATGTAGCACAGGCCACGACACCGAAGCTACGTCGCGATCCGTCTCGTCACGTTTTCCAGCCAGTGGTCGCTTATACCCAGTGCTTCGAGGTGCTCCAGCGTGCTGAACACATAATCCTCATTCCTCCCCGACTGGCCGACGGCGCCGCGAACGACGGTCGCCGCCTCGGCCGGGTCGAGCGCACCGGCATATTGCTCATGACTGCGGTCCACGACATAGGCGACGGCTTCGACCGTCTCGCCCCCATCCGTTTCACTCTTGTCGAGGCGAACACTGAGCACACGTTCGAGATAGACGTTGGTGACCAATTCGCGCTCGCGCAGATAGGTGATGACCTCGTTGCGCAGCTCGCCTGGAACCCGGAACGCCAGCCCGATGCAGGAGCCGCCGCGGTCGAGGCCGAGCACCAGGCCCGGCCGTTCGCGCGTGCCGCGATGCACGAAAGAATAGACGCAGAGCGAACGGCGGTAGCCATGCAGGCGGGCGCGCCGCGTCTCGACATGCGCGAAACCCGGCCGCCAGATCAGTGAGCCGTAGCCAAAAACCCAAAAATCGCCCATATCGCCAAGCCTGATTGTGACGAACCACTCCACCGGTGGTGTTTCAGTCCGTCTACCTGTTATTGCCGCAAGCGACAGCCTGCCCGTGCCACCCGCGTTAACGAAAGCCGCCGCATGACGTCAAGTGACGAGCGCCCGCCGCCCAGCCAACGTCGCCGCCTGTTGTGGCTTGCCGCTTTCGTTCTCGTGCTGTTCGGCATCTACAGCGCGGGCTGGTTTTACCTGGCGGACCTCGTCGAGAGCGCAACCGAAAAGGCGGTTGCCGATCTCGACGGCAAGGGCATCAAGGCCGACTGCGCCAATCTCGCGGTCAGCGGCTATCCCTTCAGCTTCACCCTTTCCTGCGACAGCCTGGCTTACGAGGACGACAGCCGCAACGTCGCGGCATCGACAGGCAAGATCAACGCCGCCACGCAGATCACGCGGCTTTTGTCGCCTGCCGCCGAGCTCAGGGGGCCGCTCAGGACCTCTGTTCCCGGCATGACCCCGCTGTGGATCGACTGGGATGATCTGCGGGCCGACATGAAGCTGTCCTGGCCGCTGCCGAGGCGGCTGTCGTTGCAGGCCGAAGGCCTGTCCGGCCAGACCGATCCGGCAGACGACACCGATCCCGTCTCGCTGTTCAGCGCCGGAACCGCCAGCGGACAATTGCGCCCGAACGGCCCGGATATCGACTATGCCGGCAATTTCACCGATCTTGAAATCGACGCGGCGGCCATCGACGGGCGCGTCTTGCCGCCGCTCGACGGCAGCGGCGACGTGACGCTGAAGAACGGCGTGACGCTGATCAAGGCAAATCCGAAGAGCCTGCGCGGCCAGGCGGCGGAAATCCACCAGCTCGATCTGTCGTCCGGAACTGCGCGCATCACCGTTTCCGGACCGCTGTCGGTCGATGACGACGGTCTCATAAATGCCGAGCTGACGATCAGGCTCAATGATCCAAAGGCCGTGGCGGCGATCCTCGCCACCGCCATCCCCGAGCAGAAGAAAGAGATCCAAACCGGCTTTGCCGGACTGGCGCTGCTCGGCAACCAGCCGTCGATGCCGCTGAAGATCGTCAGGGGCAAGGCCACGCTCGGCTTCATCCCGCTCGGCAAGATCAAGCCGCTCGACTAGTATGAAACGGTTTTCCGTCCGGAATTGCGTCAAAACAAAAAGATAGAGCGGTTCGGCGTTCCCGTGAAACGATGGACCGGTGTAGGCGGTCTGGCCTGCGACCGGCCTGCCGCGGCTTATCCCTTCGGCGGGTGTTCGACTGCCTGGCGACCGAAATCCGGTACGTCGATGTCCTGGCCGGCCTCGATGATCGAGCGGCGGACGGCGCGGGTGCGGGTGAACAGGTCGAACAGCTTTTCGCCGTCGCCCCAGCGGATCGCCCGCTGCAGCGAGGACAGATCCTCGGAAAACCGCGCCAGCATTTCGAGGATGGCGTCCTTGTTGTGCAGGCAGACGTCGCGCCACATGGTCGGGTCGGACGCCGCGAGACGGGTGAAGTCGCGAAAGCCGGAAGCCGAGTATTTGATGACCTCGGACTTGGTCACCGACTCCAGATCATCGGCGGTACCGACGATGTTATAGGCGATGATGTGCGGCAGGTGCGAAACGATGGCCAGCGTCATGTCGTGATGCTGCGGGTCCATCGTGTCGATGTTGGAGCCGCAGCGGCGCCAGAATTCCGAGAGCTTTTCCAGTGCGGCGGGATCGGTGCCGGGCAGCGGCGTGAAAATGCACCAGCGGTTCTCGAACAGTTCGGCAAAACCGGCATCCGGTCCCGATTTTTCGGTGCCGGCCAAAGGATGGCCGGGGATGAAGTGCACGCCATCAGGCACATGCGGCTGCATCTGCGCGATGACCGAGGCCTTCGTTGAGCCGACATCGGTGAGGATGGCGCCCTTTTTCAGCGCCGGTGCGATCTCCGCTGCGATGGCACCCGAAGAGCCGACCGGCACCGAAACGACAACCAGATCAGCGTCGCGAACCGCCTCTTTCGCATCCGTCGTGTAGGTGTCGCCAAGGCCGAGTTGGCTCGCCCGTGCCAGCGTCGCGTCGCTGCGCGTCGAAATCGCGACTTGGCCGGCGAGCCCCTCGCGGCGGATGACGCGGGCCAGCGACGAGCCGATCAGGCCGATGCCGACCAGCGCGATCTTTTCGAACATCGGTGACGTCATGGTGCTCTAGCTTTTCAGGAATGTCGCGAGTGCTGCGACAACGCCGCGATTGGCCTCTTCGGTGCCGATGCTCATGCGCAGCGCGTTGGGAAAACCGTAGCCGGAAACGCGTCGCAATATGTAGCCGCGCTGGCTGAGGTAGTCGTCGGCGGCCGCCGCCGAATGCTTTTTGTCCTCGGGAAAGTGTATGAGGATGAAATTGCCGACGCTCGGCGTCACCCGCAACCCAAGCCCCGCCAATTGCTCGCTCAGCCAAGCCAGCCAGGTCTCGTTATGCGCGACGCTGCGTTCGATGTGGGCGCGGTCGCGGATCGCCGCGATGCCCGCCTCGATCGCCGTCGCATTGACGTTGAAGGGTCCCCGCACGCGGTTGATCGCGTCGATGACGTGCATTGGCGCATACATCCAGCCGATCCGCGCGCCGCCCAGGCCCAATTTCGAGAAAGTGCGGGTCATGACCACGTTTTCCGCGCTGCCCACCAACTCGACGCCGGCTTCATAGTCGTTGCGCCGGACATATTCGGCGTAAGCTGCATCCAGCACCAGAAGCACGTTTCGCGGCAGGCCGGCATGCAGGCGGCGCACCTCATGGAACGGCACGTACGTGCCGGTTGGATTGTTTGGATTGGCAAGGAATATGACCCTGGTGTGCGGCGTCACCGCGGCGAGGATCGCATCGATATCGGCGCGTTCATCGGTCTCCTTGACCGTTACCGGGACGGCACCGGCCGACTGTATGTAGATCTTGTAGACCATGAAGCCATGTTCGGTGATGATGGCTTCATCGCCGGGCGCGAGGTAAGTCTGCGCCAGCAGGCCCAGAATCTCGTCGGAGCCGTTGGAGCAGACGATGTTCGCCGGGTTGAGCCCGTGCACCTCGGCGATCGCTTCCCTCAAGCGCCTGGCGCTGCCGTCGGGATAGACCGCGAGCTTGTCGGCGACCGCGCGCGCGGCCTCTATTGCCTTTGGCGAAGGACCGAGCGGGTTCTCGTTCGCCGACAATTTGTGGACCTTGGCGACACCTTCAGGCGCCGCGCTCTTGCCGGGCACATAGGCTTCGATGTCCATGATGCCGGCGCGGGGCCTTGGACGTGTCTGATCCGGTGTCTGGCTCATTTCATGAAATCCGTCGAGAGTGCCTCCATCCGGAAGCCGCAGCGGAAATACAAGCCGTGGCCCGGAATGTCGAGGGGCGGCAATTCGGGATCAAGAACTTGCCGTTGACGAAGCCATGCGTCGGTCCTAGAAGAGCAGCGAAAGTTCCGTGGTGATTTGGCCGGTCGGCTTGCAGCCACGTTAAACAACTTGCTAAAGGGCCGTTTGCATCTTGTAACCGGCTTTGCGAAGGCATGGCCGGTTTTTTGTTGCCCTGACTGGCTGTTGCCCAGACCGGTGGACAACTGAAGGCCGGGCAAGGAGATGTGATGGTCGCTTTGCGCGCGCGAAAAACCAACAACGAGGCCGACCAGCCGTCGAGCCCGGTGTTGCGTTTCGGCGCCGACAAGCCGCTCAAGCTCGACGCCGGCACGCTGCTGTCGCCGTTCCAGATCGCCTACCAGACCTATGGCACGCTCAACGATGCGCGCTCCAACGCCATCCTCGTCTGCCATGCGCTGACCGGCGACCAGCACGTCGCCAACACCAATCCCGTGACCGGCAAGCCAGGCTGGTGGGAAGTGCTGATCGGCCCCGGCAAGATCATCGACACCGATCGTTTCTTCGTCATCTCGTCAAACGTCATCGGCGGCTGCCTCGGCTCCACCGGCCCCGCCTCGACCAATCCCGCCACCGCCAAGCCTTACGGGCTCGACCTGCCGATCATCACCATCCGCGACATGGTGCGGGCGCAGCTGATGCTGGTCGAGCATTTCGGCATCGAACAGCTGTTCAGCGTGCTGGGCGGCTCGATGGGCGGCATGCAGGTGCTGCAATGGGCCTCCAGCTATCCCGAGCGCGTCTTCTCGGCGCTGCCGATCGCCACCGGCGCCCGCCATTCCTCGCAGAACATCGCTTTCCACGAGGTCGGCAGGCAGGCAGTGATGGCCGACCCCGACTGGCACGGCGGCAAATATTTCGAGCATGGCAAGCGGCCGGAAAAAGGGCTGGCGGTGGCGCGCATGGCCGCCCACATCACCTATCTGTCGGAAGCAGCGCTGCACCGCAAGTTCGGCCGCAACCTGCAGGACCGCGAAGCGCTGACCTTCGGCTTCGATGCCGACTTCCAGATCGAGAGCTATCTGCGCCATCAGGGCATGACCTTCGTCGATCGCTTCGATGCCAACTCCTATCTCTACATGACCCGGGCGATGGACTATTTCGATCTCGCCGCCGACCATGGCGGCCGGCTGGCCGATGCCTTCGCCGGCACCAAGACGCGCTTCTGCCTGGTTTCGTTCACCAGCGACTGGCTGTTCCCGACCGAGGAGAGCCGCTCGGTCGTGCACGCGCTGAACGCGGCCGGCGCCTCGGTCTCGTTCGTCGAGATCGAGACCGACCGCGGCCACGACGCCTTCCTGCTCGACGAGCCGGAACTGTTCGCCGCCATCAGAGGCTTCATCGCCTCGGCCGCGCGGGCGAGAGGGCTCGGCGCATGACCTCGGAAGGTTGCGGACTGTTCGGATCAGGACCATGCGCCAGGCATCAGCGCATGACCCCGACAAGTTGCAGACTTTTCGGATCAGGTCCATGCGCCAGGTAGGAGCCGAACGCATGAGCGTCAACCGCGCCCAGCGCGTCGACCTCGAAGTCGTCGCCGACCTCATCCCGCCGCAGTCGCGGGTGCTGGACGTCGGTTCCGGCGACGGCCTGCTGCTCGAATTGCTGCAGGAGACCAAGAAGGTCGACGGCCGCGGGCTGGAACTGTCGCAGCGCGGCGTCAACGAATGCGTGGCGCGGGGCCTGTCGGTCATCCAGGGCGATGCCGACAAGGATCTCCAATTCTATCCCGACAAGGGTTTTGATTTCGTCGTGTTGTCGCAGACCTTGCAGGCGACCCGCAATCCGAAGCTGGTGCTCGACGAGTTACTCCGGATCGGCAATCGCGCCATCGTCTCCTTCCCCAATTTCGGCCATTGGCGGGTGCGCTTTTCGCTGCTCTTCAACGGCCGCATGCCGGTGACCAAGGACCTGCCCTATTCCTGGTACGACACGCCCAACATCCATTTCTGCACCATTCGCGATTTCGTCAATCTATGCGACGAGCTTGGCGCGACGGTGGAAAAGGCCACCGCGCTGGACGCCAACGGCCAGCGGATCGGCTTCTCGATGCCTTGGTGGTTCTGGAACTTTTTCGGCCAGCAGGCGGTGTTCCTGTTGAAACGATAAAAGCCAACCTTAGCAGATCGTCCCCCTATTCGAGAACGTCGGTGGCCTTGTGCGGGTGCTGGACGCCGTCGACGAAGACCACATCGGACTGGGAATTCTCGGTGCGCAGCGGCAAGATCTCCTGATAGGCGGGCGAGCGGTACCATGCGCGCGCCTGCTGCCTGTCTGGAAACTCGATGATTATGAGGTAGCCCGGCCAGGTGTTTTCAACGACTTCCACCTCGCTGCCATGCACGATGAAGCGCCCGCCAAACGGCTCCAGCGTGGCATCGATCTTGTGCAGGTACTCGACGATCTGCGGCCCCGGTGTGACCTGGCGCATATGGGCGACGGCGTAGGCGGTCATGGCGTAACTCCCTGATGGTCGAAAGCCGGACAATCGGCTTGATGGGAGCAGTCTGCCGAGACGTCGCGCACAGGTCGATTACCCCCGAGGTAATGACACTGAATACAAAACCGACGCGCCGCTGCCGTCAGCTGAAAGATATTTCCGCCTGGCACCGATGATTTCCACCCACCTGCGCTGTCCTTATCGATGAGCGCGCCTGGATGGTCCGGCGCCCGGGAAAAAGAGAGTGATCCATGGGATCGTTGCGAAATCAGAATGTCGTCGTTGTCGGAGGCAGCCGTGGTGTCGGCCGCTCGATTGCAGAGGCTGCCCTCAAGGAGAGAGCGACGGTGCTGGCCGTTGCCCGCGGGAAACAGGCCCTGGCGCAATTTGCCTGGGAGGTTTCGGGCGTAAAGACGCTCGCGGTCGATGCGACAGTGGACTCCGCCCCCGACAAGGTCTTCGCCGCGCTGGAGCCGGACGTGCTGGTGATCTGCGCAGGTGCGCTGGCGCCTTCTGCGCCCGTGCATGAACAGAACTGGAAGGCGTTCTCGGCAAACTGGGACACGGACGTCAAGGCGTCGTTTCTGTTTTGCCGGGCCGCTCTGCGGCGTCCGCTCAAGCCGGGAACCCGGATCGTTCTGATCTCCAGCGGCGCGGCCTTGACCGGCGGACCACCGAACGCCGGTGGCTATGCCGGCGCAAAACGCATGCAGATGTTCCTCGCCGGTCATAGCCAGAAGGAGGCCGACCGGCTTGGCCTCGGCCTGCGCTTCATGGCGCTCGCGCCGATGCGCATCATGCCGGAGACCGGCGTCGGCAAGGCCGGCGTCGAAAGCATCGCGGCCTATATGGGCATCCAGCCGGCGGACTTCATCGCCGCCATGACCGACATGCAAACGCCGGCCGATGTCGGGCGGGCGGTGGTCGCACTCGCCACCGGCCAGCCGCAAGGCAGTTCCTTCATGGTGAGCGGGAGCGGGCTTGCCCCGGCCGCCTGAGGCGCGCGTAATGCAACGCTCACTCGTAACCGCACAAGCCGCATGACAGACGCTCAGCCGCCTCTGGAACCAGCAGGCCAGCCGATCCTCGATCGGCTGGCCTTCGAGAAGGTCACGGCGGCGCATCGCCGCGAGCTCAAGCTGCATTGCTATCGCATGATGGGTTCGCTGCACGAGGCCGACGACCTCGTCCAGGACACGTTGCTTCGCGCCTGGCGCGCCAGGTCGGAGTTCGACGGGCGGGGTTCGGTTCGCGGTTGGCTCTACATGATTGCCACCAACGCTTGCCTCAACGCCATCAAGGCGAGGTCGAGGGCGCGTCGCGTTCTCCGGGAACTCGGGCGGCCGCCCTCGCACGGGGCGGCCATAGGCGGGCCGGTAGCCGACATCGCCTGGCTGGAGCCCTACCCCGACGCCGAGCTTCCAGACATTGCCGGCAGCGAGCCAGGTCCGGAAGCCCGTTACGAGAGCCGCGAGGCCGTCCAGCTCGCCTTCGTCGCCGCCATCCAGGACCTGCCGCCCAGGCAGCGCGCCGCGCTGCTGCTTGCCGACGTCCTCGGATGGTCGGCTGTCGAGACGGCGCGTTTGCTGGGTGGATCGACGGCTTCGATCAACAGCGCGTTGCAGCGCGCCCGCGCAACGCTGGCGGCGCGCTATCCTCAGGGACGGCCGGCCAGCCGATCACGGCCCAGCCCCGAAGAAGGCCTGCTTCTCGAACGCTACATGCAGGCCTGGCAGGCCGCCAATCTCGACAGCTTGATCGAGCTGCTGCGCGAGGACGCCATCTATACAATGCCGCCCTGGCGCGAATGGTACCAAGGCCGCGAAGCGATCCGCGGTTTCTTCGAGACCGTCTGGCCGAGGTTTGGCGGCTTCCGCACGCTGGCCACCCGGGCCAATGCCCAGCCGGCGGTCGGGGTTTATTCCCGCAGCCACGATGGCCCTGAATGGCGGGCCCATTCCCTGCATGTGTTCGACGCAGCCGAGGGCGGGATCGCTTCCTTGACGATCTTCATAGGGCCGCTCGGGCCATCTCTGTTCCCGGCCTTCGGCCTGCCACCAGCCTAGCCTACGCCTGGGCCAGCCTCATCGGTCGAGTTCCGGGAAGTATGGGTCTGAGAAAAACCGCCGGTCGCGCTCGCCTTGCAGGCAGTCGATCGGTGCGTCGATGCGGATCGTCCTCGGATCCACCTTGGGATACTCGATTCCGCTGACCTCGAGGATCAGTTTGCGGCGAGTGGCGGTGGCGAATTCGGACGCAGCATAGATCGGCAGCACGAACGAGCCTGGCCCGCCGGTAACGCATTCGGCATAATACCGGTCGAGATGGCTGAAGGTGGGTGACGGGCTGATCAGGATCGGCAGCCCGTTGATGATAATACCCTTCGCCAGCGCCGCATCGCGTGCCGCTGTGACCGGCAAGCCGGTGTTGTTTGGGCCGTCGCCCGAGACGTCGATGACGCGGCGTTTGCCGGTGAAGGCCGTGCCGTTGAAAAGCTCGGCGCCGAAGGACACTGCACCGGAGATCGAGGTGCCGCGAAAGCTCCTGAACGGGCGGGCCGCGATCTTGTCGGCGAAAGCGTTGGCGCTTTCCTTGCTGTCGACGACCTGCCAGCCAATGACCCCATCGTCGCGGATGGTGCCGGCCCATTCGAAATAGGCGATGGCGATGCGGCCGGAGGTGCCGGCACGCACGGCGTTGATGAAGTCGGGGTGGCGCAGTGCCGCGACATAGCCGGCGCGCTGCAGGGCAAATTCCCTTTCATCCATCGACTGCGAGATGTCGACGGCCAGCACCAGCTCGACATCGACGGCAATTGCATTGGCCGGCGCGGCCGCAGGTGCCGCCGGGGTGCAGGCAAGGCAGGCGAGCAGGGCGAGAGCATCAAGCATGGCCGATCGGAACGTTCCCATCTGAAACGATCGCGACAGTTTTTCGCCGCGATCGCGGCGAAATAAAGCTTGCCTTCTATTTCTTTCGGCCAGCCGAAGCGATAGCCGGGGGCGGTTCGATGGCACCTGCCCTGATACGGGCCGGCTTGAGTGGCGGTTGGCCGGTATCCTTGACGATGGTCAACGCCCGCCGGAAGAAGCGGGCATTGTGCTGGCCGCGGCCGATATTGAGGATCGCGGCGTCGGGAAGGCGCTTTTCCAGCATCGACAGCACTTGCCTCAGCGTTGGGCCGTCGAACGCGTCCAGCGCCTCGTCGATGATCACCCATTTCGGCCGTCGCAAGGCCAACCTGGCAAAGGCCAGCAGACGCTGCTCGTCGTCGCTGAGCTCACGCTCCCAGCGCGCCGAGCGATCGAGCGAGGACGACAGGCGTTGCAGCCCGACATCGGCCAGCACCTCCGAAATCTGGGCATCGCTCGCCTCCGCCGCGCCGTCTGAATGGTTGAGCACCTCGCGCAGCTTGCCGAGCGGGAAATAGGGGGTACGCGGAACAAAGATCGGCGCTTCTCCGGCCGGCATGCCGATCCGTCCGCTGCCCCATGGCCACAGACCGGCAATGGCCCGGAAAAACAGCGTCTTGCCGGCGCCCGGATCTCCGGTGATCATGACCCGGTCGCCGGCGCGGATTTCGACATGCGGCTCGGCAAGCTTGGTGCATCCCTCCGGCGAGGCGATCTCGAGTTTCTCGAAGGTCAGGCTGCCGTCCGGGTTTTCGCCGAACGAAATGCGCCTTTCCGTATGGTGCAGCGCGTCGGTGTCGCCAAGCGCGATGCGGAAGTCGGCGACCCGCATCAGCGTAGCGCGCCAATCGGCGATGCCGCCGATATTGTTGATGAACCAGCGCAGCGAGGAATGCACCTGGTTGAAAGCGCCGACTGCCATCATCAAGCCGCCAAAGCTGATATCGCCGGCAAAATAGACTGGTGAGGCGACCAGGATCGGCGCGACGACAGTGATCCAGCCATAGGTGTCGGTAACCCAGGAAAGATTGATCTGGGCGCTGTAGATGCGCCGCATGGCGCCCAGCACCATGCCGAGATCGAATTCGAGCCGGCGCCTGGCATCGGCCTCGCCATGCGCCAGCGCGATGGCATCGACGTTCTCGTTGACGCGAACCACCGAGGAGCGCAGCTCCGCTTCACGCGTATAGCGATCGTTGTTGAAGCGGATCAGCGGCCGCCCGACCAGCCAGCTCAACCAGGAGGCGGTGCCGGCATAAAGGATCGCCGCCCAGACCATGTAGCCGGGTATGGCCAGCGAATGGCCGCCTATATGGAAGACGAAGCCGGAAGACAGCGACCACAGAACCCCAACAAAGGAGGCAAGCAGGATGCAGGACTGCAGCAGGCCGATGCCGAGGCCGGTGGAAAGATCGGAGAGATGCCCGGCATCCTGCTGCAGGCGCTGGTCGGGATTGACGCCGATGGCGCCGGCATGGGTCAGCCGGAAGGCACGCGCCGGCCGCATCCATTCGTCGATCAGGTCCAGCGTCAGCGCCTCGCGCAGCTTCAGGCGGAGCATCTGGTCGAGCCAGGTCTGGCCGACATTGAGCACCACAAGCCCGCCGGCGATGCCGGCAAAGACCAGAAGCTGATGCAGGAAAGCCGGCATGTCGCGCCGCGCCAGCGCGTCGTAGAAAGGCTGGTTCCAGCGATTGAGCAGAATCTGCCCGATCGAGCTCGCCACGATGACTGCGACGATGCCGATCGCGGCCCAAAACAATTGCTTTCGCACTGGCGAGGTGGTCAGCGCCAATTTGATTGTTGCCAGCTGCTCACGCAGGCTGCTGGCTTCAATCGACGTGGCAAGCTTCTGGGCACTGGCGTCGACATCCGGAAGATCAGCCATGAGTGGATCCTTGCATTCGGAAGCGGTGCTGAAACCCGGTCATAGAATCGACCGCGTATGCCTTCAATCGGGCAGCCAACCTGTCCGCGACAGATAGGTGAGAAAAAGCCTGCGTCGGATCACGAACGCGTCATCTTGGCGGCGCCAGACGTTCGGTCCGCGACAGCCGGCCAAGCGTCGGCGCGCCATGCGGCGAGAGAACCGGCACGAAGACACGGCGGGACGCGCGCTGGGCAACCGGCACGCCTTGATAGAGCCGCTTCTGCGCCTCGACGACGATAACGCCCGAAAAGATCGGCCAGAAGCGCCGGCCGGCGCGTTCCAGCACATTGTGAAACTGCATCATGAAACGTCGCGGCGACGGCGGGAAGAACAGCGCATCGGACCACGCCGCCGGCGTGAAATTCGCTTCGCGCAGCAATTCGGTGAGCTGGCCGCGCGAGAACGGTCGGCCATTGCCGAAAGGCGTATGCTCGAAGCGCGCCCAGACGCCGCGCCGGTTGGGCACGACGATGACGACACGGCCGGCCGGCGACAGCACCCGCCAGATCTCGTTCAGCGTCTCGCGCGGGTTCTCGACATGTTCGAGCGAATGGACGAGCAGCATGCGGTCGATGCAGGAATCGACCAACGGCAGTTCCTCGTCGAAGACCAGGGCGGTCGCCGTCGGCCCGGTCGCCGGCCAGACCACCGCGCCCTGCGTCGCCGGCATGAAGGCAAAGACACGCTCGGCATCGCTGCCGAAGCGCTCCAGCCACGGCAAGGTGTAGCCGAGGCCGACCAGCCGCTCGTTGGGCACGACGGCCCATATCGAGGACAGCGCCATGGTGATCGAGCGTTCGGCCAGGCGGCCGAGCGTGGTCGAATAAAACGAACGGAGATCGACAATGTCTGAATGCATGGGCGGAACGGTAGCTTCGAAGCAGTCCAAGTTCAACAAAGGCAGATGACATCGGCTGGCAGGCGCCCTATGTCTGCGCCTATAAACGGAGAGATATGATGCCGGTCGAGATCGAACAATTCATGTGCCGCAGCGACAATTTCGGTGTGCTGGTGCATGACCCCAAAAGCGGTCAGACGGCGCTCATCGATGCGCCCGAGGAGGCGCCGATCCTGGCAGCGATCAAGCGCACCGGCTGGACCCCGACGATGATCCTGACCACTCACCACCATCTCGACCATGTCGAGGCCAATCTGGCGCTGAAGGAGCGCTTCAAGCTGCGCATCGTCGGGCCGGAAGCCGAAAAGGCAAAGATTCCCGGCATTGACGAAACCGTCGAGCAAGGCTCGGTCGTCCACCTCGGCGACGAGCGGATCGAGGTCATCGCCACACCCGGCCATACCGCCGGCCATGTCACCTATCATCTGCCGGCGTCGAAAGTGGCATTCGCCGCCGACACTCTGTTTGCGCTCGGCTGTGGGCGGCTGCTCGAATGCAAGCCGCCGGTGATGTACGAATCCCTGAAGAAGCTCGCGGCGCTGCCGGCCGACACGGTCGTCTATTGCGGCCATGAGTATACGCTGGCCAACGCCCGTTTCGCGCTGACCGTCGACCCGACCAATTCGGCGCTGAAAGAGCGCGCCGCGAAAGTCGAGGCGCTGCGCGCCGACGGCAAACCGACGCTGCCGACGACGATCGGCGAGGAACTGTCGACCAATCCGTTCCTGCGCTGGCACGATCCGGCGATCCGCAGGCATCTCGGCCTGGAGAAGGCCTCCGACGCCGAAGTGTTCGCCGAGATCCGCAAGCGCAAGGACAATTTCTGAGCGGCGCCAGGAGCTAGGGCCATGACCAGTTCCGCCGAAATCATCGCCCTGCTCGGCCTGAAGCCGCATCCTGAAGGCGGCTGGTATGCCGAGACCTTTCGCGACGGCGCGGCAGGCACCCGAGGCCATTCGACGGCGATCTATTTCCTCCTCGAGAAGGACCAATTGTCGGCCTGGCACCGGGTCAAGGACGCGGCCGAGGTCTGGCATTTCTATGACGGCGCGCCGCTGGCGCTGTCGATACATCGAGAAGGCGGTCCCGTCATCGAGGAGATCCTCGGTACGGCGCTTGCCGCTGGCGAGCGGCCGCAGATCGTCGTGCCGGCAGGCTGGTGGCAGTCGGCACGCAGCCTCGGCGAATGGACCCTGGTCGGCTGCACCGTGGCGCCGGGTTTCGATTTCGCCGCCTTCGAACTTGCCGAACCAGGCTGGCTGCCGGGAACGCCCTAATGTATGTCGCGCAAAAGTGTGCAGCGGTTTTGCGATAACGACATGCATTAAGAACAAGAACCTAAAGCGCGTCGCATGAAGCCGATCGAACGCGACGCGCTTTAGGCACACCTAGCCCAGCAGGAAACCCAGCGTGATCGCCAGCTGGCCGACGTAATACAGCGCCCAGATCCCATGGCGCATCCAGATGCGGCGCGGCGAGATGACGGGCAGCAGGAACTTTTCCGCGGCGAGCAGCCCGTCGGACAGCATGAGCAGGACGACGCCGCCGACGACCCCGACGCTGTTCAGGGTGAGCGCCGTAATGCCCATGGCAAGCAGTGCCGGGGCATGCACACCGATCGGCAAACGCAAGGCGGGGCCGACGCGGCGCCGGAGCGCGAAAAGCATGGTCAGCACCGACACGAACATCGCCAGCACGATCGCTGCCCGCCACGGCTCGGCCGAAAGCAGCCCGGGGCCGCCGCCGGCACGCAGGAACAGCACGACGTAAAGCATATGCGCGGCAAGAAAACTGGCGGTGCCGGCAAGAAATGCCTTCTCGCCGTCGCGTGACAGGAAGGCGTCGCCGACGGCGCTGACGCCGAGCGCGGCGACGAGCAGCCATGGGCCGCCCTGCTGCACGACCAGCACCGCCAACAGCGCAACCGCCAATGTCCTTGCCGCCGACCGCGAAAGACGCGGCCGCATGCCGAGGCTGAACGCGTAAATCACCGCCGCCGCCAGCGAAAATACCAGCGTCGCATTGGCATTGGCATCGATGCCGCCGGGAAACGGCATCATGCGTTTGCCTCGCTCGTGGCCCTCTTGCCCAGGAACAGCGATTTCGCCGCCAGTGCCGCGCCGCCGGTGATCAGCACGCAGGCGGCGAGGATGCGCCATGACGGCTCGGCGAAGCCGGCGGCGATCAGCACCAGGGTGGACAGCAGCGGCGCGGCATAGCTTGCTGCCCCCAGCACCTGGATGTTGCCGCGCTTGACGCCGATGTCCCAGGCATAGAACGCCGCCCCCACCGGCATCAGACCGAGGCCGAGCACGGCCAGCCACTGGCCGGCGCCGGCGGGCAGCACCGTCTGTTCAAGCAACAGATGGCAGACGAGCGAAAGGGCCGCGGTGGCGGCGCAGAACCAGGTGACGATGCTGGTCGGCACCGACGGGAAGCGCCGCGACAACAGCGAATAGGACGACCACAGCAGCGCACAGACGCCGGCCATGGCATAGCCGAAGGCATAACGCGCGTCGAAGGCAAGCCCGCCGCCCTTGGTGACGATCAGGACAGTGCCGGCAAGGCCGAGCAGCGCGCCGGCGACGTGATTCCAGGCCAGCCGCTCGCCCGGCATCAGCGCCGATCCGAGCACGATCAGCAGCGGCCACAGATAGGCGATCAGGCTGGCCTCGACGGCCGGCGCATTGCGCAGCGCGGTGAAATAGAAGAAGTGATAGCCGAACAGGCCGGCAATGCCGATCACCCAGACTTTGCGTGGTATCTTCGCGGCGCCGCCGGCTGCCGGCATGAACAGCCGGGCAACCAGCCCGACGCAGGTGCCGATCGTAAAGGTGATTGCCGAAAGCAGGAACGGCGGCACGGCGCCCGAAGCATCGGTAAGCAGCGCCAGCAGCGCCCACATGGCGACTGCGGAGAAGCCGATCAGTGTTGCGCGCGCCATACCCGTCGCCCCCATGCCGTTGGCGGCGCACCATCACGCCTATTCGTTCGCTTCGAACCGCTCCGCGCTGATCGTCAACGGGCCGATTTGCGTGCTGACCGTGGCGCGGATCGGCGCATATACGCCGCTTTGGCCGACCGGTGCAAACGTCACCATGATGCGGCTGCGTTTCTTCAGGTAGTTCAGCGCCTTTCGGTTCTTGCGGTAGCCGGCCATCGGCTCGAAGCCCAGCCTGCAGGTGACCGTATCGCCCTGGTAGCCGGCCACGGAGATCGAGCCTTTGGACTCGTAGGTCAGTTTCAGATCGGCACGCATTTCGCCGTCATAGAGCTTCACCGTGCGCCCGCAGACCTGGTCGAGGCTGTCGGCATGGATGACGGTGGCGGCCATCGGATCGAGGACCGATACGAGATGGCTGCCGGCCAGCGGTATCCAGTTGTTGGGATTGCGCTTCTTCGGCTCAGGCACGACCTTGGTCGAGGTGACGACGCCGTTGGCAAACTGGATGTCGATCATCGATGCCTTCTTGCCGGACGTGTAGTCGGCGTGGAACGCTTGCGGCTGCAACTGCTTGCCCGAAATCTTGCCCTTCGACGAGATCGTGCCTTTCGTATCGTCGAACAAAGTGGCGAGGCCGGCGGCGGAAACACTGCCCTCGATAGAATAGGTGTCGCCCTCGTAATGGCTGGAGAATTTCGCTTTGGCCACGGAGAGGCCGAGGAACGACACCGAATACTCGCCCGTGAAGGATTGCGGATCGGCCGAAGCTGTTGTCGGCAGCGCGACGGCCAACAGCACGACCAGGGCATGGAGGAAAGAACGAGGCATGGCGGGTCCTTGATTGTCGACCGGACGGGGCGGCTCCGGTCTGGCATGTCCCTGTGCGACCGCTTATAGGCTGAATTCCGGCCTTAATGTGAAGGGCGGCGTCGGCAGGCAACGTTGGGGAGGGTCGGTGGGAGGTGACGGAAGCCGGAAATGAAAAACCCGCCTCGGGGGGCGGGTCGTTGGAGCCAATTAGCACCATACCCAAATTAATAGCATAGCTGCCGGCACAAAGCAAGAACAAAATGTGGCTACCCGGACAATCTTGATAAGTTTGCGCCGCCCCTCATCGCCCTGCCGGGCACTTCTCCCCGTATAGTGACGGGGAGAAGGGCGCCTTCGCGAAGGATTTCGCCAATCTCGAACGTTGCAGAAAACGCGCCAAGGTTGCGACCAGCCCCTTCTCCCCGTCACTATACGGAGAGAAGGTGCCGGCAGGCGGATGAGGGGCGGCGCCGGCATCGGTCATCTTTGATTGATTCCCTTGGCGCTAACCAACCCCAAGCTTGACGCCCCGGCGAAATGCAACTATGGAACGCCAACTTTTTCCATAAGGCCGCCTGACCGAAACCGCGCGCCACCCGGCGCGGGTCGAATGTTTGGCCAGGACCGAGAACCGAAGGTTAGAACCATGTCCCGCACCTGCGAACTCACTGCCAAGGCAGTCATGTCCGGCAACAATGTGAGCCACGCCAACAACAAGACCAAGCGTCGCTTCCTGCCCAATCTCGTCAATGTGACGCTGATCTCGGAAGCGCTGAACCAGAATGTGCGCCTGCGCATTTCGGCCAACGCGCTGCGTTCGGTCGAGCATCGCGGCGGCCTGGATGCCTTCCTGGTCAAGGCAGATGCCAAGGAATTGTCGCAGCGCGCCCGCCTGTTGAAGAAGCAGATCGCCAAGAAGCTCGCCGAACAGCCGGCTGCCTGAGTTTTTCGGCGGTCAGTCGCCTTCCAGGGCGTGACCCGGGTTCCGGATCGCGTTCCGCTGGTTCCATTACCCAGGATAAAAAAATGATTTTCCTCTCGCGGTACCTGCCCTTCGTGGCAGCCATGGCGCTCGTCGTCGTGGCCTCGAACATCCTTGTGCAGTTCCCGATGCAGGGTGCAATCGGCGGGTTGTCGTTGGCCGACATCCTGACCTGGGGCGCCTTCACCTATCCGTTCTCATTCCTGGTCACCGATCTCGCCAATCGCCGCTATGGGCCGGCGGTGGCGCGCAGGATCGTCTTTGTCGGCTTCATGACAGCGGTGATCTGCTCGATCGTCATCCCGCCGCTGCTGTTTCGCCACGGCCTGATCGAATTCGAGACCGCCGCCGACCGACTGGTGCGCATTGCCGCGGCGTCGGGCGCCGCCTTCCTCACCGCGCAATTGCTCGACGTCACCGTGTTCAACCGGTTGCGCCGGCAGAGCTGGTGGCGCGCACCGATCGTCGGCACGCTGGTCGGCTCCGTCTTCGATACGGTGGTGTTTTTCACCGTCGCCTTTGCGGCGGCTTTTGCCTTCGCCGGGCCCAACGACGGCTTTGCGTTGGAAACCGCGCCGCTGATGGGCGTGCTGCCGGTCGAGACGATGCGCTGGATATCCTGGGCGCTCGGCGATCTTAGCGTCAAGCTGGTCATAGCGGTGGTGGCGCTGATCCCCTACCGGCTGCTTGCCGCCCGCTGGAGCCAGCCGGCACTGGCGGCATAGAGCATGATCCCGAACCGAAGGTCCGCGTTAGCGGAAAGTGGGAACCGGTTTTCGGACAAGATCATGCTCAAAGACTATCGAGCATGATCCCCTGGCTTCAACTGGACTCGGCAAAAACCCCTGACGGCGGACAGGAACTCCGCCTGAAACGGCGCGGCGGCGAATTCTCGATCATGCTTGGCGCGAACGAGCTGATGAATAGCCGGCTCAGCGGTTCCGAAGAGGCGCTTGCGAAACTGTCCTGTCAAAGGATAGCCGGCCGGCAGAACCCAAGCATCCTGATCGGCGGCCTCGGCATGGGCTTTACCTTGCGCGCGGCGCTGGCCGAGCTTGGCGCCGATGCGAAGGTCACCGTTGCCGAACTTGTATCGGCGGTCGTGACGTGGGCGCGCGGCCCGATGGCCGAGGTTTTCGAGGGCTGTCTTGACGACCGGCGCGTCGGCATTCGCGAGACCGATGTCGGTCAGCTCATCCGTTCGCAGGCATCGGCTTGGGACGCGATCCTGCTCGATGTCGACAACGGCCCCGAAGGCATCGTCTACAAGGCCAATGATGCGCTCTACAGCGCAGCCGGCCTGATCAGCGCGAGAGCAGCGCTCAAGCCCGGCGGTGTGCTGGCGGTCTGGTCGCAGGGCCCTGACGCAGGTTTCACCCGAAGGCTCAAGCAGGCGGGCTTCACGGTCGAGGAGGTCAAGGTGCGGGCTCACGGCAAGCGCGGCGCCCGTCACGTCGTCTGGCTGGCAAGCAAAGCATAGCGGAAGCATTTCGGGCGGATTACTGTTTGGGCTCCGCCCGGCATGCCGCCACCTACTACTTCGCTTTCCGAAGCTCGGCGGCGAGTGCCTGCAGCAGCCCGCGCGTGCCCTCTTCGCGCCCTTGCGCTGAATCGACGCCATCGAAGAACGCACCCTGTTCGGTATAGGTCAGGCGGGTGCCGTCGCCGGAGGGTGCGAACTCGACGGTGGTGAGAGACGCCGACAGCGCCTGCGGCCCGACCGCCATCCGGTAGGAAAATACGATGCGCCGGTCAGGGACGATGTCCTGGAACTGCGCATCGAGCCTGATTTCCGGGCCGCCCTGATAGCTGAACCGCGAAACCTCGCCGCCGCCGACACGAAAATCGAAGGTGAATTCGGCGATGGTGAAGCCGTCGCCTTCGACGCGCCAGCGCCGCACCGTCGCCTTGTCGGCAAAGGCAAAGAAGACGCGCTCGGGCGATTGCGGATAGGTCCGCTCGATCGTGAAGGTTGAATGGATGACGGAGCGCTCGTCATTAACCGGGGCAATCTGGTTCATTTCTTGTCGTCCTTTTCCTGGTCGTGGAGTGTTGCGTTCGGTTGGGAAGTCTCCGCCAGGATCTGGCCGAGACGGTCGAGGTGGCGTTCGGCCGGCGTACGGCGCGCGGCGATCCAGTCGGCGAGAGGGGCAAGCCCGCCGGGCTCGATCCGGCAGGTGCGCACGCGTCCGACCTTCTCGCTTCGGATCAGCCCGCACGCTTCCAGCGCCTGGAGATGCTGGAGCACGGCGGCGAAGGTCATGCCGAACGGCTCCGCCAACTGGCTGACGGTGGCCGGCCCGCGGCTCAGTCTTTCCAGGATTGCCCGGCGCGTCGGCTCGGCAAGAGCCCGCAGGATGCTGTCGATCTCGGAATACTTAAGCATGGACTTGAGTATTTCGCCGAGAGCGCGAATTGTCAAGTCATGGCTAAAGTATTTTTGCAGATGGTGAGCGCCGGTTGGAAAACCCGCGGGGTATTGCCAAGGGAAATTACACGAGTTGCGAAACGGCGCGGAAACGCCCGCATCGCCATCAGCCCCGCAAGGGCCGGTCGCGCGTCAATCCTCGTGCAGGATGAATTCCAGGTAAAGATTGCGCTGCAGGATCGAGTGGTTGTCGTCGGACATCAGCGACACGATCAGCGCGCCATCGTCGCGGGTCCAGACGTCGAGCGCTTCCATATTGTCGATCTGGTAGCCCATGTCGGCTTCAAGCAGCACCGGCCCGTCGGCGACGGCGCCCTTCTCGACGCTTTCGCCATAGATGCGCCGCAGCCGCATCCTGACGCCGTCGGCCATCGAAAAACTGCGCTCCAGAAGCAACAGGTCGCCATCCGGCAGGAAGGCGCCGTCGGTAATGTCGAAATCGCCATTGCGCTTGACGGTGAAGACGCCCTTGTGCGGCCCTTCGATGATCGCGGCAAAGATGTTGCCGGCCTTGTCGAGGCTCTTTTCCGACACCACGACCAGGCCGCCCGCGTGCTGCCCGTTGGGATTGGCGCGAGTGACGGTCTCGAAGCCGCGATTGCGGCGGAGTTCCCCGGCCGGGATCAGGAAGTCCAATTGCTTGAACGGCGCCTTCATATCGTCCGGGTCGATCTTGAACTCGGCGATACGGTGATCGCGCTCGAAGCCGACCGTGGCAATGCCGTCCTTGACCGCGAGCCCTTCCGCATCGACCGCCCATTTCAGGTCGATCGGCTGGCCGGCAGCATCGACCATCTGCTGCATGCGAAAATTCTCGATGCCGGAAGGCCGCTTGTCGGCATCGTGGACGAGGGTGCCGAAGAACCAGAAGCCGGTGTCGGCGACGCCGATGAAATCGCTGCCGGGCCTGAGGAACCGAAGCGCCGACAGCGCGCCGAAATCGCGTGTCGGCGAGGTCATTTCGAGCCCGCCGACGAATTCGAGCGGCCCGAACTGTTTGTCCGGCCGGCCGATATGGAATTCGCTGATCGGCCGTGCCGAGATTTCGGCCGGCTCGACCGAGGCCGGGCCGGCAGCGACAGCCGGCGCCGAACTGATGCCTAACAACGCAATGGCGGCCAAAAGCTTCTGCCAAAAGCCGCCGCGGGAAAAAATCATCCGGCGCGCCGCATGCCGCCGCGCCGCGTGTCGCGCACGGTTTCCTCGCCGAACAGTGAGGCCAACTGCTCGGTCATGGCGCCGGCCAATTCTTCGGCATCGACGATGGTGACGGCGCGGCGATAATAACGGGTAACGTCGTGGCCGATGCCGATGGCCAAAAGCTCGACCGGCGAGCGCGTCTCGATGAGCTCGATGATGGCGCGCAGATGCCGCTCGAGATAATTGCCGGGATTGACGGACAGCGTCGAATCGTCGACCGGCGCGCCGTCCGAGATCATCATCAGGATCTTGCGCTGCTCCGGCCGCGCGATCAGCCGGTTGTGCGCCCACAGCAGCGCCTCGCCGTCGATGTTTTCCTTGAGCAGCCCCTCGCGCATCATCAGGCCGAGATTACGGCGCGCCCGCCGCCACGGATGGTCGGCGGATTTGTAGATGATGTGGCGCAGATCGTTGAGCCGGCCGGGGTTCGGCGGCTTGCCTTCCTTCAGCCATTTCTCGCGCGCCTGTCCGCCCTTCCAGGCGCGGGTGGTGAAGCCGAGGATTTCGACCGAGACGCCGCAGCGTTCCAGCGTACGCGCCAGGATGTCAGCGCAGGTGGCGGCGACGGTGATCGGCCGGCCGCGCATCGAACCCGAATTGTCGAGCACCAGCGACACCACCGTGTCGCGGAATTTTGTATCACGCTCCTGCTTGAAGGACAGAGGCTGCATCGGATCGATGACGACGCGCACCAGCCGCGCCGGATCGAGATAGCCCTCTTCGAGGTCGAAATCCCAGGAGCGGTTCTGCTGCGCCATCAGCCGGCGCTGCAGCCGGTTGGCCAGCCGCCCGACGACGCCGGAAAGGTTGGCGAGCTGCTTGTCGAGGAAGGCGCGCAGCCGGTCGAGCTCCTCCTCCTCGCACAGTTCTTCCGCGCCTACGGTTTCGTCGAAGGCCGTGGTGAAGACCTTGTAGTCGATCTCCTTCGGCAGATTGGTGAAGGGATTGTCGTTGCGGCGCGCCTCGCCGGGCGTCTCCGCATCGGCGTCATCATCGTCGGAGAGATCCTCGGCGGTGGCGTCGGAGGCCTCCGTCTCGGCCGATTGCTCGTCGTCCGACGATGCCTCTGTATCCTCGGACTGCGACTGCTCGGAGCCGGAATCGTCTTCGCCGCCCTCCTCGCTCTGCTCCTCGCCTTGCGGCTGGTTTTCGTCGTTGTCCTCGGAGTCTTCCGTCTCCTGTTCGTCGCCGAGCTCCTCGGCCATTTCCATGGAGGCGAGCATCTCGCGCACGACGCGGGCGAATGCCTGCTGGTCGTCGAGCTTTGCCGACAGCCCGTCGAGGTCGGCACTCGCCTTTTCCTCGACCCAGGGCCGCCAGAGATCGACCAGCCGTTCGCCGCTTTTCGGCACGGCGCGGCCGGTCAGTTTTTCGCGCACCATCAGCGCCAGCGCTTCCTCGATCGGCGCGTCGGCCTTGTCCTTGACGTCGACGAGGTTGGCCCTGGCGTATTTGTCCTCCAGCATCGAACCGATATTGTCGGCAACGCCCTGCATGGCGCGAGAGCCTATCGCCTCCACGCGGGCCTGCTCGACCGCGTCATAGATGGCGCGCGCTGCCTTGCCTTCCGGTGCCAGCCTGGTGTGGATGCGCGCATCGTGGCAGGCGCGCTTCAGCGCCATGGAATCGCCGAGCCCGCGGGTGATGGCGATGTCCGCCTTCGATGCCTTCTTCGGCAATTCGGGCAGCCGGGCGCGGCTGCCGGCCAGCGCCGGCCGGTCCTTGGCGAAGCCGACCTCGAGATCCTTGTCGCCGGCGATGGCGCGCATGCAGACGGTGACGGCGCGCTTGAAGCTGTCGTTCTCAGCGCCGGTCTTGGATTTGTTTCGCGTGTTGTCGCCCGGACCCGCCATCGAGACTCTGCTTAGCCCAGCACCACATTCGCCGCCGATTCCGGCAGATCCTCGCCGAAGGCGCGCTGGTAGAACTCGGCGACCAGCGAGCGTTCCAGCTCGTCGCATTTATTGAGGAAGGTCAGCCGGAACGCCATGCCGATATTGCCGAAGATCTCGGCGTTCTCGGCCCAGGTGATGACCGTGCGCGGGCTCATAACGGTCGACAAATCGCCGTTGATGAAGGCCGACCGCGTCATGTCGGCGACGCGCACCATCTTGTTGACGATCTCCTTGCCCTTGCCATCGCGATAGTGCTTGGCCTTGGCCAGCACGATGTTCACCTCATTGTCGTGCGGCAGATAGTTCAGCGTGGTGACGATCGACCAGCGGTCCATCTGCGCCTGGTTGATCTGCTGGGTGCCGTGGTAGAGGCCGGTGGTGTCGCCCAGCCCAACCGTGTTGGCGGTCGAAAACAGCCGGAAGGCCGGGTGCGGACGGATGACCCGGCTCTGGTCGAGCAGCGTCAGCCGGCCCGACGATTCCAGCACGCGCTGGATGACGAACATCACGTCCGGCCTGCCGGCATCGTACTCGTCGAAGCACAGCGCGACATTGTGCTGATAGGCCCACGGCAGGATGCCGTCGCGGAATTCGGTGATCTGCAGCCCGTCCTTGACGACGATGGCGTCCTTGCCGACGAGGTCGATACGGCTGACATGGCTGTCGAGATTGACGCGCACGCAAGGCCAGTTGAGGCGGGCGGCGACCTGTTCGATATGCGTCGATTTGCCGGTGCCGTGATAGCCCGACACCATGACGCGGCGGTTATAGGCAAAGCCGGCGAGGATCGCCATCGTCGTGTTCTTGTCGAACAGGTAGTCCGGATCGATGTCGGGGACATGCTCGCTCGTCACCGAATAGGCCGGCACCACCATCCTGGAGTCGAAGCCGAATGTCTCCTTCACCGACACCGTGGTGTCGGGCAGGTTGGCGATGTCGCGATCGACCTTGTTCATCTCTATCAACGTCTCCACAAGCGAAACGCCGCGTTTCGCTGGCAATCGATTTTGTTCGGGGGCGGTCTTAGAGCCTTTTCCAACCTTATGAAAGTTGGAAAGCGACACGAACCGTATGGTCGCTCAGCACAAACCTGCCTGCTTGAGCACGCGATACGCCTGGAGCACATCGCGGAACCGGTCTTCCGAACCTCTGTCGCCGCCATTCGCATCCGGATGGTGGCGTTTCACAAGTTCCTTATAGCGCGCCTTGATATCCTTGCCACTTGCCTTTGTATCAAGGCCAAGCGTTTCCAGTGCCTTGGCCTCAAGCGGCTTGGCCTTACGCTCGCGGGCTTCGCGCGGGTCCTTCGGGCCTTTGAACAGGTCGAACGGATCGCGCATGCGATTGTAGTAGCCGGCGCGGCCAGAGCGCGCCTGGGCGAAGTCTGGCGAGGAGCGCGTCGAGGCGCCGTTGACGCCCATTTTCCAGGTCGGCCGGTGACCGGTCATGGCTTCCTTCTGGAAGCGCGCGATCTCGGTGTCGGGAACGCCCGAGAAATAATTGAAGCCCTTGTTGTACTCGCGCACATGGTCGAAGCAGAACTGGAAATACTCGCCTTCCTTCATGCGTCCGACCGGGGCGCGGTGGGTACCGGCCTCCTTGCAGCCATCCCACTGGCAGATCGGCGAACGCGACTTCAGCTCCGCGTCCTTCTCCGGGCGGATGCGAATCTTCTCGAAATATTTTGGGTACGGCTTCATCTCACCCATTTATGGGCTGTTCGCGGATGCGAAACAAGAATTGACATTTTCGCGATGATCGCCCTAACCGCTGAATCGCGGCATAAAACCGGCGAATGGCGAATTTTGTGCGATGACATAGATGTGGTGAAGGGAAGCGGCGATGTCCATACAGGCAACGATGGAAGATAAGCTGAAAAAGGCGTTTTCGCCGGAACGGCTGGACGTCATCAACGAAAGCCATCTCCATGCCGGGCATCATCATGTGGATTCCGGCCATCACGCTACCTTCGACGGCGCCGGCGAAACGCATTTCCGCGTCCGCATCGTCGCCCCAGCCTTTGCCGGCATGAGCCGCGTCGAACGTCACCGCGCAGTCAACGATCTGCTGGCCGAGGAATTGAAATCCGGCGTCCACGCCCTGGCGATCGAGCCGGCAGCGCCCGGCGAAACGACCCGCTGGTAGTTGCCCTACCAGATTGTCTTTACATATCGATAGTCTCGCAGCTTCTGATCCGCGGTCACCAAAGGTGCCGCAAATTTTCGACTGGTCGCAACAATGATCCGATCGGCCGGATCCTTGTGAAATTCTCCCGGAAGTTCGGCACTATTCACGGCAATCTCATTGTCGACGGAAATGAAGCTCAGTTTTTCAAGCTTGCTGACCGTCGCCAGCCATTCACCCACATCCATCGATAGCAGGAGGCGCCCCCTGGAAATCAGCATGGCGATTTCCCATGCTGATATCGAGGAGATCAAAATCTCGCCGCCTATCCTCTCCCGCTCGATTGCGCGAAGTGCTGGTTCTGAAAGCAGATCGGTCTCACCGCCGACCCAGCGGACGAGAACATGCGTGTCCAGCACGATCAATTGCTGGCTTCCCAATCATCTTCGGCCACCGGATCCGTGGGCCGGTCGTAACGCAGGACAGACCCACGCAGCACCTCCAAAGGGTCGCGCGCAACCGGTTCATAGCGTCGTATCTCCAGTGTGGGCTGGCCGTGATCGGTCACAATGATTGGCTCGCCACTCGTTTCAACCTGACGAAAATACTCAAGAGCCCTTGCCTTGAACTTCGATTTCGACACCTGCGCGGCCATGCGCCACCTCAATGAACAAAATTGCCGTTCACTATGTAGGATTAGAAGTGACCATGGTCAATGACCACGGTCACAGCAATCGCTCGGCTTAGCCGTCCCTCGTTCCCCGCGTCCGCGCGCCCCTCACCTGCCTGCCGCCATCCAAAAGATGCGCTGGTAACTCAGCCGAGGCTCGCCCTCAGGAAAGCCATCACCGCAGCTGTCAATGCATCGCCTTCGGTGCCGAAGTCGCGATTGATCGACATGTGCGAATAGGCGCTGCCGTCGAACAGCGTGACCCTGGTTCCGGTTGCACGCAGACGCCCGGCGAAGGCCTGCGCGTCCGCCGCGCGGGCTTTCGCCCGCGAATGGGCGATGAAGGTCGGCGGGTGCTTGCGGCCTTCGACGTAGGTGACAGGCGACAGCGCGCGCCACTGCGCCGGATCGGGAAAGGCACGGGCATAGACCCCTGCCATGCCGCCGCTCCTGGCCAGTGCCGCCAAATCGTAAGCCCTGGTGTCGTCGAGGATCAGCGCCGCGACGCCGGGCAGGCCGCCGCGCAGCCCGGTCAATGCGACGAGATGGCAGCCGGCCGAATGGCCCATCGCGACGATCCGGTCCGGATCGCCGCCATGCCTGGCAATGTTGGCGCTGATGTAGCGATAGGCCAGTTCGACATCCGCCGCCTGGGTGGCGACGTCGGCCTCGGGCAGCATCCGGTAGTCGATCGAGACGAAGCAGAAGCCATTGTCGAGCAGGAAACCAGGCTTGGAGTTGACATTGTTGCGGTTGCCGACCCGCCAGGCGCCGCCATGGACGAAGAAGACGACCGGCAGGCCGCTTGCGCCGTCGCGGGAATAGATGTCGAGCTTGGCCGGCCCATAGTCGAAGGTTTCGGGCGATGGCGAACGCAGCCGCGATGCGGCACGAGCCTGCCCCGGCAGCAGCGCCGCCATCGACGCCAGAAGCAGGCTTCGCCGATCGATCCTCATAAACGCCTGACTGCCCACGGCTGCCACAAGGCGCGCACTGTCATTCGCCAAGCATCGCCGGCTTGATCCTCAGCCGCGCGATGCGGTTCTTGTCGCGCTTCATCACGACGAAGCGCTTGCCGTGAAACGTAAAGGCCTGCTTTTCGTCCGGGATCGATTGCGCCTCGTGGATGACAAGGCCGGCAATGGTGGTTGCCTCCTCGTCCGGCAGGTTCCAGTCGAGCGCCCGGTTCAGGTCGCGGATCGGCACCGTGCCGTCGACGACGACGGAGCCGTCGGCCTCCTGCTTGACGCCCTGGATGTCGATGTCGTGCTCGTCGGCGATCTCGCCGACGATCTCCTCGATGATGTCTTCCAGCGTCACCAGTCCTTCGACCTCGCCATATTCGTCGACGACGATGGCGAAATGCGCCTTGCGGCGCAGGAAGGCATTGAGCTGCTCCTGCAGCGTCGTGGTGTCGGGCACGAACCACGGTTTCGACGCGATCTTCATCACGTCGATCCGGGAGAAATCGTTGCCGACCTCGTTCAGCGCGCGCAGCAGATCCTTCGCGTGCAGCACGCCCACAATGTTGTCGAGCGACCCCTTCCACAACGGCATGCGGGTGTGCGGGCTCTGCAGGATCTCGCGAACCACCGCTTCCGGCGGGTCGTCGGCATTGACCGAGCGCATATTGGTGCGGTGGACCATGACGTCCGACACTTCGAGCTCCTCGAGGTCGAACAGGCCGCCGATGCGGGCGCGGTCCTCGCGCACCACCTGGCCGTCGCGGCGGAAATCATTGACGGCGCCGCGCAGTTCCTCGCGCGCCGAGCGCTGCGGCTCGATGCGTTGCAGCTCGTAGCCGAAGCCGGCGAGCAGGTGCCGGCGCAGGACGAAGCCCAGCAGGCCGAGGCCGGCGAGCACGGCAGCCGCGATCCAGCCGGCCTGGCTCATCCCGGATGATTCTCCCTGAGGAATGCCAGCACTTCCGAGGCCGGCACATCCCGGGCGATAAAGGCCTGGCCGATGCCGCGCGTCAGGATGAAGGTCAGCGCGCCGCGCGACACCTTCTTGTCCTGGGTGATGAAGGAGAACAGCGTCTCGGCGTCGGGCAGTTCGCCTGGAATGTCGGCCATGCGCCAGGGCAAGCCGACGGCGCGAAGATGCGCCTCGACACGCGCCGCGTCGTCGGGGCTCGCCAAATTGACCCTTGACGAAAAGCGGTGCGCCAGCGCCATGCCGATGGCGACGCCCTCGCCATGCACGAGCCTTGCGCCGTCATAGCCGGTCGCCGCCTCCAGCGCATGACCGAAGGTGTGGCCGAGATTGAGCAACGCGCGGTCGCCGGTCTCGAACTCGTCGCGGGCAACGACGTCGGCCTTGGCGCGGCAGGCCTCGGCAATGGCCTTTCCCCGCTCCGGCCCGCCGGCAAACACTTGGCGCCAGTTTTCTTCCAGCCAGGCGAAGAACTCGGGCCGGTCGATCAGCCCGTATTTGGCCAGTTCGGCATAGCCGGCGCGAAACTCGCGGATCGGCAGCGTGTCGAGCACTTCGGTGTCGGCCAGCACCAACTTCGGCTGGTGGAACACCCCGACCAGGTTCTTGCCGCGCTTGCTGTTGATGCCGGTCTTGCCGCCGACGGAGGAATCGACCTGCGCCAGCAGCGAGGTCGGAACCTGCACGAAGTTCATGCCGCGCCGCGCGATGCCGGCGGCAAAGCCGGCGAGGTCGCCGATGACGCCGCCGCCGAGCGCGATGACGACGTCGCCGCGCTCCAGCTTGGCGGCCAGCACGCCGTCGACCACCTCTTCGAGATGCGCAAAGCTCTTGGTCTTTTCGCCGGGCGGCAGCGTGATGACGGCATGTTGGATGCCACCGCTTGCCAGGCCGGCCGCAAGCGTCGCGAGATGCGCGCTAGCCACGTTTTCGTCGGTGACGACCGCCGCCCGCGTGCCCGGCAGACGGCGTGAAATCTCGGCGCCGGCGCGTGACAGCAGGCCGGGACCGATCAAAATGTCGTAGGCACGCTCGCCAAGCCCGACTTCGACAGAGACCGTTGCATCAGCGCTCACGACCGCACCTCGTCAATATCGGCAACGCCGAGATGGCCGCGCAGCGCGTCCACCACTTCGGCGGCAATGATCTCCTTGCGGTCGTCGCGGGTCGGCACGATGACGTCGGCCGCGGCATAAACCGGGTAGCGTTCCGCCATCAGCCGTTCGAGCACGGCGCGTGGATCGGCGCTTTTCAGCAGCGGCCGGTTCTGTTTCTTGGAAACGCGCTCCATCAACAGGTCGATCTCGGCCTTCAGCCAGACCGAAACGCCATGGCTGGCGATCGCCTCGCGCGTCTGCGCGTTCATGAAGGCGCCGCCGCCGGTCGACAGCACCTGCGGCCCGTGCTCCAGCACGCGCAGGATGACGCGCTGCTCCAGCGCCCGGAACTCCGCCTCGCCATAGCGCTCGAACAGGTCCGGGACGCTCATGCGCGAAACGGTTTCGATCTCCTGGTCGCTGTCGATGAAGGGCAGTGCCAGCATCGCCGCCACCTTGCGGCCGATCGCCGTCTTGCCGGCGCCCATCAGCCCGACAAAGACGATGGAACGGCCGCCCAGCCGGCCGAGCAGCGCGGCATGGCTCTCGCCCGGAGGATTTGCTGGTAGCGCATTCATGCTTCTAGGGCCTCTTTGCCGGCGTATCGACATCAAAAGCCTGTTTGCGTCAAGCGCGGCGCAACCGGGACTATGGGCTTCACCCTTGAATTGGCCGGATTGGCGTCTCATAAGGGCACAGGGTTGGAAATGCAGAATAAGACGACGGGCGAAAATTAATGCCAACACTGTTTCGCTTTGTCGTGACGCTCGCGATTCTGGCCGGCATTGTCTATGGCGCGATGTTCGCCCTGGTCATGTTCGTCGAGCCGAGAAAGGCGGAAATGAGCGTGCGTATCCCTCCGGAAAAGCTCAATCCCAAAAAATGAACAGCGCCGCCCGCATCGAAGCTTTCCTGGAGATGATGAGCGCCGAGCGCGGCGCGGCCGAAAACACGCTTTCCTCCTATCGCCGCGACCTCGAGGACGCTTCCGCCGGGATCCGCGGCGGGCTTGCCGCTGCCACCAGCGCCGACATCCGTGCCTATCTCGACGACATCGCCGCGCGCGGCTTTGCCGCCACTTCGCAGGCGCGCAAATTGTCGGCGATCCGGCAGTTCTTCAAATTCCTCTACGCCGAAGGCCTGCGCGGTGACGATCCGACCGGCACGCTCGACAGCCCGAAGAAAGGCCGGCCGCTGCCGAAGACAATGAGCGAGGCCGATACCGGCCGGCTGCTCGACCGCGCCGCGCAGGAGGCGATCGACCCCTCGGCCAACGACGGCGACAGCCTGGCGGCGCTGCGCCTGCACGCGCTGGTCGAGGTGCTCTACGCCACCGGACTGCGGGTTTCGGAGCTGGTCGCCCTTCCCGTGACGGTGGCGCAGCGCGACGACCGCTTCTTCATGGTGCGCGGCAAGGGCAACAAGGAGCGCATGGTGCCGCTATCGGCCAAGGCCCGCACGGCGATGCGGACCTGGCTTGCCGCACGGGCAGCGGTGCCGGCTTTTGCCGACAGCCCGTTCCTGTTTCCGGCTGCCTCCGACAGCGGCTATCTCTCGAGACAGGTCTTTGCCCGCGAGCTGAAAGGGCTTGCCGCGCGAGCCGGCATTGCCACGGCGAAGATATCTCCGCATGTGCTGCGCCATGCCTTCGCCAGCCATCTGCTGCAGAACGGCGCCGATCTCAGGGCCGTGCAGCAGTTGCTCGGCCATGCCGATATTTCAACGACGCAGATCTACACGCATGTGCTGGAGGAGCGGCTGGTGCGTCTGGTCAACGATCATCATCCGCTTGCCGACTAGGCGTCATGTCGCTATGTGAGAACGACGTTCCACCGCGCCCAGCCTGCATTTTCAGGCTTGCGTCAGTCATTGCCTTCCGACTTGCCGGTCCGCCCAAGAATGTACAATTACCTCGATTTCGAAAAGCCCGTGCAGGATCTCGAAGGCAAGATCATCGAGCTGAAGAAGCTTGCCGAGAACGGCGAGGCGGTCGATGTCGGCGATGAGATCGCCCGTCTCGAGAAGCGCTCGCGCGATGCGCTGCGCGACGCCTACAAGGCGCTGACGCCGTGGCAGAAGGTGCAGGTGGCGCGCCATCCGGACAGGCCGCATTGCATCGACTACATCAAGGGCCTGCTTACTGATTTCACGCCGCTCGCCGGCGACCGCAATTTCGGCGAGGACCAGGCGATCGTCGGCGGCTTCGCCCGCTTCCGTGGCGAGCCGGTGGCGATCATCGGCCAGGAGAAGGGTTCAGACACGGCAAGCCGGCTGAAGCATAATTTCGGCTCGGTGCGGCCGGAGGGCTACCGCAAGGCGGTGCGGCTGATGGAACTCGCCGACCGCTTCCAGATCCCGCTGCTGACGCTGGTCGACACGGCCGGCGCCTATCCCGGTGTCAACGCCGAAGAGCGCGGCCAGGCGGAAGCCATCGCCCGCTCGACTTCGGCCTGCCTTGGCCTGAAGGTGCCGTCGATCTCGGTGGTGATCGGCGAAGGCGGCTCGGGCGGCGCCATAGCGATCGCCACCGCCAACCGCGTCTACATGCTCGAACACGCCATCTATTCGGTGATCTCGCCGGAGGGCGCCGCCTCGATCCTGTGGCGAGACACCACGCGGTCCAGGGATGCGGCGACCAATATGAAGATCACGGCGCAGGATCTGCTGGAGCTGAAGGTCATCGACGCCATCGTTGCCGAGCCGCTCGGCGGCGCCCATCGCGCCCCAGAAACGGTGATCGCCGCCACCGGCGACCTTATCGCCAGGACGATGAAGGAATTCTCCGGCGCCAACACCGACTTCCGCGAGCATCGCCGCGAGAAATACTTGGCGATGGGCCGCAATCTGTAATCAACGCAGGCATGCGGCCTGAAATGTGACGGCGTGGAGCAATTTCGCCACAAAAATGCCGCTGCATTCGGCTCAGTGAGCTTGCCGTAAGGGGACGCTCCAGCATGCTTGCGGTAAGGAATTTTCAAGGTTAACGGGCTTAGGGTCCGTCAGTGGTCGGTTTAGCAGCTGCGGAATCCGCGGCGCAGAGATGAAGACGATAGCGATATCCATGTTAGCCAAGCTTGCCCGCACCGGAGTTCTGATCGCTGCGATCGGCGTCGCCGGCTGCAATAATGCTTCGATGAAGGATTTTGCGCCGCAAGCCAACAAGCCGCTGCCGGACAAGATCCTGGCCGAGATGAAAGCCAAGGGCATGGTCCGCACCTCCTCGGTGATGGCCCGCATCTTCAAGGAAGAAGGCAAGCTCGAAATCTGGAAGGCCAAGACCAACGGCCGCTACGACCTGGTCGCCAGCTACGACATCTGCAAATGGTCGGGCAAGCTCGGGCCGAAATTCACCGAAGGCGACCGCCAGGCGCCGGAAGGCTTTTACACGGTCCGCCCGGCACAGATGAACCCGCGGTCGAATTACCACCTGTCCTTCAACATCGGCTACCCGAACGCCTATGACCGCGCCAATGGCCGCACCGGTTCGAACCTGATGGTCCATGGCGCCTGCTCGTCGTCTGGCTGCTATTCGATGACCGACGCGCAGATCGAGCAGATCTACGCGTTCGGCCGCGACGCCTTCCAGGGCGGCCAGACCGAGTTCCAGATCCAGGCTTTTCCGTTCCGCATGACTGCAGCCAATATGGCGCGCTATCGCAACGACCCGAACTACGAATTCTGGAAGATGCTGAAGGTCGGCTACGACAATTTCGAGGTCACCAAGGTGCCGCCGAAAGTCGACGTCTGCGAGAAGCGCTACGTCTTCAACCAGGTTGCGGCCGACGGCTCGACCTTCAATCCGACCGGCCCTTGCCCTGCAACCACCCAGCCCGATTCGCTGAAGAGCGCCATCAACGCTTATCAAAGTACCTATGAGGCGGCCTTCAACGGCGCCGTCAAGGCCAGCGTGCCGGCGCCCAAGCCGACCATCGCCGGGATCAAGGAAGCCAGCATCGTTTCCGACTGGTCGAAACGGCGTGCCCGCGGCGAACGCGTGCCGATCGAGCCGCCGTCGCTCAACCCGGACGGCACGGTGACCGAAACGGCGCGCATGGGCCGCGTCGATTCGCCGGCAGGCCGCAAGATGGCGGCGCTCGACGCCGAAAAGGCCGCCAAGCAGAAGGCCGAGGAACAAAGGCTAGCCGCCATAGAAGCGGCCAAGGCCGCGAAAGAGGCAGCCAAGGCGCAGGCCCTGGCCGAGAAGGAAGCTGCCAAGGCGCAGGCGCTGGCTGAAAAGGAAGCTGCCAAGACCGCCGCCGAGATGCCTGTCGCCACCGCCACCGTAGCGCCATCGGAAGCCGCCCCGGCGGTCGAAACGCAGGCTGCGGACGCCGAAAGCACGGCGACAAGGTTGAAGAAAAAGCTGCTCGGCATGTTTGGCGGCTGAGTTTCATGCTTGGACAAGAAGATGGGGGCCAAGAAGACAGGCCCTCAACCAGCCCCGCCGCCGTCTACGACCTCAAAGGCCTGAACTGCCCATTGCCCGTGCTCAAGGCAAAAAAGCGCCTGGCCGCAATGCAGCCGGGCAGCCGGCTGTGGCTCGAAACCACCGACCCGCTCGCCGTCATAGACATTCCCGCCTTCTGCGCCGAGAGCGGCCATCGGCTGGTCGAAACGGCCGCGATGTCAGGCGGCCACCGCTTCTTGGTCGAGCGCGGCTGAGCGGGATAATCTCCCCCCTCGAGGGGGAGATGTCGCCGAAGGCGACAGAGGGGGTCGCCTCGCGTAAAGCGCCAACCTTGATCTGCCGCAGGAGGCCGCGTCCGGTCGCGCCGACCCCCTCTGGCTGCCGGCCATCTCCCCCTCGAGGGGGGAGATCGGCAGCTTCACCCACGCCCGGCAATAGCCAGTGGATTGCTTTCCAGGGCTGCGCGATCCGGCGTGTCGATCGACGGCCGGTTGGTGAAGGCGGCGAACAGCCGGCGGACATAGTCTTCCGGCATGTCGAGCGTGATCAGCACCAGCCTGGTGCCGCGCTGGCTGTCCGGCCAGGCCGGCAGTTGCACCGGCGGATGCAGGATCTTCTGCACGCCATGGATAACCAGCGGCCGCGACGGGTCTTCTGCAAGCTCGATGACGCCCTTCATCCGCAACAGGCGCTCGCCATGCGCCGAGCGCAGCAGATCGAGGAACATCTCGATTGCCGAAAACGGCACCGGCCCGTCATGAACCAGCGAATACGAACGCACGCGGGAATCGTGCCTGTGGCCATGACCATGACCATGACCATGGTGATGGTGGTCGCCACCGTCATGGCCGTCGTCATCATGCCCGCTGTGGTCATGCCCGCTATGGTCATGGTCGCGGCCGGCTTCTTCGCCGAGCCAACGCTGCACATCGACCGATTTGGTGGCCGGATTGTAGAGACCGCAATCGAACAGGGTCGCCGTGCTTGCCTCGCTCGCGTCGAGCACCACGGCGCCCGGGTTGAGCTGCCTGAGCCGCGCCCGCAACGCCTCGACATCGCCTGCATCCGTGGCCAGGTCGGCCTTGCTGAGCACGATGCGATCGGCGACCGCCACCTGCTTGACCGCCTCGACATGCGCATCGAGCGTCGCATTGCCGTTGACGGCGTCGACCAGGGTGATGACGCCGTCGAGCCGGAAGGCCTGGACCAGGGCCGGATGCGCCATGATCGACTGCAGCACGGGGGCGGGGTCGGCGAGCCCGGTGGTCTCGACGACGACGCGGGCAAGCCGGTCGATGCGGCCGGTCTGCAGCCGGTCGACGAGGTCGGCCAGCGTGTCGACCAGCTCGCCGCGCACCGTGCAGCAGAGACAGC
The DNA here is from genome assembly GCF_040320265.1 of Mesorhizobium sp. M0751. NCBI lineage: Bacteria > Pseudomonadati > Pseudomonadota > Alphaproteobacteria > Hyphomicrobiales > Phyllobacteriaceae > Mesorhizobium > Mesorhizobium sp. M0751. Next base: position 73,689 of record NZ_JAMYPH010000002.1, read on the forward strand.
CGTCGGAGAGCTGGATGATGCCGTCGGAGGCCTGCTCGACCAGAAGATGGTCGATCGCCACCTCGCCGAACTCGTTGATGATGACGGCGGTGTCGGCGAGTGCCGGATCCCGGAGCAGCCGGTTGAGCAGCGTCGTCTTGCCGGCGCCGAGAAAGCCGGTGAGCACCGAAACGGGGATGGGGAAGCCGGCCATGCGGCTAGTTCAGCGCCTTGGCCGGCTGCTGGACCTGCACGGCGGTGGCGGATCCGGCCACAACAGGCTCGGCGCCGGCCGGCGGCGCCCGGTCCGGCCGCCATGTCGGCAGCGGCACGTCGGCATATTCCTGCCCGGAGGCGTCGAGCATCGCCTTCGGCACCGGCCCCATGGCACCGCCGAGGCCGACGGCGATCAGCGTCGGCACATGGTCGAGCTTTTCCTTATAGGGCGATTTCGGCAGGTCCTTGCCCTTGTCGCCGACGGCCGGTGCTGCTTCCGACTGCTCCGCGACCGGCTTCTTCTTGCAGATTTCGTCATTCATGTCGTTGGCCGACATGGTGTCGCCATAGACAGGCAGCGCCGCGACCGTCAGCCCGCTCGGCGCCGGCGTTGCAAAGCCCTGGTCGAGCAGTTTTGCCGCCGTCTCGGCGCGGGTAATGGCCGACCGTTCGCCGAGCACTACGGCGACCACGGTGCGGCCGTTGCGGGTAGCCGAGCCGATCATGTTGAAACCGGACGAGCAGACGAAACCCGTCTTCATGCCATCGGCGCCCGGATAGCGGCCGATCAGCAGGTTGTAGTTGGAGATCGCCTTCTTGCCGACGGCAAGGCCTTCGATCGAGAACCAGGGGGCATATTGCGGGAATTCCTTGCGGATCGCCATCACCAGCAAAGCGAGATCGCGCGCTGTCGTATACTGGTCCGGCGAATAGAGCCCGTTCGGATTGACGAAATGCGACCCGCTCATGCCGAGCCTCCGCGCCTCGGCATTCATGCGTTCGGCAAAGGCTGCTTGCGAACCGCCGATATTCTCGCCGACCGCCATGGCGATATCGTTGGCCGATTTGACCAGCATCATCTTCAGCGCATTGTCGAGCCGCATCACCGAGCCCGGCTTGAAGCCCATCTTGCTCGGCGGCTCGCCGGCCGAATGTTTCGTCACCTTGATCGGCGAATCGAGTTGGACCTCGCCCGCGGCTATCGCACGAAACGCCACATAGGCGGTCATCAGCTTGGTCAGCGATGCCGGATACCAGCGCCTGAATGCGTCCTGGTGCTGCAGGATCTTGCCGCTGTTCAGGTCGAACAGGATGGTCGGATTGGCCAAGGCAGGCCCGGCCAGCGCCGGAAGCACCACCGCGCCCGCCACCAACAGTTTGAGGAAATGCCTGTAGCGCATCATAAAAACCGAAATAGCCTCTTGCCGCAGTCGCACCTGGCTCCGTAAGATTTCGTTACACGATCGCCAGGATAATGGTCCGGCCCTCTGTTCCCGGACCACAGTCGCGGTGCTATTTACTCTATGTGACGTCAACATGGCAAAGTGCTGCCGATCACAATGTGGAAGCAGCAGCACAATGCAAAGCTGCGTGCATGGTTGCAAGGCAGCAGGCACAATTGCAAAGCAGCAGGCCAAGACCGCCTGCTCCAACAGCGAAATGGAACCATCATGCCGATCCTGAACCGAGCCGCCGAAATGCAGGACGAGGTGGCCGGCTGGCGCCGCCATTTGCACCAGACGCCGGAGCTGAATTTCGACGTCTTCAAGACCGCTGCCTTCGTCACCGAGAAGCTGAAGGCCTTCGGCTGCGACGATATCGTGACGGGTCTGGGCAAGACCGGCGTCGTCGGCATCATCCGCGGCCGCCACGGCGAGGGCTCGACCATCGGCCTGCGCGCCGACATGGATGCCCTGCCGCTCAACGAGATCACCGGCAAAACCTATGCCTCGACCGTCCCCGGCAAGATGCACGCCTGTGGCCATGACGGCCACACCGCGATGCTTTTGGGTGCCGCCAAATACCTCGCCGAAACGCGCAATTTCGCCGGCTCCGTCGCGGTCATCTTCCAGCCGGCCGAAGAGGGCGGCGGCGGCGGCAACGAGATGGTCAAGGACGGCATGATGGAGCGCTTCGGCATCTCCAAGGTGTTCGGTATGCACAACATGCCGGGCCTGCCGGTCGGCCAGTTCGCCATCAGGCCGGGCCCGATCATGGCGGCGACCGCCGAATTCACCATCACCGTCAAGGGCCGGGGCGGCCACGCGGCGATGCCGCACGGCACCATCGATCCGATCGTCATCACCAGCCAGCTTGTCGGCGCATTGCAGACGATCGCCTCGCGCAGCACCGATCCGGTCGAGGCGGTGGTCGTCTCGGTGACGAAATTCCATGCCGGCGACGCCTATAACGTCATTCCCGAGACCGCCGAGATCGCCGGCACGGTACGCACGCTGAAGAAGGAGGTTGCCAAGAAGGCCGAAGAGCGCATCCGCGCGCTTTGCCAAGGCCTGGGTGCTGCCTTCGGCGCGACGATCGAGGTCGATTACAATGCCAACTACCCCGTCACCTTCAACCATCCGGAAGAGACGGTCTTTGCCAGCGACGTCGCGGCCGACGTCGCCGGCGACAGCCATGTGCACCGCGCGATCCAGCCGGTGATGGGCGGCGAGGATTTCTCCTACATGCTTGAAGCGCGGCCGGGCGCCTTCATCTTCATCGGCAATGGCGATACCGCCGGCCTGCACAACCCGGCCTACGACTTCAACGACGATGTCATCCCGCACGGCATGAGCTATTGGGTGAAGCTGGCGGAGACGGCACTGGCGGCGTAGCATTTGCCGAGTGGAATCAGTTGGCGCCGTAGAAATGCAACCAACAACAGACGGAGCATGACACGGATCAATTTGAACGCATCCGCCTCCGTGTGTTGATGTTCACCGAAGGCCGCGAGGCTCGAACGTAACGGCATGGATCCTAGGGTCTACGCCGCGTCGCTTCGCTCCTTGCTTCGCCCTAGGATGACGAAGGCATGATCGCTGAAAGCTGAGGCCAATGGCTGATGTTGGAGATTGGCAGTGCGTCTGCGTGTTATCGGACGACGACTGATGGCGAACTACAAACCTCTCCAGATTGGCGGAAACATTTTTCCCTTCGTCATCCTAGGGCGGAGCAGGAGCGAAGCGACGTCGCGGAGACCCTAGGATCCATGCCGTTACCATGGCCGAAGAGTGCATCGACGCAGTGGTTGGCCTGCGCCGTCAGGTGCAGAGCACGTGGTCGTTCGCCGGCTAATCAGTCAAGGCCCGCTCTTCGGATCCTCGACCTCCAGCGCCTCCATCACCGGCGCCAGCTCATTGTCGTCGGCAGCCTGCGGCTCTTCGCCTGTCCTTGCCTTCTTCAGGGCTGCCTCGATCGCCTCCTGGATGTTGCCGAGCTCGTCCTCGCGAACCTCGTGGCCATAGCCGGCAGCATCGGCGTCCTGCTCGAATTGCTGAGCCAGGACGGCGACGCTCACCTCGCTCTCGGCCGGCAGATTGCCGACATTCTCCTGCAGCCAGGTTTCAAAGAACTCTTTTGTGGCGCTCATGCGGTGTCTCCTTCGGGACACTAAAGCGCGCCGGCATCACGAAAGTTCCGCTATCTGAGCCGTCTTTGCGCCCGTTGCCGGCTGCCCCGCAATTCAGCGCGGCCAGGCGGCAACGGGCGCCGCCTGGCTCGGCTGCTTACCGGCTGGCAGCAGTCGTCGGTTCGCACGACACGTTCGGGTTCATGTCCGCGAACGCGCCGGTCGGGTTGCCTTTCCAGGCCCAGACATGCAGCTCGTAGAACGGGCCGAGGCCGTAGCGATTGGGCGCGCTGTTGAAGTTGAACAGATGCCCATCGAGCGAGGCGGGGCCTTTCGAGGTGATGTATTCGACGGCGATCAGTTTTAGCGTGCCGTCGGCCATCGGCTCGTACATCACCGCTTCCGGCTTGGCGACATCGACAGCGTCGTCCTTGAGGTAGCCGGGATTGACGTAATGGATGCCCATGGCACCGCCGGTGATGCCGCTGGCGCAGGGAATCGGCGCATAGCCCTCAGCGGTCGCCGCCGCCACATTCTCGAAGCGGCTGTTGGCCGCGCGTACCTTGTCGGCCAGCGGATTGGGACCGGACGCGGGCGCTGCCTGATGCGCCTGCGCCAACGCAGTGCAGGCCGACAGCAGCGCCGCGGCAGCGAGAACTCTATTGCGAAAGTTGATTGTCATAGTCATTCCATTCTTCTTGAAAAGCACAGCCCGGCCGGCCACCGGAAGTAGGGAGGTCCGGCAGGTGGGCGCTGTGGCTGTTGTTGCTGGGAGATTCCTGTCCCGATGCGTCGAATGCAGGGCAAGATCATCCCTTCGGCAGATACGGGATGGTTCCGGCCAGATCGGAGTTGTCGATCAGCTGGAAACGGCTGTCGCTGCCGCCCTGACGGGCCGAAACGAACGGCGCGTAGGCAGGATCGTCGGTGAAGGCGCGCGCCGCTGCCTCGGTCGGGAACGCCATCAAGGCGATCAGCGTGGTGTCGAGCGGCTTGCCTTCGAGCGTCTTCACATTGCCGCTGCGCGACAGATATCTGCCGCCGTGCTTGTGAACGAGGTCGTGGACCGACGCGGCATAGGCCGGCATCCACTTCGGGTCCCTCACCTTGATGTCTGCGATAACGTAAGCGGTCATGGGTCATGTCTCCTGGTCGTGCACAGGGGTATCCCGTGCAGCGGCCAAGGGGTCGCATGGCAGGGCCGGCGCCAGCCAGTCCGCGATCTGTACTGGTGTGGCGAATCCGAAATTCGCATTCACTTTGGAGCAACGCAGCGAGCGAATTTCGGATTCAAAAGCCACACCAGCAAGTGCTTGGATTTCCAGTGTGGTTTTGGATTTGAAGTTCCTAATGCTGATGCCACCCAGAAAGCAGGAACTTCGAATCCACCACACCGGGCCGGTACAGTTTCTGTACTCGCCGCGTCGCCGGGAAAGGCCTACGGTTCCGGCGGAGTTTGAGGGAAGGCAACATCGTGACCCAGTCTGGATACAAACAGTTCTGCCCGTTATCGATGGCCGCCGAGGTGCTGTGCACCCGCTGGACCATGGTTCTGCTTCGCGAATTGGTGGCGGGTTCGACCCGTTTCAACGATTTGCGCCGCGGCGTCCCCAAAATGTCGCCGACCCTTCTGTCGCAACGGCTCAAGGAGCTCGAACTGGCCGGGATCGTCGAGCGCAAGGAGGTGCGCGGCGAGAAAGGCATCTTCGAATACCGGATGACCGAGGCAGGCAGGGATCTCCGTTCCGTCGTCGAGGCGATGGGTTTTTGGGGCCAGAAATGGGTCGAGTCGCGGCTGTCGCTGAAGAACCTCGATCCATCGCTGCTGATGTGGGACATGCGGCGCAATCTCAACGCGTCGCCGCTGCCCGACGGGCGCACGGTGATACAATTTCTGTATCAGGAGCTCCCCGCCTCCAAGCGGTCATGGTGGCTGATCGTCGAGAAGCACGGCGAGGTCGACCTCTGCTGGTACGATCCGGGCTTCGATGTCGATCTCTACGTCTCGACCGACCTGCACACCATGACCGAAATCTGGATGGGGCTGATCACCGTCGAGAAGGCCGGGCCGAAAGTTATCTTGACGGGCGACCAGGACATCGCGCGCAAAATGCAGACCTGGCTCGGCCTGAGCCCGTTCGCGGTCGAACCCAAGCGAGCGGCCTAGCTGCCTCTTGGCGAAACGTCCCGAAGCGGTTATGTGTCGGGCCGCGTGGTCCCGTAGCTCAGTAGGATAGAGCGGCAGATTCCTAATCTGTAGGTCACAGGTTCGATTCCTGTCGGGATCACCACGCTTTCAACTGGTTACCTGACGGTCGCGTCGGTGCTCGGCTGTGAACGCGTGCGAGGAAGTCGCGCACCAACGCAAGCGCCTCATCGAAATGGGTTTCCAGTAGCCAGTGGCCGCCGCCATTGAGGAGATGGAGCTCTGCTTGCGGCAAGTCGCGCTTGTAGGCGCGGGCCGATGCGGCCGGCATATAGCCATCCTCGGGACCCCAGACGATCAGTGTCGGTGGTTGCCGTTCGCGCAGATAAGCCTGGTATTTCGGGAACCAGTTGAGGTTCGCCTCCAGCTTCTCCATCAGGCCGACCGCAAGCCGCCGACGGGGCGGCGTGTCCATCAGAGGCCAATGGAGTTTCCACAGATCCGGTGGCACGCGCTCGGCCACGGCCTCGCCAACCTCACCGATGAACTCGTGCCGGAAGCCCTCCTCGCTCACCGCTTCTTCCAGCGGGCGATGCTTGTCGGGCGTCTTGTCGTTCCAATACGCCTTGATGGCTGCGTATTTCGGGCCGAGCACGTCTTCGTAGATGTCGCCGTTTTGGATGATAAGCGCGGCAACGCGCTCCGGATAGGCGATGGCGTGGCGCAATCCGATCTGCGAGCCGTAATCGTGCAGCCAGAGCGCATAGTGAGATAGGCCGAGCGCGTCCGCGAAAGCCGCCAAAAACCCGGCATAGGTCTCGAAATCGTAGCCGAATGCAGCCATGTCGGGCGTAGCGCTGTAGCCGAAGCCAGGAAAATCCGGGGCGAACGTGTGCCAGCGATCAGCCAGTCCGGGCATCAGCCTTCGAAACTGATAGGACGAACAGGGATAGCCGTGCGGCAGCAGAAGCACGGGAGCGTCGGCCGGGCCTTCCTCGCGAAAGAAGACAGTAGTTCCGTCAACTCTGATTTGGCGGTGTCGCAACTTTGCCTCCTCGATCGAAAGGCTCCGAAAATGACTGGTAACCCCCGCATCCCGTTGTGAGCGCCTGGATCCGAAACTCATGATCAGGTCGAGGGTTCCCGGTCGCGCCGGTGACAGCGGCCAAGGAACCTGCCGCCGATCAGATCGTTTCGCGGTATCTGGCTAAGGCCAATCGGAGCGGAGGCAGACATGCCGCATGCTCACAATCGCGGGACACCGAACACGGGCCGGCTCTGCCAGTTCGGGGCTTGGCGCGATGCTGCGTGACGATGCTGCGTGACGTCGACTATGTCCTGCAAAAACTCGACTGGATGCGCGCCGAAGGCATCTGGCCCAACGGCTGGCGTTATCTCTGGACCGATGCCTTTGGGGTCGTGCTCTACGTCTCGCTTTATGCGGAAACTGGCGAAGAGCGCTGGCTGGGCGAAGCCGCGCGGCTGGTGGCCGATGTCGAGCGTGTGCTCGGCCGCCGGCGCGGACTGAGGATCGGCGAAGCGGCCGATCGCGACGGCCAGTATTTCCACTATCTGGCGATGTGGCTGTTCGCCCTGGCGCGTCTCGGCGATCTGAAGCCGGAATACCGCAAGCGCGGCATTGCGCTGGCGCGGGACATTCACCCGGCATTTGTGGTCCCTGGCCGCGGCGTGATCTGGAAGATGCAGGAGGATCTGAGCAGCCCATATCCCGGCTACCGTCTCGGCAGCATGGATGCCTATGACGGCGACGTGGCGAAGCGGTTTGCCGAACTGGAAAAATGGGCGAGAAAGAACCTTCCGGTCGGCGACGTCGTGGGGCGCTGGTGCAATGAGGATTATGATACGGCCGACAGGATTCCATATGCCGGCGAGCCCGATCCAAAAATGGGCTCGAGCGCGACCCGGCGATCGTAATCATTGCCGCGATCATGCGCGGCGCCGACCCTCCCGCCACGAAGCCAGCAGCCGCATGACAAATTGGGGGGCAGATCACAAGGAGAAATCCCATGCATGCAAAACTCGTGACCGGAGCAATGCTGATCGCGATGTCGGCGCTGCTCCAACCGGCATCGGCGGCACCCGATTGGCAAACAATCGCTAAGGCGCTCGGCAAATCCGGAACCGAGACGCCTGATGGCGTCTACCGGGTCGGGCTGCCGCGAACGGACCTGAAGGTTTCGCTCGACGGCGTGGCCCTGAAACCCGGATTTGCGCTTGGAGGCTGGATTGCGTTCGAACCCATGGGAGATCAGGCAATGGTTATGGGCGACATCGTTCTGACGCAGGACGAGGTGAACCCGGTCATGAAGAAGCTTGAAGAAAGCGGGATCGAGATCACTGCGGTACACAACCACTTGCTGCGCGCGGAGCCAATGACACTCTACATGCACGTCTTCGGCCAGGGCGACCCGGTTACGCTCGCCACAGCGCTTCATGCCGGATTGGCGCTGAGCAAAACACCGATGGGAGGCGGCGCCCAGCCGCAAGCCGCACCACAGATCGAGTTCGACACGGCCGGTGTCGACCAAACCATCGGTTATAAGGGTAAGGCCAATGGCGCGGTCTACCAGTTCACGATCTCGCGCGCTGAGCCGGTCGAGGAAAATGGAATGGAAGTGCCGGCGGCCATGGGCTCGGCAATAGCGATTAACTTCCAATCGACAGGTGGCGGCAAGGCGGCGATCACGGGTGATTTTGTGCTGACAGCAAAGGAGGTCAATCCGGTTATCAAAGCCATGCTGGATAACGGCATCGAGATCACCGCGTTGCATAGCCACATGCTCGATGAGCAACCGCGGCTCTTCTTCATGCATTTCTGGGCGTACGACGATGCGCAGAAGCTGGCGAAAGGACTGCGCGCAGCCCTCGACAAGGTCGCCGTCAAAAAGAGCTAGATTGGGCGTCCGCGCGCGCGTCCAACGGCGGAGTTCGGCCGACTCGGAGCGATCGTCGGCCTTCTTCCCGCCACCTCGGGAATGGTTCTCTGGCACGGCGTCTCTCCGCCACCAGCATTGCGCCTGAGATCACCTTTCCATCGCACACGAGACTCAAGGGGCGGGCCGGGCTTTTGCGAACTAACGCGTTCGGAACGATCAAAGGTCCGCTTCGTTCTGATCGGATGGACTGGATTAGACTAGGCCTCCTGGCGTTGGCGGGGTTCCTCACCTGGACACTGAACACCCTCTCGGCCGGAGGCGGAGGTCTATTGCTGATCCCCGCCGTGACTTTCATCACAGGGAGCGCGGCGGTTGCGCCGGTCATCACCTTGACCGAGCTCATCGGCAATCCCATCCGCGCCCTGGCCTTCCGGCGCGACATCGATTGGAGCCTGGTCCGTTGGTACCTGCCCGGCGCCATCGCCGGTGCCGCTGCGGGCTCCTGGCTCTTCGCCAACAGTCGGGCGGAATGGCTCCAGATACTCATAGGGATCTATCTGATCAGTGCAGTCTGGGAATTTCGCGGCGGCGCGCGCGAGCGGAGCTACCGAGCCCGCCGCTGGTGGTTCCTCCCGGCCGGCCTGATCGTCGCGCTGTTGTCGGCGCTGATGGGCACGGTGGGACCCGTCTTGAATTCGCTCTATCTGAACTACGGTTCGGAGAAGGAGACGTTGGTCGCCACGAAATCGGTGAACTCGTTTGTGACCGATGTCGTCAAGATCGCGGTATTCACCGGACTCGGCGCGCTCGGTGGTCAGGCGGTCATGTACGGCGCAGCCGCGGGTTTGGGCGCTGCGCTTGCCAATCTGCTGGCCAAGCGCTGGCTCGAACGCCTAAGTGGACGACAGTTCCGCGGCCTTGTGGTCGCGCTCATGGCTGTGAGTGGAGCGCTGATGATCTGGAACCAGCACAGCTTCGTTGTGCAGGCCTGGCGCGCGGCCACAGGAATGTCTTAACAATGTCGATGTTGGCTGGAGCGCTGCGCCGTAGCTTGGTTGACCGGTCGCGCGATACGCAGAAGCTGGCAAAAGGCCTGCGCGCAGCCCTCGACAAGGTCGCCGTCAAAAAGAGCTAGCGCTTCCCGTCCGCGCGCATCATACAGGGCTCTTCGAACCAGCCGACCTAACCAGCTCAGCTTCGAGAAGCTTCGTGAGATTAGATCACGCTCAGGGTCACGGCGGCAAGAACCAGATAGCGGCCGACCTTGGCGGCAGTGACCAGCAAAAGGAAAACCCGAAAAGGCTCGCGCAGGACGCCCGCGACGACGGTTAGCGGATCACCGACAACGGCAGCCAACTCTGCAGGAGCGACCACTTTCCATAGCGGCGATACCACACTTGCGCGCGGTCCAGTTGCGCTTGGTTCATCGGAAACCACCGTTGGCCCCGAAAGCGCTCGATGCCTCGCCCGAGCCGCCAGTTGATCACCGATCCAAGCACGTTGCCGACGCTCGCGACTCCGATGAACAGCCAGGGCGAGTAATCCGCAAGCACGAGTTCGACCAGCACTGCTTCCGATTGCATCGGCAGGATCGTAGCGGCGAGCAAGGCCGCCAGGAACAGACCAGCACAGGCCGCGAGATCGGTCATTGAACCGCATATCCGCCAGTCGACCTAATGATGGTGACCTTCGGGTTCGACCATCTTGAACGGCAGCACCTGTTCGCGATCTTTCGCGGTCAGCACCAGACCTGCCTGGAACTCATGCGGTTCGGCAGGGGCGACGGTGCTCTCAAGGCGGTGATGGTTGTCGCCGACAGGTTTCGAGGCGAAGCGTCTCCGGCCCGCCGGGCCGGTCGATGATCACCGTCGCTGCCAGATCGTCGGCCTGGCGATCGATGGTCAGCCGCGTCCGCTCGCCGGCCGGTGTGTCGACGATTTCCAACGTCCCCGCAGCCAGGCGACCTTAAAGGGCTCCGGCGCAGCGTCAGTTGCGATACCGGTCCGTGGCCAGCGCAGCGCATCATAATTCTGCTGTTCCTTCAGCCTGCAAAGTCTCCGCGAGAATCGTGAGGGTCGCGCCGGTGAAAGCGGCCAAGGAACCTGCCGCCGATCAGATCGTTTCGGGTATCTGGCTAAGGCCAACCGGAGCGGAGGCAGATATGCCGTATGCCCGCAATCGCATGGAACCGAACATCGGCAAAGTCTGCCGTGGATTCGGGCCTTGGCGCGATGCTGCGTGACGTCGATTATGTCCTGCAAAAACTCGACTGGATGCGCGCCGAAGGCATCTGGCCCAACGGCTTGCGGTATCTGTGGACCGACGCATTCGGGGTCGTGCTCTACGTCTCGCTTTGCACAGAAACTGGCGAACAGCGCTGGCTGGACGCGGCCGAGCGGCTGGTCGTGGATGTCGAGCGTGTGCTCGGCCGCCGGCGCGGACTGAGGATCGGCGAAGCGGCCGATCGCGACGGCCAGTACTTCCACTATCTGGCGATGTGGCTGTTTGCTTTGGCGCGTCTCGGCGATCTGAGGCCGGAATACCGCGAGCGCGGCATTGCGCTGGCGCGGGACATTCACCCGGCGTTTGTGGTCCCTGGCCGCGGCGTGATCTGGAAGATGCAGGAGGATTTGAGCGGTCCTTACCCCGGCTACGGCCTCGGCAGCATGGATGCCTATGACGGCTACGTCTCTTACCGAATGCTCGACGACGAGGAACTGGCGCCCGAGATCGCGCAGATGCGTGCCCTGATGGAGCGCGATTGGCGCAGGCTCGACATCGAGCAGGACCTCGGCCTCGGCATGATGCTGTGGCTCGCCCATTTCTTTCCCGACGAGCCGTGGGCCGAGGCCCAGACGAGGCGTTCGCAGCGAACCCTGGAAACGATGTGGGTCGACCCGCCCGGTTATTTCAGCCGCGCGCCATGGCTGCGCGATACCAAGTTCGCCTTCACCAATTACGGCGTTTCGCTCGGCCTGCAGGCCGCCGGTATCTGGCCGGGGCGTGTCGATAGGCTGAACGCCTTCTTCGAGGACTGGCGCTCCGGCGACGAATACGACCGCGAGGCGATCACCTGGGTGATGGCCTGCACCTCGCACCTTCCCGGCGCTTTTCTGACCCGGGGTGGCGAGACAATGATTGAAAGCGACCAAGCTCGGGAACGTTCCTCCGCCGGCGCGGTTGTCGATGGAAGTGCATGGAGACGCAAGGGGCGCGGTTGAAATGGCCATTCTCTTGGGAAAACCGGGAAGCTGTTGGGTGGCGGCAGCCGCCTCCACGAACTATCCCCAGCTCGAAGGGTCGATCCGTGCGGACGCCGTTGTCGTGGGTGCTGGAATTGTCGGGCTGACGACGGCGCTTCGGCTTTGCGAGGCGGGCCGGTCGGTGGTCGTCCTCGAAGGCCTGCGCACAGGCGGCCAGGTGACCGGCCGCTCGACGGCCAAGATCACCACGCAGCATGCGCTGATCTATCGTCATCTCATCGACAGCGTTGGCCGGGACCTGGCGCAGACCTATGCCGATGCGAATTCCGCCGGCGCGCGCCAAATCCGCGATTGGGTTAACAACTGCGCCATCGCCTGCGATTTCGAGAGCAAGGACGCCTATACCTACACCTGCAGTGAAAGCCGCTGCGCGGAGATTGCGGCCGAGGCGGAGGCCGCGCGCCAGGTCGGGCTGGAGGCCGAGATCCTCGACCGCGCGCCGCTGCCTTTCGTAACGGCCGCCGCGCTACGGTTCCCCGACCAGGCGCAGTTCAATCCGGCGATGTATCTGGTTGGCCTGGCGGAAGCGGTGACGGCCCGTGGCGGTCGGATCTTCGAAAACAGCCGCGCCACCTCGATCGACGAGGCAAGTCGCTGGCGCGTCGTCACCGATGGCGGCGCCGTTGATGCCGGGCACGTCGTCGTCGCCACCAACATGACGGTGAAGAGCCCCGTCGGCATGGCGAACCGGACGCAACCGCGCTGCCACACCGCCATGGCCTTTCGGATCGACGATCCCCTCCCTGTCGACGGCATGTTCATCGGCATCGACGACCCGACGCATTCCATCCGCACGGGCCGTGATGCCGAAGGGCCACTGCTGGTCACGCTCGGCCCCAAGTTCAACACCGGCTGGGACGGCGACGTGGCCAAGCGGTTTGTCGAACTGGAAAACTGGGCAAGAAAGAACCTTCCGGTCGGCGACGTCGCCTGGCGCTGGTGCAATGAGGACTATGATACGGCCGACAGGATCCCATATGCCGGCGAACCCTATCCCGCCAAGGCCGCCGGCTTCCACATTGCCACGGGCTTCAACGCCTGGGGCATCACCAACGGGACGGCCGTGGGCGAGATGATCGCCGACCTGATCTGCGGCCGCCCGAGCCCATGGCAAAAACTCTACGATCCGGCCCGGCCCTATCCTGAGGACTTCCACAAGAACGGCCGCAGTCAATCGATCGTCTCGAGCACCCACGACATTGCGCCTGGTATGGGCGGCGTGATCGTCAGGGGAGACGAAAAGATTGCGGCGTGGAGAGACACCGAAGGCGCACTCCAGGCGGTTTCGGCGATTTGCACCCACAAGGGCTGCACCGTAACCTGGAACAATGCGGACCACACCTGGGATTGTCCCTGCCACGGCTCGATCTTCGCCGCCGACGGTTCGGTCATCCACGGCCCTGCCCGAAAACCGCTTGCCCAGATTACATTGTGAAGGCGGCGACCGACACGGCCCGCGTCACGCCGGCCGTTCGTAGGTTCCGACCAGCTCCGTCTCCTCCAATGCGTGTTTCTGGGCTTGCTTCCAGACCTGATGCACGCCCGCCTGTCCTGGTACGCTGAGGCTCGGCACATCGAGCGCGGCCAGCAGGAAGTGGTAATGGTGGACGCCGTGCCCTGCAGGCGGCTGCGGACCGTCGTAATACGCATTGCCGAAATCGTTGGTGCCTTGCCTGAGTGCCGACGGGCCGGGCTTGCCGTCTTCGGCCTCGGCTAGTCCCCCGGCATCCGGCGGGATGTTGAACACCGCCCAGTGCCCGAAAATCCCGCTTGGTGCATCGGGATCCCGCACGACAAGAACAAGGCTCTTGGTACCATCCGGGACACCGGACCACTTCAGCGGCGGCGAGACGTTCTGGCCGTCACGCGCATATTTTTCGGGAATTCTTCCGCCTGCCCGGAACGCTGGGCTGATAAGGGTGAGTGGCATTGCTATTTCCCCAAGGAGGTTGCGAGAAGCCCGCGCCTGCGCCGTTCACGCCGCTTGCTGAGCTTCGGCGACGCGTCTTATCTCGCCCGGCAGGGATTCCCAGACCTTGTGCATCTGTCCTTCTCCGACGTGATGGGCGAGTACCTTGGACACGACCCTGAATGCATCCTTGGAATCGACCGGGCGGGTAAATTCCAGCTCCGCCTTGATCTTGGCCAGAAACTCGTCGAGCGACCGCATCTTCTCGGGAGCTTTGGAAGGCTGATATTGGTCATAGAAGGCGCCGCGCACCAGGATCGGCAGCTGCGAGCCGAGGTGGGCTGCAAGATCCGGCTGCATACGGTCGCGCAGGGCGTGCAGCACCGCTCCGAGAACGTGCCAGGCGACCTGCCGATCCGGTCCAATCTCGTCCATGATCTCGTCGAGCCAGATGTTCGTGGTCTGCAGTGTCTTGTCGAATACGTCGAGTCCGGTGGCGTTCATCGAGATCCTCCTTCCGTTCAAATCCGACTAGGTGATGTGACCAAACAGCCGTACCTGCCCGTTGTTCCCCCATGCGCATGTCCTGATGCGCATTTATTGTCGGAGGTCCCGTCTGTTGTCGGCCCGTCATGAGGGGATTCGGGCCGGCTTTTTTGCCGCTGTTTTTCGACCACCTTTCTTGGCCGGCACCGGAACATCCTCATAGGTGGACGAGTTTTGTTTGCCGTCGCCGATCACATGGCGACGAGTGATGCAGACACAAAAAACAGGAGAAGAACCATGGCACATCACGATTTGGCGCCCCGGACGCCATCGCGCAGCCTCTACCCATCCGCGCGCGACCCGCTCACGTCATTCCACCGGCAGATTGACCGCCTGTTCGACGACTTCTTCGCGCCGATGGCCGAAGCGACTACGGCCGGCGATCTTTGGCCGAGCGTCGACGTACATGAAACAGACCAAGCCTATAAGGTCACCGCCGAATTGCCGGGGCTCGAGCAGAAGGACGTTGAGCTCAAGCTGCGCGAAAACACCCTCTTTATTACGGGCGAGAAGCGTTCGGAGCACAAAGAAGGCGAAGGCGGCCGCACCTACAGCGAACGCAGTTATGGCCGGTTTCAGCGGACCATCCCGCTGGAAGCGGAGATCGATGCCGACAAGGTGCAGGCCACTTTCAGAAACGGCATTTTGGCTGTCGAGCTTCCGAAGAACCCCGCTGCAAAGGACAAGACACGCCGCATAGAAGTGAAAGCGCGATAGTTGCCAAACTGAAGGCTGCCTGAGCAGGCGGCGTTCAGCCCAGATGGAGAAGAACGGCGAGCACGGCGGCAACCGCCCAGCGAGCGTCTAGCGCCGGGGATCGTCCGTTGCCTCGGAAACGCCTTCGAGAGCGATTTTGGCGGCTTCCTCATCGGTCCGCCCGAGGTCGGCCAGGGCGATGACGCCGACGAGGCGCTTGTCGTGATTGATCACCGGAAGACGACGCACCTGATGCTTGGCCATGATCTTCTGATGCTTGGCCATGATCTTCGCCGCATCGGTGATATCGGCGTCATCGAAGCACCAATAGACATGCTCGGACATGACCTCGCGAACGGTCGTGTTGCCGGCTGAGCGCTCCTCGGCGACGCCGCGCATCACGATGTCGCGGTCTGTCACCATGCCGACCAGCCTGTCATTCTCGCCGACCGGAAGGGCGCCGAGATTGTCGGCCCGCATTTTCCGGGCGGCATCCCTGATTGTCGTGTTCGGGCCGACCAGTTCGGTCCGACGGCTCATGATCTCCTGAACTTGCATGGGATCTTCCTTTCCCTGATTGCTGAGGCAACAAGTCGCCAGACGGACCTGTTGCGACGCATCGCTAGATTGCCAGCTGGCCGGACGAGGCATGTACGGATCACGATCCGCGCTGAGGCGCGTGCCGGTGCCGGCACCTCGCGATCGAAACTATTCTTGGAACGTCCAGGCAGCGAGCGAGTTCCAAAATGGTACCGGTGCCGCAGCCATCCCACGGAATGTGGACGCAGGCTGGTGAAAAAACATCCACCGGGAAAACAGATGCACGCGGATTGAAGGTCATGGCTATCATCTTTTCAGATCGCCGCGAGGCCGGGCGGCAACTCGCCGGGGAACTCGTTCGCTTTGCCGGCCGCGACGATGTGATCGTATTGGCGCTGCCTCGAGGCGGCGTGCCGGTCGGCTACGAGGTCGCGCAGGCACTCAAGGCACCGCTCGACGTCTTCGTCGTGCGCAAGCTCGGCGTCCCCGGTCACGAGGAACTGGCCATGGGGGCGATCGCGCCCTCAGGTGTACGTGTCCTGAACGACGAAATCGTCAACGGTCTCGCGATCCCGCCACATGTCATCGACGCGGTCGCTGCAAAGGAGGAAAAAGAGCTTCTGCGCCGCGAGCACCTCTATAGGGACGGGCGACCCCCACCGCAGTTGAATGGACGAACCATTATCCTCGTGGATGACGGGCTTGCGACCGGATCGACCATGCGGGCCGGGATCAAGGCGCTGCGAAAAAACCACGCCGCCCATATTGTCGCGGCCGTTCCCGTCGGTAGCCCCGACACTTGCGACGCGATGCGGGCGGACGCCGACGAGGTCGTTTGCGCGACGACACCAGAGCCGTTGCTGGGTGTCGGGCGCTGGTACGTGGATTTCTCGCAGACGAGCGATGAAGAGGTCCGCGCGCTCCTCGCCAGGTCCGTGCCCAAGCCTGCGGCTTCCCACAAGCCTGCCGCTTCCGAAGAGGAATTGGCTGGGCGCGCGAGCGCGGGTCCGGCGCCTGGCACCAGATCGACATAGCGGAGGTGGATATGGACCGGGATAGCGAGCACGTCGTGCATGTTCCCGCGGGGCTTGTCACGCTTGAGGGCAATCTTTCGTTGCCCCCGGATGCTCGCGGCCTTGTGCTCTTCGCCCACGGCAGCGGAAGCAGCCGCCACAGCCCGCGCAACCGCTACGTGGCCGGAAGGCTGAACGAGGCGAACCTCGCCGCCTTCCTCATCGACCTGTTAACGGCCGAAGAGGAGCGGATCGACCAGGTCACGGCGGAGTTGCGCTTCAATATCGGATTGCTCGCCGACCGGCTGGTCGGCGTCACGGATTGGCTCGGCGCCTCGCCGAACACGTCGGGGTTGCGTCTTGGCTATTTCGGCGCGAGCACGGGCGCCGGTGCCGCCCTGGTGGCGGCGGCCGAGCGGCCCGACCAGGCCGCGGCCGTAGTTTCGCGTGGTGGCCGGCCCGATCTTGCAGCGCACGCCCTGCCGCGCGTCCGGGCGCCGACCTTGCTCGTCGTCGGAGGCGCGGACAAGCAGGTGATCGCGCTCAACCGCTCGGCGCTGGCGGCGCTCCGCTGCGAGAAGGAGCTCGCCATCGTCCCTGGCGCGACGCACCTGTTCGAGGAGCCCGGCGCCCTGGACGAAGTCGCGGGTCTGGCGAGCCGATGGTTCTTGCGCCATCTGACTTCGGACAGATCGGCGTCGACGTCCTGACAGCTGGGGCTTGGATCACCCGTCCCGGGATCATTTGCGTCCTCAACGCGTTATGATCCTCATAAGACAGCGCGCAGCTGCAACCCGAATGGCTGTCGCAACCCGTATGTGGGAGAAAGACAATGCCGGACAAGAAAACCATCGAGAAGGCCCGAAAGGACAAGCGCGAGGGCAAGTCGCCGAGCACGCAGGCCGGCGAGTTCGTGCACGAGGAGATCGACAAAATCCGCCGCGGTGAGCACGGCGCGCGCTCGACCCAGCAGGCTATCGCCATCGGGCTTTCCGAGGCGAGACGCGCAGGCGTAGACCTGCCCCCGCCCAAAAAGGGCAAGGTGAAGGAGAGCACGCGCAAAAGCGCCGAATACGCCTATGAGGCCGGCCAGGGCGAACGCAAGCCGAAACGCCGCCCGCGGATCTCGAAAGCCGTCTCCAAGGTGCTCGAGCACGAGCCGAAGAGCACGGCATCGCACGAGGCGCTGGCGCAGCAGGCCAAGCGTGCGGCCTCGCGCCGGACGGCTGAGGAGCGCTCCGCAGCCGCAAAGAAAGCCGCCGAGACGAAAGGCGCCAGCGGAAGGAAGGCGGCGGCGCAGAAGGCCGCCAGAACGCGGGCACACCACGCATAGTTCAAGACGGCAGTTCGCCTCCAGGAAACCCGATATGGACGCCACGGGCCGCCGCCAGCAAAGGCAAGACGTCGACAAGGCCGCCGGCGATAAACGCCTATTCCTCCCAGACACCTTCCCGGCGCAGATCGTCCATCGTGCGCGAAATGCCTTCGCGCAAGATCGACACCATGTCGTCGATCTGCTCGCGCGTGATGATCAGCGGGGGCGACATTACGCACATGTTGATCAGCGGCCTGACCAGCAGGCTGAGCTCGTGGCAATGCGCGTCGATCCCGGTCGGCAGCTCGATCCGCCTGGCTTATGACCCTGAGGCTCTGATGGCGATGGCCGACTGAATAATTTTTAGCGCAGCAATGCGGCCGGCGACGATGGCGCCCTCGACGTAGCCCGGAAATGATGGCGACAGCTCCGACGAGGCGAAATGGATCGGCGGCGCGCCGGCGCGGATGATGCGTTCGGCATAGGTTGCCGTCGCATCGACGATAAGGTCGCTGTAGCCGCCACCGCTCCAGCGATCGTCCGTCCAGTCACGATAGCTGAGATCGGAGAAGCCGGCCGCCTCGGCGCCGAGCGCTTCCTCCAGTTTTGACGTCACCTTGGCGCGCAGTGCCGCCTCGCCCAGTTCGCGCCAGCGCCGGGCCAGCGGCCCGCCGATGAAGACGACAAGTGCTGGATGAGCCTCGTCATTGCTGGCGTCGCAAGCAAAAAGCCCGTGCGGGTCGCGCCACATCACCATGCCGCTCAAGCCCCTGTCGCGCCAGAAAGCCTTGGGATAGCGCACCAGCAATTTGATCACCGCGCCGCTTTGCCAGACGCCGAGGGCTCTCTCCAGCGCAGCCGGCAATGGCGGCACGAAATCCACTTTCGAGGTCATCATCGGCGGTACGGCGACCAGTACCGCTCGTGCTTCGATCGCGCCGGCAGGCGAAACGACGCGAACCCCTCCCTGCCCGTGCTCAATGGCCTCGACAGCTGTGTTCAGCCGCAGTCGATCGCCGAGATCCCGCGCAAGATCATCTGCCAGCGAATGCATGGTTTCGCGCACGAAATACTGCAGCTCCGACACTTCGTTGATGATGCGGCGGTCATTGTCGATGACGTACCACAGCGGCAGCTTTTCCATTGCCAGGCACCAAAGGCCCTCAATCAGCGAATGAAAGGCCGCCTTGGCTTCATCAGGATCGTTCTGGCGATCGAGCCATGCGGCGACGGTCAAACCGGCAATGGCCGGATCGTTCGGTGCGATCGCGTTCATCCGCTCGCGTATTTGCATCGCGGTGCCGTACGTGTGCTTGGCTTGCGCCTCGTTCATCCGCGGCTGGGTGATGAATTCGCCGGCGAAATGCGTCTCGACCAATGTCTTGCCGCGCGCCCGCAGCAGCGCCATCACTTCCGGCATATCTTCGCACAGGAACTGACCGCCGCTGTCGACCCGCTCGCCGAGGCCATTCGGCATGGCTTCGACGCGTCCGCCGACGCGATGGCGGGCTTCGAGCAGCACGAAATCGACGCCGACCTTCTTCAGCTCAAGCGCTGCCGAAAGGCCGGTGAAGCCGGCGCCGACGACGACCACATCGGCTCGTTCGATCTCGGAGTTCAATAGCCGGCCTTGATCTTCTCGAATTCCGCGATCATCCGCTGTTTGAGTTCCGGCGCCACCGGCAGCGGATGGAAGCCGGGGTCCTCGTAACGGGACTGGTCAAACAAAACGAGGTCCTTGTCCGGCCCCAGCGCTGCAGCCGAAGCCACCAGCGCTCTCAGAGGTCGCGTCAATGTCTTCATTGCTGTTCCATCCTCTTTGATTGTTTCACGCCGGCTTGGCAGCGCTGGCTGCAGATCTCGGATAGTGCTTGGGGAATGCCGCAGACAGGAATTCGTTCGCGGCCTGCAGCGCCGTCTCGCGTGTGGTGTCTTCGGTGTCCATCATCAAACGCAGCCACAGACCATCCAGCATGGCGCTGAGTGCCAGCGCCATGACTTGTGGCTCATAGGCATAGCGGCCGCTCTTCTGGAGCGCCGCGCAAAGATCGATGAAGATGTTTTGGTAGACGGCATCGCGTGCGCTGCTCAGGGCCTGATATTTCGGCCGCGATTTGGCCTCCCCCCAGAAGGCACACCAGGCAGCAAGCTTGCGCTTGTTGCAGATCGAGCGGTCGAAATCGGCCGCGACCAATGCCTGCAATTGACGGGCAGGGTCATCGCCGGCCTTTTGCAAGGCGCTGCGCCAATGCGCCGAATACTCGTCATACATGTATTGCAAAGTGGCGACGAGCAGCTTCTCCTTGCTCTCGAAATGGAAATTGACGATGCCGCGCGATAGGCCGGCGCCGTCTGCGACGTCGGCCATCGTCGTCTCCGAAAAGCCGCGCTTGGCCAGTGAATCGATTGTCGCTTCGATCAGTTGAAGCTGCCTTGTCTCTTTCGACGCCTTGCGGCCGCGCTTTTCGGGGTCGCTTTTTCGAGCCGGTTCGAGGAGGGCTTCGCGCGCCTCTGTCGTCTTCATCGGGGTGATAGTCTCCAGCGGTGATGGTCTCCAGCATCGCCGGCTAGCCGACCGGCTTTCGGCCCCGAAGATCAGTGGAACGGTGCTCGCCACTGTCAAGCAACTTCTGCATGGCTGCCAAGTTCCAATGTTCACGTCGAGATAGGGATCCTTGGAGAAACCGAGGTCGAAGGCACCGTCGGCGAAAGGTAGCGACCCGGCGATGCGTGGACCAGATTTGCGCCCCCGAGCCGCCTGCAGCGGACCTCTGCGTCGAGATCCATCCCAGGCGCGAGCTGCGGTATCACAAGCTGATGAAGCGTGCCAAACTGGTGCCGCGGCCGTTCGTCAGGCTCGATCGCCGCACCGCCAATCCACCCGCGGATTTCTGAGCATGTCCGACGAAACCGAACGTCATGAGGAAGACACCGAAGCCGCCGAACAGTGGCAGCTGGTCAACACGCCGCTCGGCGAAAAATGGTCGGGCCGCACCCGCTATGCCGCGGCCATGTTCTTCTACAAACGCGGCGAGATGAACGCCGAGACGCTCGAGGTCTACCGCATCTGCGCGCGGCTGGATTCGACGGATCCGCTACCGATCATCCGCGACCGCGGCATTGGCCAGGACTGGCTTAAACGCATGGGTTTCGAATAGTCCGCCCCCAAATCGCGTTCCGGTCAAGCCGGCATCACCCGCTCAGCCGATGGTCTTTTCCAGCACGCCGAGCCAATTGCGATAGGCGATCTTCTCGATCAGCGCGCGCCCGAAGCCGCGTGCCGCGAACGCGTCGAGCAGTCTTGGCAGGCCGGCAACGTCGCCTATCGCGGCCGGGATCATGGCGCCGTCGAAATCCGAGCCCAGGCCGACGCCGTCTTCGCCCAGCGCCTGCAGCAGCGAATCGACATGGCGCACCATGATGTCGAGGCTGGTGTCGGCGTTCATCCTGCCGTCCTCGCGCAGGAACCCGGTGGCGAAGTTCAGCCCGACCATGCCGCCCGAATCGCGGATCGCGCCGAGCTGCCATTCGGTGAGGTTGCGCGAATGGCCGCAGATCGCGTGCACGTTGGAATGGGTCGCGACCAGCGGTGCTCCGCTGATCTCGACGACGTCGCGGAAACCTTTTTCGTTGAGATGCGAAAGATCGATCATGATCTTCAGCTGGTTGCAGGCTTTCACCAGCGCCTTGCCGGCATCGGTCAGCCCCGGCCCTGTATCGGGCGACGACGGGAAGCGGAACGGCACGCCGTGGCCGAAGGCATTGGGACGGCTCCAGACGATGCCGAGCGAGCGCAGGCCGGCTGCGTGGAGAACGTCGAGCAGGGTGAGCTCAGGGTCGATCGCCTCGACCCCTTCGATATGGAACACCGCCGCAATCGAGCCTTGCGCCATCGCCTTCCTCACATCGCCGGCGCTGCGGCAGACAGTAAGTGCCGAAGCCCGCTCCAGCCTGAACAGGATCGAGGCCATCGCTATGGTGGAGTTGAGCGCATCGGCGCGCGGAATCTCGGGTGGCAAGGGCTCGCTGTCGCTCGGCGCCAGCGGCACCGCGCCGCGTTTGGATTTCTCGACAGGCGGCGGGAAGATCGCAAACATGCCGCCGGCAAACCCGCCTTTCTTCGCGCGCGGCAGGTCGATATGGCCACTCGGCGTCCCCTCGACGAACAGTTTTTCGACGTCCGCATCCTTCGACTGGTAGAGCCTGAGCAGCGTGTCGTTGTGGCCGTCGAAGACGGGAACGAGATCGGATTCGGTCATGGAGGGCCATTCGGTTGAAGTGGTCGGGCCGCGGACGGCGAGCCGGTTGCTGGCAATACTTAGGCAAGGTTGGCGCTCTGCGCAAATCCCGTATGTTTGCCCCTTGCGTTTGTACGCCCCCAATAGCCAAAGGAGCACGCGGTAAAGCCGCGCACCCCTTCTTTCGACATTCGTCGAGGCTGTGCCTTACCGCTTCAGCACGTCCGCCCATTCCGGATGGCGGCGGAACTGAGCATTGGCGAACGGGCAAAGCGGGATGATCGTCTTGCCCGCCGCACGTGCATCCTCGACGGCACGGCTGACCAGGCGAAGCCCCGCGCCCTGGCCGCGAAATGCATCCGGCACCTCGGTATGGTCGATGATGATCTGGTGCTCGCCGATCTTGGTGAAGGTCATCTCCGCCTCGGCACCGCCCGGCCCACGCAGGAGGTAGCGACCCTTCGAGCCGCGGTCCTCCAGTTCGATCTCCGGCAATAGGTCAGACATGGCTTGCGGTCCTTTCATCCGACGCCACGGCGAACAACCGCCGCGCCGCCTCGATCTCACTCGGCCGCGCCTCATGGCCGCCGTCATGCCACTCGACTGTGACATCGGCGCCATCGGCGCGCAAATAGGCTTCGAGCCGCGCCGTCAAATCAGGCGGACAGATGGGGTCCCGCCTGCCGGCGGTGACCAGGATGCGGCTGCCGCCAAGGCTGCCTTTGACCTTCGGCTCGA
The DNA here is from genome assembly GCF_040320265.1 of Mesorhizobium sp. M0751. NCBI lineage: Bacteria > Pseudomonadati > Pseudomonadota > Alphaproteobacteria > Hyphomicrobiales > Phyllobacteriaceae > Mesorhizobium > Mesorhizobium sp. M0751. Next base: position 96,534 of record NZ_JAMYPH010000002.1, read on the forward strand.
ACGGAATCAGCGGATGCATCAGCACCGTTCCGTCGAACAGCGATGGTTCGGCAAACAGCACCGAGGCCAGGATGTTGGCGCCGTTGGAGTAACCGAGGCCGAGCACCGAAGATGGCCTTGCCGCCTCGACATGCGCCTTGACGAAGCCCGCCATCTTCTCTGTCGCTCGCGTGAGGTCGCCCAAGTCGTAAACGCCCTCGCCGGTCCGGCGGAAGAAGCGTGCGGCGCCTTGTTCCGAGACATCGCCGCGCGGAGCGACGATCGTCGCTTGCGGCGCAAGATCGCGTCCAAGCGAGAGAAGCTGATCCTCGTCGCCGCCGGTGCCATGGAAGACGAAGAGCAACGGTCCGCCCGGCGAACCGGGCAGCACCTTGTGAATATACGAATCCTTGCTCATGACCTTGCCCTCAGTCTTCCAGTTTCTGCAGATGCTGCTCGAGATAGGGCCGCAAATGCTGGTGTTGCGCCGGCAGTTTCAGCGCCTCGCCAAGGTGGGCGGTATCCTCGTCGCGGTCGAAGCCCGGCTCGTTGGTGGCGACTTCGAACAGCACGCCGCCCGGTGTGCGGAAGTAGATCGCCCAGAAATAATCGCGGTCGATCACCGGCGTCACCTGATAACCTGTATCGAGGAGTGCTTTGCGCGCTTCGACCTGCTTGGCGCGGTTCTCGACGGCGAAAGCGACATGGTGGACCGAGCCGGCGCCGAGATTGGCGAAGCCGGCCCCTGGCAGCGATTCGATATCGACGACGTCGGCGCCGTTGCCGTTCTTCACCGCCAGCCGCCTGATGTTGCCGGACTTGTCGACCTCTTCATAGCCCATGAATTTCAGCAGCTCTTCGGTGGCGCCGCCATCTTTCAGCCTCAGCGACACCGAGTGAAAGCCGCGGATCGCCTCGTCGGTGGGAATGCCACCCTTGGCCCATGGCGCACGGCTGTCCGCTCTGTCCTCGACCAGCGCAAACCCGTCGCCGTCGGGACCGGCGAACGCAAGACGCTTCTCGCCGAACGTCCCCCCGCGGGACAGCCCGGTGACACCTTGCTCGGCAAACCGTTTCTCCCAATAGCCGAGCGTGCCCTCGGGCACCGAGTAAGCGGTGGTACCGACTTCGCCGACTCCATGGCGGCCTTTGCCGATGTTCGGGAACGGGAAATAGGTCATCACCGAGCCGGGCGTGCCGACCTCGTCGCCGTAATAGAGGTGGTAGACGTCGGGTGCGTCGAAATTGACCGTTTTCTTGACCCGGCGCAGGCCGAGCGTACCGGTGAAGAATTCGTTGTTCTGGCGTGCATCGCCGGCCATCGAGGTGACGTGATGCAGGCCCTTGACCTGGTCGAGCATGTTTCTGCTCCTTCCCTTGTGCTGGTGCGGCCCTTGCCGCTGTCCACGCAAATATGAGGATCCGCCTCCTGGCCGCAAAGGCGGCAAACACAGAATGGACTGTGCTGTTAAAGTGAACGATCAAGCAGGTTTTGTTCACCATTCGGCGAACCGGACCGGCTTGCATACTCGCCGAAATTGCGCTCCATGAATGACGCATGTAGCCAGCGTGAGGATACCGCGGTTGACGGGAAAACGCCCCAACATTCTCCTGATCACCTGCGACCAATGGCGCGGCGACTGCCTGTCAGCTGCTGGGCACAAGGTGGTAAAAACGCCGAATGCCGACGCGCTGGCTGCCGAGGGCGTTCTGTTCCAGAAGCACTATGGCGGCGCCGCACCTTGCTCGCCGGCGCGCGCCTGCCTCTACACCGGCCTCTACCAGATGAACAATCGTGTCTGCCGCAACGGCACACCGCTCGATGCCCGCCACGGCAACATAGCGCTCTGGGCGCGCGCCCTCGGCTATGATCCGACGCTGTTCGGTTATACCGACATGGCGCGCGACCCGCGCACGCTGGCGCCTGGCGACCCGCAGCTGAAGAGCTATGAAGGCGTGCTGCCCGGCTTCACCGTGCGCCAGCTTCTGCCCGAGCACCAGAAGCCCTGGCTGTCATGGCTCAAGGCGCGCGGCGTCGATGCCGGCGCCGGCTCCCCCGCCATTCACCGCCCGGTGGGCGAAATCCTGGAAAACGACGGCGCGATCAGCAACGCTCCGCCAATCTATTCGAACGACGAGACGCCGTCCGCCTTCCTGGCCGGCGAATTCATCCGCTGGCTCGGCGAGCAGGAGCGCGATACGCCCTGGTTCGCGCACCTTTCCTTCATCAGCCCCCACCCGCCCTTCATCGTGCCGGCGCCTTACAATACCATGTACGATCCGGCCATCGGTCCAGCTTTTGACCGCGCCAAAAGCTGGCAGGCCGAAGCAGCAAGCCACCCCTACCTCGCCTTTGAATTTGACCGGCAGGAACGGTCGAAATTCCGCCCGGGCTCGGGGGGCAAGGTGCGCGACTGGGGCGACGATAATTTTCGCCGCATCCGGGCGCTCTATTACGGCATGATCTCGGAGGTCGACGCGCAGCTTGGCCGTGTCTGGCAAGCGGTCAAGGCAGCCGATGCATGGGACGACACCGTCATCGTGCTGACCTCCGACCACGCCGAGATGATGGGCGACCATTTCATGCTGGGCAAGGGCGGCTTCTTCGACGGCAGCTTCCATATTCCGCTGATCATTCGCGATCCGCGCCGCCGCAAGGCTGCCGGCAGCAGTGTCGACCGCTTCACCGAGGCGGTGGATTTGGCACCGACCTTGCTCGCGCTCACTGGCGGCGAAGTGCTGCCGCATCTCGACGGCCGCTCGCTGGTCCCTTTCCTGGACGCCACGGAGCCGGACGATTGGCGCGATGCGGCGCATTGGGAATTCGATTTCCGCTCGATCGCAGATGGTGATGCAGAACGGTATTTCGGCATCGGTCCGCGTCAGTGCAATCTCGCCGTCATCCGCGCGCAAAAGTTCAAATATGTGCATTTCGGCGGCGGCCTGCCGCCCTTGCTCATTGACCTGGAGAAGGATGCCGGCGAGCTGACCAACGTCGCTGACGATCCAGCCTATCTGCCGTCGCGGTTGGAATTTGCCGAGAAATTGCTCGCCTGGCGGGCCGAGCATCTCGACCAGTCCCTGGCGCTCGCCGAATTGACGGACAATGGCGTTGCCGGCCATGTCGCCGGCTTTCCCTAGACATAAGCAAAACCCGCGCCGTTGCCGGCGCGGGCTTCTTTGTCGGCCTGTGTGCAGCTTAACGCATGATCATGCGCTGTTTGTCGCGATTTTGCGCATAGGTGGCCTTGTCGTAGGGGGCCTGCGCCTCAAGCTGCTCCTTGGTGAAGTTCGTGTAGAGATAGCGCTTGCCGTTCTTGTCGGTCATGAATTTCAGGTTGTCCATGCCGACCGCCACCTCCTTCTCGCCGACGCCAAGGAAGCCGCCGACGTCGATGATGACTGCGTCGACCTTCTTGTCGCTGCCAAGCACGATATCGCCAATTTCGCCGACGTTGACATCGTTGGCGCCGTAAACGGTTGTTCCAACCAGATCCTCGGCCCGGATTTCGCCCATCGGCATTTCGGTTAGCGTCGACTTGTCGATCGACCCGGTCTTGGTCTGGTCGGCCGCCGAGTTAGCCGGAGGCGCCGCTGCCGGAGCGTTTTGAGCCGTCTTGCTGGCTTGGTCAGTGTTGTTGGTCGTCGCGGTGTTGCTGGCCGTCACGGTAGGCGTGACGGTGGCGGGCGCAGTAGCCGCGGCAGTGGTTGCCGGGGCCGGATCATAGGCCTTGCGGTTGAAGTCCGGCTGCGCCTGCAGCTCTTCCTTGGTCGTTTGCGCGACCAGCCAGCGATCGCCGTTCCTTTCGGCCCATTGCGCCTTGTCAAAATCATAGGCGACGTTCTTTTCGCCGATGCCGAGGAAGCCGCCGACACCGATGATCAGCGATTGCGCCTTGGCTTCCTTGTTGATGACGATGTCGTTCACGTCACCGATGTTTTGGGCGTCGTCGCCGGTGCCGTTATAGACGGTCTCGCCGATGATATTGGTGGCGAGATTGCCTTCGGCGCGCTTCACTGGCTCAGCCGGCGCGGCAGGCGCAGGGGTTGTATTTTGCGCGCTGGTGGAAGGGGCGGCAGGCACCGCATTATCGGCCGAAGCTGGTGGCGGAGGCGGATCGTAAGGTCTCCGGTCGAAATCCGGCTGAGCCGTCAACTCATCCTTCGTCGTTTGAGCTATCAGCCAACGGTCGCCATTTCTTTCGGCCCATTGCATCTTCTTGTAGTCGAAAGTGACGTTCTTGGTTCCTATGCCAAGAAAACCGCCAACGCCGATGACGACGGATTTTACCTCGCCGCGCTCGTCGAAGACGATATCGCTGATTTTGCCGATATTCTGGGCATCATCGCCGGTGCCATTATAGACGGATTCGCCGATGATGTTGGTGGCAAGGCTGCCCTCGGCACGTATCGCCGGAGCGGTATCCTCGGCGGCGGGTGGTTGCGCCGGCGCCGGGGTCGTCGCCGATTGCGCAAATGCACCCGTCGCAATCAATGTTGCGACTGCTGTCGTGGTTAAAAGGGTGCGGATCATCTCAGTGTCTCCTCGTCGGATTTCGTGCACGCCCTGCCCGCCTGGCGTCACTGCGGGCGCAGCGTCTTCTGCATGTTCACAACGTTGTGACCACACTGTTGTTCCGAAAAAAGCCGTAGTGCACCCGGTGCGATGTCAATGGTTCTCGGATTCGCCGCGCTGGTCGAAAGGAACATTTTCCCGGCCGCCCCGTTCCACTCCCGGCTGGGGCCCCGTCCCGGCCCGATAGGTGCTGTAAAATGGAACGGCCATGCGGTTTGCAGCGGTGCTGAACAAGGACGGGGGCACCCTGCGCACCATCGATCTTGAGGCCTTCGCCAGTCGGATGCGCGGCACGCTTGAGACTGCCGGCCACTCGATCGATATCGAAATCGTCGCCGGCAAGGATATCGTCGCCACGCTGGACGGCGTAGCTTCCAGGCGCGGCATCGATGTCGTGCTGGCTGGCGGCGGCGATGGCACCATTTCGGCCGCGGCAGCCCGTTTGATGAATGGGGAGAAGGCGCTGGCAATTCTGCCGGCTGGTACAATGAACCTTTTTGCGCGCGGCCTCGGTATTCCGCAGACGCTCGATGCGGCACTGAAATCGTTTGCCGACGGCGAGGTGATGGCGATTGACATTGCAACCGCCAACGGCCGGCCTTTCGTGCATCAATTCTCGATCGGCATGCACGCAAGGATGGTGCAACTGCGCCAGAAGATGGAATTCGGCTCGCGGCTGGGGAAGATGCGTGCCTCGGTGCGAGCCGCTTGGGCAACGATCAACAACCCGCCGGCGATGAACGTAACGCTGACGATCGGCGAGGCCGAGATCAGAACCCGGATCACCGGTATCGGCATCACCAACAATCTGTTCGGCGAGGGCCACCTGCCCTACGCCGATGATCCTGCAGGCGGCGTGCTGGGCATCTATGTCACCGTGGCACGGCGGCGCGGCGAATTGATCAGGTTCCTCTTTGACGTCGCCCGTGGGAAATGGCGCGGCAACGAGCATGTCGAAATCCATCAGGCAAACCGCGCCATTTTGAAAATCCATTCGACCAACAGGAAAGTTCAGGCCGTCATGGACGGCGAACTGGTAAAGCTCGATCGCGAGACGACCGTCGAAATCCATCCGCGCGCGTTGAATGTTCTCGTCCCGGCGCGCGCCGCCGAGGCAAGGGTTGCCTGACGTGGGATGCGTGATGCGAGCTGGCACGGGCGATGGAGAGAACTTAGCCGCTGGGCGTGTTGCCCTGTTCGGTCTTCGGCGTCTCGATCATCCAGCCGTATATTTCGGCGACGCCCCAGGCGATAAAAGCCAGCAACAGCGCGGCGATCAGGATACGAAGGACATGCCGACCCCGCCCCCCTTGACGGGCTTTGTTTTCAGGAATGATTTTTGGCATTGTCTGGCTCCATATTTGGCGCCGGCAGGCATAACTAGCGGGGCGTTGGCTGGTAACGGTCCCCCGCCGCGAAAGTTCCGGCTCTGCAAGGCGGCAAACCGGTCGGTTGGCCTGACCAATCAGCGGAGCCGGCCACCGGGGGCATAGTGGACGACAATAGCCAGAAAACGCCGGGCCTGCCGGCCGATATTCGCCGTGTGGTGGGCGCCGCGGACCGCCTTGCCGTGCTGCACGGCCTCGACGCGCTGGACAGGGCTGCCGACCCCGATTTCGATCGTATCGGCGGTCTTGCCGCTTCGGCGATGCAAACGCCTGTCGCACTGATCACGCTGGTCGATGCCGAGCGGCAGTGGTTCAAGTCCTGTATCGGCCTCGACGAGACCGAAACCGCAACCGAGACATCGTTCTGCGCCTATACCATCGCAGCCGGCAACGTGCCGATGGTGGTGGTCGATGCGGCGGCGGATCCGCGGTTCAAAGCCAATCCGCTGGTCACCGGCGAGCATCATATCCGCTTTTACGCAGGCGTCCCGATCGTAATCGACGGCGCGCTGATCGGCACGCTGTGCGTGCTCGACCGGAAGTCGCACGCACGTCCCTCCTCTGTCCAGCTCGACCAGCTGTCGGCGCTGGCTGGACTCGCCGCCAGCCTGTTCACGCTGAAGGATGCAACACGTAGCGCGGCGATAGCCAAGGCCGCACTGGTTCGAGAGGAAAAGCGGCGCGCTATCGCGCTCGACGCGGCTTCGCTTGCCAGCTGGGCATGGGATATCCGCAGCGACATGATCGACTGCGATGTCCTGCTGTCTGAATTGTTCAACCTGCCGAAGTCGAACCGGCTGAGGGCGCGCGACATCCTGACCGCCATCGACCCGCGCGACGTTCACCAGACCGAAACACGCTTTCGCGACGCGCTGACCGGCAGCGACGACTATTTTGGCGAATACCGTGTCAAAGGCCTCGATCCGCCGCGATGGATCGCAACGCGCGGCCGCGTCATAGAGCGCGACGGCGAGGGCAAGCCGACGCTGATCTTCGGCGTCAACTACGACATTACCGAACGCAAGCTTGGCGACGAACGTCAACGGCTGTTGCTGCGCGAGCTCAATCACCGCGTCAAGAACACTTTGGCAACCGTACAGGCGCTGGCGACGCAGACCGTTCGCCACGCCCGCCAGCCAAGCGAATTCCTCGAAGCCTTCAGCGCCAGGCTGCAGGCACTGGGCGTTGCGCACAGCATGCTGTCGGACCGCGAGTGGCGCGGCATCGGCATCCGCGAGCTGGTGCAGATCGAGGTAAGGCCGTTCCAAGCCGCCGGACAATCGCGAATGGCGATCTCCGGCGCCGATGTCCTGCTCTCACCCGACCAGGCAGTCGGGCTCGGACTGATCCTGCATGAACTGGCAAGCAACGCACTGCAATACGGGTCGCTCTCGGTTTCCTCCGGAAAGGTCGATCTCGATTGGAAGGTACAAGGCAGGAAGGGTGCACGGCGTCTGTTGCTGGCCTGGCGCGAAAGCGGCGGCCCGCGGGTTGCGCCGCCCGAACGCCATGGCTTCGGCTCGATCTTGATCCGCCGCAGCCTCGCCAAGGTCATTTCCAGCGAGGTGACCCACGAATTCCGGCCGGACGGCGTGGTCGCCGAAATATCGATTCCGCTCGAAGATTTGTGACGCCAGCATTTTGCGACCGGGCGCCAGAATCGTTTGCCCCGAACTATTCCTCCGAACTATCCCGTTTGCCGGTATCCGGATCATCGGAGCCGCGGTTCACGTTCTCGCGGTAGATGGCGTAGGCAGCGAGTGCTATCGCCGGGCCGAGAATGGCGCCCAACCCGCCCTTCGCCAGGCCACCTTTGCCCTTGAGCAGCGCCGGCAGCACGGCGAGTGCCGCAGTGATGCCAATAGCCTTCATGTCGGCGCTGCGTCGCTTCGCCCGGCGCCTGGCGCGCGAGCCGGCCGACATCCGGTAGACGAGCAGGATGAGACCGGCGATTGCCAGAAAGCCGATCCCGAAGCTCAGGGAAGCTGCCATCGGCCCATAGCGGGCCGCCGCCCAGATATAGGCCGCCCCGACCAGGAAGCCGAGGCCGCACAGCGCCGCGAGCGCTGCGACCGAATAGACAATCGCAGCGACGCGCGCGCGTTGCACCGCTGCAATGGTTTCGCCCGAGGCGAGGCCCGAGATCAGCGATGCAAGCATTCCCATGCGTGCAGAACTAGCGGCGCGCGAGAAGCGCGAAGAGGAATCCGACGCCTGCGGCGATCGCCAGTGAAGTCACCGGCTTTTCGCGCATATGCGCTATCATCTGCGCCTCGATGTCCCTGGCGTTGCTGCGCAGGCTGTCGAAGGCCGCCTCGCCCTGGGTTCGCAACTGCTCGACGCTTTCGGCGGCGGCTCGCCTTGCAGCTCCATAGCCATGTTCGCCGGTTTTGGCCAACAGCTTGGTAAGTTGTTCGATGTCGGCCTTCAGTTGTGCGATGTCGGCCTCAATATCGGAATTCGTGCGGGCTTCGTTCGCGGCCTTTCCTGTGGCAGTCGCCATTGCTTCACTCTCCATGCTTTTTGCTCGGTCGAAACGCCCGACAGACCCCAAGGTTCCGGCACGAACCTCTTCTAACCCTATCTCCGGCAGCGCGGGTTGCAAATGCCTTGCATGGGCCGAGGCCAACGCATCCGCGCCAGCGCGTTTTTTTAAATGACAGCATGCCAAATAACCATCATGACTTCCTCCGTTTCACGATAGAGACGCGTTTGAGGAGATATTGCTGCGTGCGCCCATCGCTTGACGGTTTGCGGATTCTTATCCTGGAAGATGAGTTCCTGATTGCTATGGATATCGAGCAGCTTTGCCGCGACTACGGCGCGCTCGATGTGGTCATCGCCCGCGATCTGACCGAGATCGAACAGCAAGACGTTGCCGCGCAGTTCGATGTGGCCATCGTCGACCTCATGCTGAGCGGCGTTTCGACGCTCCAATTTGCTTCGCGGCTGCGTGAAGCGGGCATCCCGTTCGTCTTCGCTTCGGGCTATTCGGATACCGACGAGATCAAGAAAGCTTTTCCCGGCGTCAGGCTGGTCACCAAGCCCTATTCGGGAGACGATCTCGTCGAGGCAGTGGTAACGGCCTGCAGGCGCACGCCGCTTCGCTGAGGCGCGGAGCGGTTCGAACACGCCCGCGCTTCACGCAGCCGTCGATCCCGTTACCTGAGCCGAAATTGCGTCCGGGCCATACTCGTCTTCACCGGAGATCTTCAGGATTTCCTGCAGCCGTGTGCGGGCGCGGCTGACGCGGCTCTTGATCGTTCCGACGGCGCAGCCGCAGATCTCGGCCGCTTCCTCGTAGGAGAAGCCCGACGCCCCGATGAGGATAATGGCTTCGCGCTGGTCTTCGGGCAGCAACTCGAGCGCGCCGCGAAAGTCCTCGAGGTCGAGCTGGCCGTGCTGGGCCGGATGAACGGCAAGCCTGGCCGTCATGACGCCATCGCTGTCCTGCACCTCGCGGCCACGCTTGCGCATCTGCGAATAGAATTCGTTGCGCAAGATCGTGAACAGCCATGCCTTCAGATTGGTGCCGGGCTGGAAGCTTTCATGCTTGTCCCATGCCTTGACCAATGTTTCCTGCACCAGGTCGTCGGCCTTGTCGGCGTTTTGCGTCAGCGACACGGCAAAAGCCCGCAGGCTCGGGATCGAGCCGAGCAAGTCGGTCTTGAAGCCCTGGGAGACGGCCGCCATGCCTCAGTCCTTCTTTTGTACAGGTTCGGCCTTTTCCAACTGACTGAGCAGTTGGGCGAAGCGATCCGGCACATTGTCGGAGACCAGCTCGTCGTAGTATTGTTTGAGTTTGCGGCCGATTTCTGAGTTCGGCCCAAGCGGGTCGCGGGAAGCAGCCCGGCGCCCGTTGCCAACGCCACCCGTGGTAGCTTTCGTCATGTTCTTCATTTCGCCCTTTTGTCCCAGCCTTAAGCCGCCCTTCAACACATAACGCAAGGCAAGCGGCAGCCTCGTCTGGTTGCCCAACCCCGCCCTAAACGCCAGCCCGCATACTTAGTTCCGCATGACCGGAACTTTTTCGCACAACCCGCGTTTCTAAGTTTGGGCTTGCGAACCGTTTTTAGCTGTAACATGCAATCACGTCATATGAGGGAGACGTCCGATATGAGCCTATCAGCAACCATCGCTCCGCACCTGCCGTTCCTGCGCCGCTTCTCGCGCGCGGTATCCGGATCGCAGGAGAGCGGCGACGCGCTGGTCGCCGCAATGCTCGAGGCCATCATTGCCGATGTCGACATCTTTCCGAACGCATCGACCGACCGCATCGCTCTCTACAAGGTCTTTGCCAAGCTCTTCACCTCAGTGGCCATTCGCGTTCCGCAGGAGCATGCCCAGTCGGCATGGGAACAGCGCGCCGCGGCCAATCTGAATGCAATTGCGCCTCGTCCCCGCCAAGCCTTTCTGCTGGTCGCGGTCGAAGGCTTCAGCGAAGACGAGGCGGCGGAGATTCTCGACGTCGACGAACAGGAATTCTCCGAACTCCTCGCGCAGGCGAGCAACGAGATCTCCCGTCAGGTGGCAACCGACGTGCTGATCATCGAGGATGAGCCGCTGATCGCCATGGATATCGAAGAAATGGTCGAAAGCCTCGGCCACCGCGTCGTCGGAACGGCGCGCACCCACGCCGAGGCGGTGGCGATGTTCGGCAAGGCGAGGCCAAAGATGGTGCTTGCCGATATTCAGCTCGCCGACGGCAGTTCGGGCATCGCGGCCGTCAATGAGATCCTGTCCTCGACCTCGGTGCCGGTGATCTTCATCACCGCCTTTCCCGAGCGCCTGCTCACCGGCGAGCGGCCGGAACCGGCTTTCCTCGTCACCAAGCCGTTCAATCCGGACATGGTCAAGGCGCTTATCAGTCAGGCCCTGTTCTTTGACCGGCACGCGAAAGCCGCGGCATGAAACAGCTGGCGGCCGAGCTGCGGCCGCCGGGATAGCCGATCCCTCGGATCAGATGGGCGTGATGCCGGCTCAACTCACTGGCAACCAACTGGGGCAATCAACTGGACCTTTTTCACACACCGCGGCAATTCGGGCCCTGAAGATTTTCGGCATCGTCTTTTTCGGAAAATGGTGGAACAAACGGAGGCGAATCACGTTTTCACCGCAGCATTGGAAGGAGATCGATCATGCTTTACTGGGCGCTCGTATTTCTCGTCGTGGCGATTATCGCCGGTGCGCTTGGTTTCGGCGGCATCGCTGGTACCTCGGCCGGCATAGCACAGATATTGTTCTTCATCTTTCTCGCCTTCCTGATCATATCGCTTATTGCCGGCCTGATCAGACGAGCGTGAATGCCAAGCGGCCATTCGAGCGAACACTGGAAGCCGCACCCCTCAAACGGTTTCCAGCCACCGCCGGGCAGTGTCCTCCAACGGGATGCCGCTCGGCGGACCGCTTTTTAAGGCTTGATACGAAGCTCCTCCTTTTGGAACCCATTTTTCCGCGAGCCGTTCAGCCCGACATGGGTTGAGCAAATTGACCGATGCGTTCCAGAGTCGGAAAAATGAAAGACCGCGGCCAGAGTGATGAGATCATCGCTTTGCATCCCGCCGAAAGCGGGATGCAGCTTGGCCGAGCCCTTCTCCATGCACTGCACAATGCCGGGATTTCCGTCCTGTACCAGGATCGCGAGATGAAGACGGTGTGGGCGCGTAACATGCGCGCGCCCTGGACTTCCGATGCCTCCGACAACAACGGCATCTTGCCGCCGGCGCAGGCGGAGCGTATCGGCGCCGCCAAGCACGACGTCATCGTCTCCGGCAATCCTCAACATCTCGAACTCAGCGTGCCGGCCGATGACGGCGCCCGCTGGTTTCAGGTATGGATAGACGCCGACCGCAGCGAGACCGGCGCGGTGCAGGGCGTCGTGACCACCATGGTCGAAACAACCGAGCAGAAACGCCGGGAGCAGACGTTGAAGGCGCTGCTGCGCGAAGTCAGTCATCGCTCCAAGAACCTTTTGGCCATCATACAGAGCATCGCCACCCAGACGGGCCGCTATTCCGGCAGCATTGACGATTTCCTGACGCGTTTCCGGGGCCGATTGCAGTCGCTGGCCTCCTCGCAGGACCTGGTTACGTCATCCAATTGGCGGGGAGCGGCGCTGCGCGAGCTGGTTTCCGGTCAGGTCGGCAGGTACGGCGCGGACCCCTTGCACAGTCTGCGTTTCCGCGGCGCAAATCCATATCTCAACCCCAATGCCGCCTTGCACATCGGCTTGGCCATGCATGAGCTCGCCGTCAATTCGGTCAGCTATGGCGCACTGTCGCGCAGCGACGGTTTCGTCGAGGTGACAGCCGATCTGACGGCAGCTTCCGCTGGTGAGCCTGCGCTGTCACTGACATGGGCCGAAGTGATCGGAGCCAACGACAATCAGCGCAGCGAGAAACGTTTTGGCAGCGTCGCGCTTGAACGCGTCGTGCCCACTTCGTTGAACGGAACGGCGACACTCGAAATCACCGGGACCCGCCTCGAATACCGCCTCGTCGTTCCTCACGGCAATTTCGAGACGGATTGAACGATCCGCGGTCGCCGCGAGAAGGCTTGCTGCGCGGCGCCAACCTTAACCGACTGTTCACCATAAGGTCCGATCCTGTCCGAACGTGCCGATCCGCCGGACATCGATTGAGTTTGGCACAAAATGAAAGGAATGGGCCTTGACGGCTGCCGACTTGAACAGACTGGAACAGGCCGCTCGCGTCTCGATGGGCGGTTTTCAGGATCCCGACGCGTCCGCAGCGCCCGCGCCTCGTGTTTTGCCCCTCCGTTTCGCCGCCGTCGCGCTTATGGCCGCGATCGTCCTGACCGCCGCCTCCCAGCTGATCTGATCGAGCTCGCCTCTGCTTGATCGGCTTGAAACGATGCGTCCTTGGAGATTTCCGGGTTCGTGGTAGCATCGAACGGCGCACGCCCCGAAAAAGACTATCTTAATCAACAATGAAATCGTGCGGGCAAAGGCCGTACTTTCATGCTAAATGGCGGCTGGAGCTTATTAAAGTGAGGACAAAAGTGAGGATGACTCCATGCGGAAGATGATTATTGCCATGGTTGCCGTGGTTGCGGTCAGCGGCTGCACCACCACGGAAGAGAACGTGGGTATCGGCACTGTGGGCGGCGCACTCATTGGTGGCGCTGTTGGCGGCGGCAAGGGCGCTTTGATCGGCGCTGGCGCTGGTGCGATTGGCGGTCTGCTCGTTCGCCGTCTGCAAAATGGCTACTGCCAGTACAGAGATCGTCACGGCCGGATCTACACAGCTCGCTGCAACTAGTTTCGAACTCCAGGCCACAGCGAACGCGGGGACGGGCCACCTGTCTCCGCGTTTGCCTTTTAAAGCGCTGCTGCGACGCGGCCCACGAGACGGCGTTTCAGGCCGGCAGCGGAACCTTGATTTCCACTTTCAAGCCATCTTCGCGAAAATCGCGCCTGATTGTGCCACGCAATTCGCGTGTGACGTTGAGATCGATCAGTCTGGTGCCAAAACCGCTCTTTGCCGGTGTCTCGAGCTTCTTCTGACCGGCCTCGCGCCAGTTGAGAGCCAATGTCCGGGCGCCGCCGCGGCCTTCGAGCGACCAGTCGACCTTCAGCGCACCGACTGAATTGCCGGCCTCGCCGTGCTTCAGCGCATTCGTCGCCAGTTCATGAAAGACGAGGCCGAGTGCCTGCGTCGTCTTTTCGTCAAGAAGAACCTCCGGTCCTGACAGCAGCCCTTCAGGAAGCTCGCTGCCGAACACCTGGCCAAGCTCGATGCGCAGCAGGTCGCCGAGATCGGCTTTCTGCCAGCGTGAGCGCGTCAACATATCCTGGGAAGCCGCCATCGCCTGCAGCCGGGCCGAGAAAGACGCCGAGAATTCCTGGACGTCGGTGGTGTGCGATGCTGTCTGGCGCGCGATTGCCAGCACCCGCGTGATCGAGTTCTTGATGCGATGCTTCATCTCTTGCAGCATCAGGTCTTTTTCCAGCAGGCTCTTTTCGGTCGTTTCATGAAGCAGCGAGACCGCCTCATAAGCCCGCTCCTGATAGCGGGCCACCAGCGCGATGGCGCCCGCAAGCAGCAGTCCGAACAATCCGAGCATCACCGGGATGGCGCGCGAGGAAGGTTGCGAGAAGGCACTTGTCGGCCTGAACAGGACGACCCACGGCCGGCCGGCGACGGTGATCTTGCGGGTGACCAGCAGCCTGTCGCCGAGGCTCGAAACAGGCGGCGTTTCCGACTGGAACAGCAGGTTGTCGCTGTCCACCGTGCCGTCATAGATCTCGGTGTTGACCGGCAGCAATGGTGCCCGGCTGAGCGCAGCCTGGAACAGGTCACGGGCGCGGAAGGCCGCATAAAGAAAGCCGGCAGTCGAGGATCTCGACGCGTTCACGGCGTCCGGCGCGCTTTCGACATTGAGCCGGACGAAGACGAGGAACCCGGTGAAGGTCTGCGCGGCACCCGTATCCTTGCCGAGCTGCACGAGCCCGCTGGCGTGCTGCTGGTCGTCGGCCATCGCCTTTTCGATCGCCTCGCGCTGCGCCGGCCCGGTGAACATGTCGTAGCCGATGCTGGATTTGTTGGAGGGATCCAGCGGTTCGAACAGCACGATGGGCGTACGCCACGGCAAGTTCGTGTCGGGATAGATCGGATGGCTTGCGCCGTGATCGTGCAGGACATCGCGCTCGACCGCCGCCTCGTTTCCCGTCTTCGCCAGGCGGAGGAAGCCGATGCCGCGCAGGCCGGCGAAATTATTGTCGATGTCGAGCGCTTTGAAGAAAGCCTTGAACTCGCCCTGCGAGATACCGCCATTGCGCGCGTCGAACAGCGCCCGGGTTGAGCGCAGCAGCGACAGGTCCAGGTCGATGCGGCTTTCAATCCGGTTAAGCGCGTCGTCGGCCGTCGCCTCGAATTTTATGCGGGCCGCCTCCTGGGTGGCAAAATAGGCAAAACCCGCCATCGTCAGGCTGATCAGCGCGACGGCGATGAAAGCAACGGTCGGAAAAAGCTTCTTCAATTGCGGATACGTCCCGTGGACGGTTCGGCATCTTTATGGGCAAGTCCCGACGCCAACACAATGGCGAGGCCAAAGCATGGTGACGGCTGGCATATTTTGGCGACTTGTGATTAGCCGGCTAATTCTCGTTTCATGCGGCGATCTTCAGGGCGCCCGGCCCCGGAATGGCGCCGGGTGGGCACTTGCCGAGGATAATCATGCCGAGCACTTCGTCCTGGGTGACGTCGGTTGTGCGTGCCGTGCCGACAACCCGACCGTTCTTCATGACGCAGACACGGTCGGCAAGCTCGAACACGTCGTGAATATCATGGCTGATCAGGAAGATGCCGATGCCGTCGGACTTGAGCTGCCTGACCAGTTCGCCGACCTGCGCCGTCTCTTGCGGCCCGAGTGCCGCCGTCGGCTCGTCCATGATCAGGATGCGGGCGTTGAACAGGATGGCGCGGGCGATCGCAACCGACTGCCGCTGGCCGCCTGAAAGCTTTACCACCGGCTCCTTGAAGCGTTGGAAACGCGGATTGAGCCTGCCCATCACCTTGCGCGCCTCGGCCTCCATGGCGACGTCGTCGAGCGTACCCCAGCCGGTCATCAGCTCGCGGCCGAGAAACAGGTTGGCGGCCGCATCGACATTGTCGGCCAGCGCCAGCGTCTGGTAGATCGTCTCGATACCGTACTTCTTGGCGTCGCGGGGATTGGAGATCGAAGCCTCCTCGCCGTTGACGAAAATCTGGCCCGCATCGCGCTTGTAGGCGCCGGACAGGATTTTTATCAACGTCGATTTGCCGGCACCGTTGTGTCCGAGCAAAGCCATCACCTCGCCCGGGAAAAGGTCGACAGAGGCATCGTCGACGGCGCGAATGCCGCCGAAGGCGATCGAGATGTTGCGCATGTCGATCAGCGGCGTGCCCGTGGGGGCGGTCCTGTCTGCCATGCTCGTTCTCCTCACTAGACCCGTTTGCGATAGACTGTATCGAGCCACACCGCGACCACCAGCACGGCGCCGACAACGATGCTCTGAAGCGGCGAATCGATGCCGAGCAGGACCATGCCGGATTGCAGCGACTGCATCAAAAGCGCGCCGAGCATGGCGCCAAGCACTGTGCCGGAGCCGCCGGCGAGCGACGTGCCGCCGATCACCGCCGCCGCGATGACCAGGAGTTCGTCCAGGGTCCCCAGCGCATTGGTCGACGCATTGAGGCGGGCCGATGCGATTGCCGCACTTATCGCGGCCAGCACGCCCATGATCATGAACACCTTCATGGTCACCCAGCGCGTGTTGATGCCGGCAAGTTCCGCCGCTTCCGGGTTGCCGCCAATGGCAAAGACATAGCGGCCGAAACGGGTGCGTTTGGTGATGAAGGTCATGACGATGCCGACTGCGACAGCGATCAGCACCGGTATGGCGATGCCATGGGCGATGAACAGCCCGCCTTCGGGGAGGGTGATGCCGTTCCGCTGGGCGTACTGGCGAACGATGCCGATCGGCCAGGGATAGGAATTGGCGATCCAGACAGCGCCAAGGATGGCGGCACAGGCGACAACACCGAGCAGGGTCTCCGCCCAGACGGGGCGCAGCGGAAATTTGAACCGCTTGCGCTGCGACCGGCCGTTGAGCAGCATGAAGGCGACGCCCACACAGGCGAGAATGCCGACGATCCAGCTTGCGGTTGCGCCGATCGAGCCACGCGGCCCGCCGCCCATGAGCTGGAAGGTGGCGTCGAGCGGCGCGACGGTGCGCCCGCTCGTCATCAACCATGCCATGCCGCGCCATACCAGCAGGCCGCCCAGCGTCACGATGAAGGCCGGAACCTCGAGATAGGCGATGATAAAGCCCTGGAACGCGCCGATCAGGAGGCCGAGCGCCACGCCGGCAGCCAGCGCGATGATCCATATCCAGGGATTTCCAAGCTGGAATCCCATGACGCGGATGAGGAATTCGGCCTGCGCCACGCCCATCACCATGCCGATCACGCCTTCGACGGAGCCGACAGAAAGATCGATGTTGCGCATCACGATGACCAGCACCATGCCCGTCGCCATGATCGCGACCGAGGAGGTCTGCACCGACAAGTTCCAGAGATTGCGCGGCGTGAGGAAAAGCCCACCCGAGAGTATGTGGATCCCGACCCAGATGACTAGCAGCGCGCCGACCATGCCGAGCATGCGCGTGTCGAGTTCGGTTGCCTTGAGAAATCGGGCAACGATGCCGAGCTCGGATTCACGCGCCCGGTCTGCCGTGCCGTCGACCGGCGTGTTCGAAGTTGTGTCGGTCATCTTGTTTCTCCCGCCGGGTTGCCGTCTGCCGCGGATGCCGGAAGCAGCCTAGAAGTTATCCGCCGGAAGCGGAAAAACAACTCTTCTTGAAAAAACGCCGCGGCGAGCGGCCGCGGCGTTCGGACGTCTCGGAAACGTCGGCTCAGTTGCAGACTGCAACAGTGCCCGCCGCCACGCCGGCGCAGACCTCTTCTTTCTTGATCCAGCCGGCGTCGATGACGACGTTGAGGTTATCCTTGGTGATGGCGACCGGGGTCAGGAACAGCGACTTGACGGTATTGCCGCCGGGCGTGGTGAAATCCTTCACGCCGGCAATGTCGGTCATCTGCTTGCCGTCGGCCAGTTGCGAGGCGATCTCGGCGGCGTTCTTGCCGAGCTCGCGCGCGTCCTTCCACACCGACACGGTCTGTGTGCCGAGCGCGATGCGGTTCAGCGCGGCGTGGTCGCCGTCCTGGCCCGAGACCGGAATAGATCCGGCCAGCCCTTGTGCCGTCAGTGCGGCGACGACGCCGCCGGCAGTGCCGTCATTGGCCGCGACCACTGCATCGACCTTGTTGTCGTTCGCGGTCAGGAACTGTTCCATGTTCTTCTGGGCGTTGGCCGGGAGCCAGCCGTCGGTATAGGCCTCGCCGACATTCTTGATCTTGCCGCTGTCTATTGCGTCCTTCAGCACTTCCATCGAACCGGCAAACAGGAAATCGGCATTCGGATCGGCACCCGAGCCCTTGATGAAGACGTAGTTGCCTTCCGGCTTCACCTTGAAGACTTCGCGGGCCTGCATGCGGCCGACTTCCTTGTTGTCAAAGGTCAGGTAAAAGACGTCCTTGTTCTCGATCAGCCGGTCGTAGCCGACAACCGGAATACCTTCGTCCAGCGCCTTTTGCACGGCTGGCCCGATGGCTGAAGCGTCCTGGGCCAGGATGATCAGTGCGTTGGCGCCCTGCGAGATCAGGCTCTCGACGTCGGTGAGCTGCTTGCCGGGGTTGGACTGCGCGTCGGCGGAAATATACTTGTCGCCTGCGGCCTCGATGGCCGCCTTCATTGCGGCCTCGTCGGTCTTCCAGCGCTCTTCCTGGAAGTTCGACCAGGAGACGCCGATGACCTTGTCTTTAGCCTGCGCCACCGACGCCAGCGCCAGCGTCATGGCGACACCCGCCAGAATGGCGGTCGTGAATTTCTTCATCATATCCTCCCTGCGCCGCGTACGGCGTGACCAATTGGCTCAAAGACCAGCTTAGAAGCTCTAATTTTTTCGAGCCTCGAAAAAATACTGGCCCGATCTCCGGCTGCTGTCAACATCGATTCTGATGGATTTTGATGACTCTACGAGTTTTTTCGAGCGTCGGAATAAACGATGACAGCGCCACCGGCATCTGACACTATTTGCCTGCATCCGACACTATTTGTCGGACATTACCGACGGCTTCCGGTTCATGAGCGGCCGCGGCAACCGGGAGGAAAGCAAACGATGTCGGTCGGAATCCGCCATGACGATTTGCGCCGGCGCAACCGGGCGATGGTGATCTCGGCGGTGCGCCGGGCCGGCCAGCCATCGCGTACGGAGATCGCAGCAACCACCGGCCTCAGTCATTCGACCATATCGGCGATCTCCTCCGACCTGATACGGGAAGGCATCCTCGCCGAGAGCAAGGCAAGCGAGCCCGCTTCGTTGAAACGCGGTCGTCCGCAGGTCGGCCTCGCCCTCAACCCGGAAGCTGCGGCGGTGTTGACCGTGGTGTTGTCGCTGAATTTCCTGTCGGCCGCCATTATCGACTATGCGGGACAGGTGGTCGCCGAGGAACAGCGCCGGCTGGACACGCTGACCATGCCACGCGATGAGCTGATCCGTGAATGCATGGCCATCGTCCGGCGCCGGCTGCAGGATCCAGACCTTGACGTCCGCAGTGTCGCCCGCATCGCCCTGGCGATTCAGGGCATTACCGACTCCCCTGCACGCGCCATGCTGTGGTCGCCGATCACGCCGCAGACCGACATCGCCTTTGCCGACATGCTGGAGGACGAATTCGGCGTCCCGGCAACGGTGGAGAACGACTGCAACATGATGGCGGTGGCTTTGCGCTGGCGCGATCCGGATCGCTATCGCGACGACTTCATCGCCATCCTGCTTTCGCACGGCATCGGCATGGGGCTGGTGCTCAAGGGTCAGCTGTTCACCGGCACGCATTCCTCGGGCGGCGAGTTTGGCCACATGATCCATCGTCCAGGCGGCGCGCTCTGCCGTTGCGGACGACGCGGCTGCATCGAGGCCTACGCCGGCAATTACGCCATCTGGCGCAACGCCAGGCAGATGAGTGAAGACAGCGAACCGGTAGCCGACGTCAGCGACGCCGACATGCGCGCGTTGGCGGCCCGGGCGCGCGAGAAGGATGGGCCGGAACGCGAGGCCTACCGCAAGGCCGGCGAAGCGCTGGGTTTCGGTCTCGGCTCGCTGTTCGCGCTGATCGATCCGGCGCCGGTCGCGATGGTCGGCGCCAGTGCCGCCGCCTTCGATCTGATCGAGCCGGCCTTGCGCCAGGCCATCGCCCAGACCGCCGGTGGCCAGCATTCGGGCTCGATCTCCTTCGATACCGAACCAAACGAATTGCCGCTGATCCGCGAAGGCTGCGCGATGCGGGCGCTTGGCTTCGTCGACCAGGAGATTTTCGCGCCGGGCGCGCAGATGAGGCCCGGCGTCAGAAAGAACGTAGCCTGACCAGGCGGATCAATCTTCCCTGATCGCATAGCCGGCGCCGCGGATGGTGCGGATGACATCCGGCATGCGGCCGTTATTGATGGCTTTGCGCAGCCGCCCGACATGCACGTCGACGGTGCGTTCGTCGATATAGATCGTCTCGCCCCAGACATTATCGAGCAACTGGCTGCGCGAGAAGACGCGGCCCGGATGCCGCATCATAAATTCGAGCAGCCGGAATTCGGTCGGCCCGAGCCTGATTTCGCTCTTCTTGCGATAGACCCTGTGCGATTCGCGATCGAGCACGATGTCGCCGACCTTCAGCACGCTGGACAGCACTTCCGGCTTGGCGCGCCGCAGCAGCGCCTTGACCCTGGCCATGAATTCCGGTGTCGAAAACGGTTTGACCAGATAGTCGTCGGCGCCGGTCGAAAGACCGCGCACTCGGTCGCTCTCCTCGCCGCGCGCGGTCAGCATGATGATCGGCAGCCGCTCGGTTTCGGGGCGCACCCGCAACCGGCGGCAGAGCTCGATGCCGGAAACCGCTGGTATCATCCAGTCGAGCACCAGAAGGTCGGGCACATTCTCCTGCAAACGGATCTCGGCTTCGTCGCCGCGTGTCACCACCTCGACCTGGTAGCCTTCGGATTCGAGATTGTAGCGGAGCAGCACACCCAACGGCTCCTCGTCCTCCACCACCATTATGCGTGGTGCGATCATCGGCTGGGCACCCCCATCACGTCACCGGCGCGGACATTGTCGTTTCGTCCTGCTTCGGACGATTGCCCGGCAATTGCTCGCCGGTCAGCACATAATACGCATTTTCGGCGATGTTGGTGACATGGTCGCCGATCCGCTCCAGATTCTTGGCGCAGAACAGCAGATGCGTGCAAGCGGTGATGTTGCGCGGGTCTTCCATCATGTAGGTCAACAGCTCGCGGAACACGGACGTGTATTTGACGTCGATGCGCTCGTCGGCGGCACGCAGCTTGGCCAACGCGGCCGCATCGCCTGCAGCATATTCCTCGATAACGCCCTGCACCTGGATGAGCACCAGCTGCGCCATCGCGTCGATGGAATGCGACAAGTCGCGCGGCGTGACGCTGAGGCCGACCGCACTCACACGCTTGGCGATATTCTTGGCAAGGTCGCCGATGCGTTCGAGGTCGCCGGCCATGCGGATCGCTCCGACCACATGGCGGAGATCGTGGGCCATCGGCTGGCGTTTGGCGATCAGGGTGATGGCGCGGTCGTCCAGTTCGCGTTGACGCGCATCCATGATGGCGTCGTCGGAAACGACGCGTTGCGCCAACACGTTGTCGGAATTCAACAGGGCCTTGGTCGCCCCGCCGACCATCGAACCGGCGAGGTCGGCCATGTCGCGGATCAGCTTGCTGATCTGCTCGAGATCCTCGTCGAAAGAAGCGACTGTGTGTTCGCCCATGGTCCTGTCCTCATATGCATGATCGGAACGGCTCAGCCGAAGCGGCCAGTGATGTAATCCTGCGTGCGCTTCTCTCGGGGCGACGTGAAGATCTTCTCGGTCCGGTCGAACTCGACCAGTTCACCCAGATACATGAAGGCGGTCTGGCGCGACACGCGCGCCGCCTGCTGCATGTTGTGGGTGACGATGACGATCGTGTAGTCGGCTTGCAATTCGTCGATCAGCTCCTCGATCTTTGCGGTCGACAACGGGTCGAGTGCGGACGCCGGTTCGTCGAGCAGAATGACTTCCGGCTTCACCGCCACGGTGCGGGCGATGCAGAGCCGCTGCTGCTGGCCGCCGGACAGGCTCAAGCCGCTGGCGTTGAGCTTGTCCTTGACCTCGCTCCACAGCGCGGCGCGCTTCAACGCCTGTTCGACGCGGCCGTCCATCTCGGACTTGCCGAGGTTCTCGTAGAGCCTGACGCCGAAGGCGATGTTCTCGTAGATCGACATCGGGAACGGCGTCGGCTTCTGGAACACCATGCCGATCTTGGTGCGCAGCAGATTGAGATCTTGCGACCGGTCGAGAATGTTCTTGCCGTCGAGCAGCACCTGGCCCTCGGCCGTCTGTTTCGGGTAGAGCTCATAGATGCGGTTGAACACACGCAGCAGCGTCGATTTCCCGCAGCCCGATGGGCCGATGAAGGCCGTGACACTGCGCTCGGGCAGCGACAGGCTAATGTCCTTCAGCGCCTTGCTCTGGCCGTAGTAGAAGTTGAGGTTCTTGACCTCGATCTTCGTCTTCTCGGCGACCGTTTCGGTCATCGTCATGTCTGGGGACAACATCTGCATCATCTGTCCTCTCTGCGTCCGGTAAGGCTGCGGGCGAGGATGCTCAAGCCCAGAACCGTCAGGGTGATTATGAGTGCGCCGGTCCACGCCAGCTGCTGCCATTCCTCGTAAGGGCTGAGAGCGAACTGGAAGATGGTCACCGGCAGGCTGGCCATCGGCGCGTTGATATTGCTCGACCAGAACTGGTTGTTGAGCGCAGTGAAGAGCAGCGGCGCCGTCTCGCCGGAAATGCGTGCTATCGCCAGCAATATGCCGGTAACGATGCCGGACAATGCGGCGCGATAGGCGACCGAACGGATCACCACCCAGCGCGGCGCGCCGATCGCGGCGCCGGCTTCGCGCAACGCGTTCGGTACCAGGTTGAGCATGTCTTCGGTGGTGCGCACGACCACCGGAATGACCAGGATGGCAAGCGCCACGGCACCGGCAATGGCCGAGAAATGCCCCATTGGCCGCACCATCAATTCATAGACGAACAAGCCGATGATGATCGACGGCGCCGACAACAGGATGTCGTTGATGAAGCGGACGACGGTGGTGATGCGCGAGAAACGTCCATACTCGGCCATGTAGGTTCCCGCCAGCACGCCGATCGGCGTGCCGACGACAACCGCGATGATCGTCATCAGCAGGCTGCCGGCGATGGCGTTGAGCAGGCCGCCCGCCTCGCCGGGTGGTGGCGTCATCTCGGTGAAGACCGCGAACGAAAGCC
Organism: Mesorhizobium sp. M0751; assembly: GCF_040320265.1. Taxonomy (NCBI): domain Bacteria; kingdom Pseudomonadati; phylum Pseudomonadota; class Alphaproteobacteria; order Hyphomicrobiales; family Phyllobacteriaceae; genus Mesorhizobium; species Mesorhizobium sp. M0751. Next base: position 119,432 of record NZ_JAMYPH010000002.1, read on the forward strand.
CGGCTGTGCCCTTATAGACCAGTGCGCCGAGGATGAGCGCCAGCCAGGCAAGCCCGATACCGGCAGCGACGACGCAAAGCGCCATCATCACCGAATTCCTGGCTTTGCGGCGGCTGTGGAGCGATGAGGATGTCGACATCGGTCAGGCTCCCGTACGGGCGTCGATCCGCATCAGCATATAGCGGGCGGCGGCAAGGATCAGGAAGGTGATGACGAATAGGATCAGGCCGAGCGAAACCAGCGAGGAGGTGTAGAGATCGCCGTCGGCTTCGGTGAATTCATTGGCGATGGTGGCCGAGATGGTCGTGCCCGGCGCGAACAGGGAGGCACTGATGCGGTGGGCGTTGCCGATGACGAAGGTCACCGCCATGGTCTCACCGAGCGCGCGGCCGAGGCCAAGCATGACGCCGCCCATGATGCCGATGCGGGTATAGGGAATGACCACGCGCCGGGTCACTTCCCAGGTCGTACATCCGATGCCGTAAGCCGATTCCTTCAGCACCGCCGGCACCGTATCGAAGACGTCTTTGGTGATCGAGGTGATGAATGGCAACACCATGATGGCGAGGATCAGCGCCGAGGTCAGAAGTCCGATGCCGTAAGGAGGGCTGGCGAAAAGGCTGGATAGTCCCGGTACGCCGTGAAAGATGTTGATGATGAAGGGCTGTATCGTCGTCTGCAGGAACGGCGCGAATACGAACAGGCCCCAGATGCCGTAGATGATCGAGGGAATGCCGGCCAATAGCTCGACCGCTATGCCGATCGGGCGCCTGAGCGGGCGCGGGCAGAGCTCGGTGAGAAAGATTGCAATGCCGATGCCGATCGGGACCGCGATCAGGATGGCGATAGCCGCCGTGACCAGGGTGCCGTAGATCGGCGCCAGTGCGCCAAATTTTTCCGTGACCGGATTCCAGCTCTCAGTCGTCAGGAAAGAAAAACCGAAGGACGACAGCGCCTGCCATGAGCCGGCAAACAGCGAGATCGCGACACCGCCGAGGATGACCAGCACAAGAACTGCGGAAGCACGGGTGAGTCCGCGAAATATGGCATCTGTGAGCGCGAAGCGCCGCACCGTAGCTTCCCTGGCCCGGGCTGCTGCGGATGATGGCATGGCATCGGAAGCGATGGTCATTGGGTCCTCGCGATTAAAGGCAACAGGGAGGGCGCCGTCGACGCCCTCCCTGGAGGAGATTACATAGCCGAGTAGAGCGGCTTGCCGTCGTCGCCGACGACTTCCTTGGCCCACATGGCCTTGACGCTCTCGACCACCTTGTCGGGCATCGGAACGTAGTCCAGCTCGCCGGCCATCTCGTCGCCCTTGTCGTATGCCCAGGCGAAGAACTTGAGCGCTTCGCCGGTGGTCGCGGCATCATCCGGCTTCTTGTAGAGCAAGATCCACGTGGCAGCCGTCATCGGCCAGGACTCGGCGCCCGGCTCGTTGGCGAGGATGACGCCATAGCCCGGCTGCGAGCTCCAGTCGGCACTGGCCGCTGCCGCCGAGAACGCCGCCGCGGTGGGCTCGACCTTCTTGCCGTCCTTGTTGATCATGTCGGTGTGGGTGAGCTTGTTCTGCTTGGCGTAGGCGTATTCGACATAACCGATCGCGCCGCCGGTCTGGGAGACGTTGTTGGCCACGCCCTCATTGCCCTTGGCGCCGATGCCGACCGGCCATTCCACGGCCTTGTCGACGCCGACCTTTTCTTTCCAGTCCGCGCTGACGTCGCCGAGGTAGTAGGTGAAGTTGAACGTCGTGCCCGAACCGTCGGAACGATGAACGACCGCGATCGCCTGCGAAGGCAGCTTGACGTCGGGATTGAGCTTCTTGATCGCCTCGTCATCCCAGCTCGTGATCTTGCCGAGGAAGATGTCGGCCAGCGTCGGGCCGTCGAGAACCAACTCGCCCGGCTTGATGCCTTCGAGATTGACGACGGGAACGATGCCGCCCATCACCATCGGGAACTGAGCCAGTCCGGACGCTTCAAGCTCTTCGCCTTTGAGCGGCGCATCCGAAGCGCCGAAGGTAACGGTCTTGGCCTTGATCTGCTTGATGCCGCCGCCGGAACCGATCGACTGGTAGTTAAGGCCAACGCCGGTGTCTTTCTTGTAGGTGTCGGCCCACTTCGCATAGATCGGGTAGGGGAAGGTGGCGCCGGCGCCGGAGATGTCCGCGGCGAGCGCGGCGGACAGGGTGAGGGTGGTCGTCGCCGCAGCCATTGCAATCGCAACGGCCGCCGAGCGGATGAAATGTCTCATGTGGCCTGCTCCTGTTCGGAATATGGTCTCTCGGCGCCATTCCTCCGGCGCCCGCTGAGGCCAATAGCCCCCGATTATTACAGTCGCATGACAGTTTCATGTCGCTCCGGTAACGTCGTCCAGCCGGATTAAGAAGGAGCGAACGCGGCCTTTGTCGGAGTGGGCCGCGGTTTGCCGCTGGAATCAGCAGCTTGCGTGAATTCCGGCCGGCATCGTCTCGTCGGCGATCGCAGCCACCGGCTTTAAAAGAAAAAAGCCGGACGGGAGCGCGTTGCATGCAGCCAGAACGTGTCATGGCCGCGCCATCGCCGAAACAGGTCCGTTGGGGTAAATCTGACCCTGTTTCTTGCCGGCGGTCGCTGCTCCCGCCCGTAACTGGAGGAGCGGAACTTCGAATATCCCATTGTCGCCACTGAGCGCGGCTTTGGTATGGTGCGATCGCACCATGGCCTTACGCTGGAAGCGTTGACGAATCGCAAGGTTTAACGCGCGCTGGACCTCGATCCGCGCTCGATCTTCGAGCAAGGCCTTCGACCGGAAGTGCGACGACCTCTACCTCACCGTATCTACTCCCTTCGCCCTATTCCGCCGGTTGTCGGTTAGGCCGAAGCAGCGTTATAAGCTTGCAGGGGTATTGCCGATGTTTCGACGGATTCTGCCTGTCTTCCTGTGCCTGGCGCTGCCTCTGGGAAGCGGCTGCGCGCGCAGCTATGACGGCACCGTCATCATTCCCAAGCCGCTCGATGTTCGCCGTTTCTGGGACCGGCCTTCGCCGCAGGCGCAAGCCGAACAGTCGCAACTGGAGACCGACGTCTTTCCAGTGGCGCCGCAAACGCCGAAAAGGCCGGCGGTGCGCAGGAGCGCAGCTTCGGTTGCAGCGCCACGGAGAAGGGTTGCCGTCAACCCGCCCGTGCTGTCGCCGGAGCCGACGAAGCCGCTAACTTGCAGGAACGTCAGCGAGCCCGGCAAACGGGCCCGCATGGTCTGCGAATAACCGGCAGACGTCGATCGATGCGCACGGCTCCAGGCCTTGAGGCGGCTATCCGGCCAGCCGTTCGCCGTCTCGGACCATCGCCCGCCTTGGTCAGTCCGCCGGGAAAAAGGCCGGCCCGACCACTCTCACCGGCCGCGCGCCAACCGCTTTTTCGATCGACTGATGCTGGGCAGCCCCTTGCACCTCGGCAGCTTGCGTTTTTGCCTCTGCGGGAGCGGCACCGGCGGTTTCGATCCCGGATTCAGGAATTTCCGCGACGATGCCAAAATCCGGCTTTGCCGTAGGCAACGGAATGATGGCGTTGCTCATGTTGGCCGGTGTCACGGTTCGTGCCCTGAGTTCGGCGACGCGCCGGTAATAGCGCTTGACGTCGCAGGCCTTGAAGTTCGCGTCGTCGCGGTACCGGAATGCGGCCGGAAGCTCCACATAGGGTTTTCCCGACTCGAGTGCGATCATCTCTTCGGTCTCGCGAGTGGCGTCGCTCAGCGTATAGAGGTCGACGCCGGCATTGTCGCAGATATAGCGGCACTGATCGACCGTTTCCTTCAGATCGTCGCTCTTGGCGAACTGCGATTTTGGCGCGGGGAAGAAATATCCGTCCGACAAGCGAACGCAAAACAGCATCCGATTACCGCCAATTGTTGTGCCTGCGGACTGGGCTTTGGGTGCTGTGCGTTGCTGCGCCGGCTGTGTCTTGGCAGCGGGGGCGGCGCAGCCCAGCGCGACAAACCTGGCCTTCAATCCGGACGTGTCGCTGCCCGAATTCGACAGTCTGGCGATTTGCCGTTGCACCTCCGCCTTGCTGCTGACCAGGTCGGCGCAGGGGTTGAAGAAGAAGCCGGCCGTTTTCGCGGTGCATCGGCGCTGTCTCTCCAGCCTCTGAATCGCGGCGAGTTGCCGGCGCAGTTGGGCAAGCTCGGGGCTGGTTCCGCCGCTGCGCCCCGCCGAAAGCAATTGGCTCCTGATCGCACCGCAGCTATCCGCGTAAGAGAAGGATGTGCCGAGCGCAACGGCTATTGCTGACACCAGCATCAGAATCGTGAGGGGCCAGAAGCGTGTCATTGGAACGACCATTATCCTTGTTGCGCCGAGGACAGGATTTCTTTGTCGACTATGGATAAGTACTAGCTAAATCAGTTTTACCTAATTGAAGTAGACCACACCGCCATCAGAGACCTTACTTCTAGAGTATTGTATCCACTCGCGTAAATTCAATATTACATTTTTATTTCAAGATTGAGACGAACCGGCAGCAACGCCGGCGGCCTCCCGCCACGGCGAAATCTGAGGGGCGCGGCTGGTTCCGCGTCGCGATCAATCCGGCGTTACCGGCCGGCCGTTGCTGAAACCTTAGCCCTGGGTTCGGCGTTGAGCGACCAAAGGAGGAGACCGCAAATGTCGATCCACTTCACGGTCGCGGACCTGACCAAAAATCTGTTCCATTCACTTGGGCTGGACCATGAACGTGCGCCGAGGCCACTCGACCACGAGCAGAGGCTTTTGCTGGAGTGCTATCTCGCCGGCCAGATACCGGAATCGGCCTGGAGCGACTATGTCTTCGAGATGCCGGAACTGGCACGACATGTCGAGGCGAGACGAAGCCGCCACTAAAGCCCATCGCGGTCGACAGGGCCTCATGTGACGCGCTTAGGTTCTTGTCTAATGCATGTCGTTGTCGCAAGACCGCTGCACACTTTACGCAACATGCATTAGGTCCCGAAAAGTGGAATCCGGATGTCGGAAAAGATCAAGGCGAAGCCTGCACTCGCGTTGCAGGCTGTTTTTGTTTGGGCGAGTTGAATTGCAGAGTGAACACCTTGCCCGGGATGCCTTCAGCCAGCGCCGGTGAAAGGCTCAACGGCAGGCAGTGGTCCACGGCCGCTATCGCCGCATCGACAAAAGCTTGCCGCGCCTTCTCGTCGCCGGCCACGCGGATGGCGGTCGGCTTGGGCCGGCCGATCAGCGTGCCATTGCGCCTGAAGCTGAAGCTCAGGGTGACGGTGGAATTCCCGGCATTCGCCGGCGGGGTCCAGCACGCCTGGATGGCAGCCCCGACCTCGGGCATGGTGTTGAGCGTCGCTGCATTCGATTGACCGGCTGCACCCGCCAGCATAGCGCCTGCGATCACCACCATTCCAGCAATGCTTTTCATGACAGGGCCTCTGTCCTTGAACCGCCCTCGAGGACGGGACTACTTCGATGGTAGGGCCGACATCGGCGATGACAAGATGGGGGCGATGACAAGATGCCGGCAACGCACTTCATCAGCCATGCAGGCGCCGTGAAGCGCCGACAGCCGCAACTTCGGCAGGGCTGCCACAAGCAAAAGGCCGGCGCGCAGCCGACCTTTGCTTTCCATCCGCGCCAGTACATCCGTGGTCGCGGGCTGGAGGTGGATACAGTAGAAAGGGTTTCGGTTAACGAAACCTTAAGCTCCCCACATCGTGCAAACAGGGGAGAGTAAAAAAGAATTACCCCAGATCATTGCAGGCTCCTGCAGAACGCGCGGACGATCGCCGGCCTGCCCGTGCCTCAGGCGTTGGCCTGCGACCGCACATAGGCGATATAGCCGCGCACATCGCCGGCCGGCTCGGCATAGGCCTTGCCGAGCTTCTTCTCGATCGCCGCCATATAGTCTTTTGCCCATTGGGGCAGCGCATAGTCGACGACGGCGAGGAATTCGAGCGTCGCCGCCAGGCGGATGTCGGCGATCGACGGGTTCTTGCCGCCGATGAACGGCTTGCCGTTCCGGAAGAAGCTGTGAAACACCTCCAGCGGCTCGGCTATCGCTTCCATAGCGGCCTTCTGGGCTTCCGACTTCTTGTCGGGATCAGCATCGCTGTGACCAACCTCGCCGGCATATTGCGGGAAATTCAGTGCAGGATAGGTGGCGCGCGCCACATAGGGGTAGAGCGTCCCGATCAGGTAGAACATGGCACTGTCGATCATTGCCCGCTTGGCCGGCGCCTTGGGATATAGCTTATCCAGCCCGTGCTTGTTGGCGAGGTACTGCATGATGGCGCAGCTTTCCCACAAGACACCTCTCGGCAGGCCCTTGTCCTCGATCATCGGCGTCAGATGGGCCGGGTTTCGCGCCATATATTCGGGCGAGCGCGTGTGGCCCCATACGTCGGTTTCGGAATGGTCGAGCCCGGCGGCGCGCGCAAACACTCGAACGCTCATATTGTTGACGCTCGGCTTCAGCATGCTGAGCGTCAGCGCCGGCTTTTTCGCCGGTTTCACCTTGGCCTTCGCGGGCTTTTTGGCGGAGACCTTCGCCGCCGGCCTTGCCACTTTCGCCGCTGACCTAGCGGCAGCTTTGGCCGCCGGCTTCGCTCCTGGCTTGGCTGTCATCGGTGCCGAAGTCTTGGCCGTGGGCTTTTTCGCACTCTTCGTTGCTGTCTTTGCCATTATGTCCTCCCTTTGTTTGGCATGTCGTCAGTATGGATTTTTCGGTGCGCGATCCTCCGACAAGGTTTCGCGCGAGCGCTCGACAAGCGCCTGGATCGCATCGGCAAGGTGCACTTCGGCGATGTTGTAGTCGCCGCGCGCGACGCGGATCTTGTGCGCCTGCATCAGCACGTCGGCATGGGTGAAGCCCGCCGGCGGCTCGAAACGGTAGGAGGCGAGTTCGATCAGCAGGCCGAGCGGATCCTCGAAATAGATCGAGTCCATGAAGCCGCGATCCTTGACGCCGCTGTGCTTGATTTCACGCTCGTTGAGCCGGGCGACCGCCTGCAAAAAGGTGACGCGCGACACCGCAAACGCGATGTGATGGACGCAGCCCGTATCGGTCGGCGTGCGACGCTTGACCGGCGTGCGGCTCTCGTCAGTGAAGACCGTGATCAGCCGCCCATCGCCTGGGTCGAAATAGAGGTGGCTTTCGCTCGCCTTGTCGAGATTGGGCTGCTCGAAGATGAAGGGCATGCCGAGCACGCCTTCCCAGAAATCGATGGAGGTCTGGCGATCGGCGCCGACCAGCGTGATGTGATGGACGCCTTGTGATTGCAGTTTTTGCATTGGTCTCCTCCCGGCCACGCCGTCTTGCCGCCGAACGGAATTCGGATGCCCCGTCGCGCTTGGATCAGCGCCCGGCATGTGACCGCGCCCGGCCTCGCTCGCCTGCGCTCCGCATTCCGCATCCTGCAGGAGTGCGGCCGGAGCTTTGATGAACGGATGCTAATTCAATCCGAGGCGTTGCGCCAGAAGCACTCAGTTTCAAGAACTCCACGCAGGCGCCAAGAGCGGCGCCGGGATCGCGGACGCCTTCGCCGAGCTCGCCGAAACGATCCGTCGCCGGCAGCTGTAATGGTGCGGCAGCCCGCAGGTCGCTGGGTTTCCCGAGCGGCCGGTTTGGCGACGGCAGGTCAAAGGGGCCTCGTTGACGCATGCCGCGCCTGGTTCGGATTACGGGCATCCGCGGCCCTTAGATGAAAATCACATATTCTTCATCGGCACGTCGGGATCGACATGTCCCCCATCGGCAGTGATCTTCAGCCTTGAGAGGTAGTGCTCCCATCCCCTTCGGTGGCTGTCACGCTCCTTTGCGTTCGGCAGTCCGCTGTGCGTGAAGCGGATCAGTGTCCCCGCATCCCTCGCGATCAGGTCGATCTCGACATGGCTGGAGCCGGGCGGCACGGTCTCGTTGTCTTCCCAGCCAAAACTGTAGGCAAGACGGTGGACCGGGATCACCTCGGTGAACTCACCGCGCGCCATATGGCGACCACCGACATTGACGAGGAACAGACCGCCCGGCGTTGCGTCCAAATTCGCTTCGGTCCCGATCCATCGCACGATCTGGTCCGGATCCGTCAAAAGCGCGAACACGGTCGCTTGTGGCGCGGCGACCTCAATTTCTGTGTAAACCGATTCCGCCATCGCTCACTCCAGGTCACATCCGCATCGAATGCCGTGCATGATTGAAGCGAATGTGGTTAGTTGCAAGAAGATGTTCGAGGCGTAAGCATAAGCCGGTGCCGAGTGACCTTCTACCGATGCTTCTCGCAAACTCGCTTTCATTCCTTCTGGACGACGCCGCGCATATTGGCGACGGTGGGCGACTTCTATTGCAGCTCTCAACGCATTTGATGGAAGACGGCTTGCCGATCATCGCCGGCGCGCTGGCGCAGGATGCTCCCGACCCGATCATTTCACGCCGCATCTGGCTCTGGCGAGCGCCTGGGGGTGAAGTGGTCGAGGCTTTGGGGATAGGCGCGGACCGCCAGAATGCCGATCCCCGGCTCGTGCTGCGGGAGTGGCTTGGCACGACGCCGGCGATTGTGTTCGACGAGCGAGCGGGCGGTGTCGCACCGACTTTGGTGTGGGCGCTCGATCATACTCCGGATGAGGCGCAGTCAGAGCTGCTGCGGCAGATCTCGCGGTTTGCTGCGGCTCCGATGACCGCACTCGCAGAACGGTCCGCGAAACGCGCATTGCTCGAAGCATATTTGGGAAAGCGCAGTGCAGCACATGTGCTCAGCGGTCATTCTCGTCGAGTAAAGGGAGAAACGATACGGGCTGCGCTTCTGTGCGCGGACCTTCGAGGTTTCACCGATCTATCCGAGGTTCATGATGCAGACGAGATCGTATTGATACTCGGTGCCTGGTTCGATTGCGTCGCCGGCGCGGTGCACGCATTTGGTGGCGAGGTTCTCAAGTTTATAGGTGATGGCGTCCTCGCGATTTTCCCGATTGGCGAGCGCGATTCAAGGGCCGCATGTGACGCGGCGGTACGCGCCGTGAAGGCCACGCGCGCCGGGATAGATCATCTCAACCAAACTCGGCGCCGCAATGGCGGCCCCGAGCTCGGATATGGCATTGGCCTGCATGTCGGCGAGATACTCTGGGGGAATATCGGCACTGCCAGCAGGTTGGACTTCACCGCGATCGGCAAGGCTGTAAATCTTGTCAGCCGCATCGAAGGGCTGTGCAAGCCGTTGGGACGGACGGTGCTCGCGTCGACGGTGTTCGAGGCAGAAACTACCGAGCCGATGATCGCCATGGGCAGTCATCCGCTCGGAGGAATAGCAGGCGCGCAAACACTTTTCGGCTTGCCGGAATAGATCGAATGGTTGAGCGCGCCGTGGATGTGTCGTTCGCAGCATATCTTGGTATCGTGCGAAGCCATGACTGAGAAAAATTCGAACGGCAAAGAAGCTACGACACTGCAACTGGAGTATGGCGTCTAGAGCCCAGCCATGCGCGTCGCGCGCAGCTTCGCTGGCCGGTGCTAGGGGCCGAGTATTCCCGGCCATCCACCCTTCGAGGGAGAGGCGCCTTCGCCTAGCTCGCCAAAACGATCCGCCGTCGGCAGCTGTAGCTCAGGTCGGCTCCAGGCAGTGCCGACCAGCGTGATGGACGCCTTGCGATTGTAGTTTCTGTATCTGGCTCCTCCCCGCGTGGCATCGACTGCCCTGTTCAGCGCGACGTTCTGCGCGCCGCTAAAGCTGTGCCTCAAAACCCATGATGCAATGCTAATGCAATCGGCTCCGCTGCGCCAGAAGCGGCAATGAGGCAAACCCGCCGCGACCCAAGGCGATGGATCGGATTGATGGTTTGCCGAGAGCTTGGCGAGACTTGGTACGCCCAAGGGGAATCGAACCCCTGTTCCCGCCGTGAGAGGGCGTCCGGACACTCTTTCCGAGTTTTTCCCGGTATCCAAAAGCCCTGCAATATCATATACTTGGTGATAATCGAACCAAGAGGAACTCCGACAAACTCGGACGGATATTTGGTTCATATTTGTTCCGAGTTGTGCAGGAGAGCGAAGTGGCGAAAACCGTAAAAGACGCGAAACTGGAAAATCCGACTGCGCGGAAAGCGCTCGCGGTAGGCAAGCGGCCGCACTGGAAGACCCTTGTTCCCGAAAGGCTCCATCTAGGGTATCGCCGCAAGTCTCGGGACGCAGCCGGCGTCTGGTTGGTCCGGCGCTATGTCGGCCGCGAGCGTTACCGGGTCTCCCTCCTAGGCACGGCTCACGAGACGGCCGACGAGAGCTCGAAGGCTCCAGGCACGTTCACCTTCGAGGAGGCCCAGAAGCTCGCCCTTCTCCACCGCAACGTCGTCGAGGGAAGGCCGAAGACCTCGAACCTGACTGTCGCCGAGGCGATTGAAGATTACATCCGCTATTTGAAGGCCGAAAAGAAAAGCGGCAAGGACGCGGAAGGCCGCGCCAACGCGCTCATCATTCCCACGCTGGGCAAGTACAAGATATCCGAGCTCACGAAACGCCAGATTGAGAAATGGCGTGACGACCTCGCCAAAAAGGGCCGGCTTCTACGATCCAAGAAGGGCAAGGAGCAAAAGACCGCCAAGGCTCCCGAAACCGAAAACGAAATTCGGGCGCGCAAGGCGACAGTCAACAGGACGCTCACAACACTCAAGGCGGCGCTGAACCGGGCGTATGCCGAGAACGACGAAATTGCCGACAAGCCTGATGCCTGGCGCACGGTGAAGCCGTTCGGGAAGGTCGACGCAGCGCGCCCGGACTTTTTGTCGGTCGCCGAGGCTCAGCGCCTAATAAATGCCGCCGATCGCGCCTCCGGCTTTCGCGACCTCGTGCATGGCGCGCTTCTGACGGGGTGTCGCTATGGCGAGTTATGCGCGCTGAAAGTCCGCGACTTCGCTGGCGGCAAGATCATGATCCATACGTCGAAGTCTGGGAAGCCTCGCACTGTCCGCCTGACCGAGGAAGGCGCGAAGTTTTTCACCGCGTTTGTTGCAGGTCGTGCCGGGGACGAGCCGATGTTCCGCCGGGACGGTTCGCACGCATGGAAGGAGTCATCGCAGGGCCGGCCGATGCGCGAAGCTTGCAAGGCTGCGAAGATCGTCCCGGCAGTCGGCTTCCATCAGCTTCGTCACACTTGGGCTTCACTGGCAGTGATGAACGGGACACCGTTGATGGTCGTGGCGATGAATCTCGGGCACCGAGACACGACCATGGTCGAGCGACATTATGCTCACCTGACCTCGAATTTCATCGACGAAGCAATTATGGCTGGCGCGCCCCGATACGGCGCTGTTGAAATGAGTAACGTCACCGCCATCCACAAATAAAGAAAAGCTCTTTTATATCGCTTTACTTCGGAGACGTTCTAGGGGAATCTAGACGCGTCTCCGCAGCGGATAGGGGTCCGCTCATAGTCGTCTTCGACCACGAGACACCAAACGGCAGAAGAGTACCAACGCGCCTCACCGGCGTGCGCTGTCCCTATGGAGTGTCCTCATGGATGAGACGAATGAAGCGCCGCGCGCTGCTTTTACGATTCACGAATTCTGTGACCGGAACGGCATCAGCCCAAATACCTATCATAAGATGAAGAGCGCTGGTCGTGGCCCGATCGAAATGCGCATCCCCGCCACCACCATCGTCCGCATCACCTCAGAAGCCGAGCGCGCATGGCAGCAGCGTTGGGAAAACCCGTCGCCGGAAGATGCGGCCGAAATTGAGCGAGCTCGGGAGCGCATGGTCGCCAAGGCCACCTATTCGGTCAACGAGCGGGACCGGAAGAACGGCCGGCGCGAGCGGAGCATGGCCTAGATGAGACGATTGAAGGAAGAAATCCGCTATCCAACGGCCATTAGAGTTGCAGGGGAGTTTATCGAATGGTGGCCGCGAGAGGCGCAGCCGCGCGTCCTCGCCATAGTGCAACACTTCGGCTTCAATACCGTCGAAATGCGAGCGATCGAGTCATATCAAACGCTCCCATATGACCCGCCCGATCGCGACGATGAGGAATGGATGTGGAGGACATTCCGCATTCTGGAATGCGCCAACTACGTTAATCTGGGTCTGTTTCCGAGTATGCCGAATGGCCGCCGCTGGTGGAGCTACCTGCGAATATTCGAGGATTGGCTTGGGTTCGAATTCGACCTTGAGCCCGGTGAGGTCGAGACGGCGATGATAATTGCCGGCCAGTACCGCAACACACCCCAATATTGGCCTATGGGAATTGAACAACCGATCGTCGACTTCGTTCCGAAATAGAAAAACTGCCGGGACAGTGGATGCCACCCCGGCAGTAATAGAATGTCTCTCACGTCCCTGTGCGGTCTAACGCGGCTCTGAATCTATCGGTTTTGCTGAGGAGAGTAAAGCTGATAGGTGGAACGCCGCGCCTTGAAATACTTACGGATGCGGCGAAATGACCAAACCAATACTTAGCTCACTTCATCAAATTTCCTCAGTCAGAGCATATGTTGACCGCATCGGCGCGGAGGTCCGCTCGATCCGGACGGCTGTCGTCAAGGAGAGCCACGGCAAGTACTGGGACGATGTCGCCACCATAACATTTGGCGAAGGCGGCATTGTCAGTATCGAGGTTGCGGACGGCCGATCACCCAAGACCTATGAGCCGGAGGAAGCTGAAGCCAAGGCGATGGAAATCGAGTGCGGCCAATTCACATGGCCAGTGGTCCAGCTTGTCCGCCGCTGGAACAAGCACGATGAGCCGCCGGAGCTTCAACAGGCTCCTGACGACAAAGTCTTCGTCTTCTATGACGTGAGCGGCAACATCCTGATGAAGCAGCTTCGCGGCAACGAGCTCAAAGGTGAGCCGAAATATCGGCCCTACACCTTGTGGGATGACGGCAAAATCCGCCAACTCGAACCGGACGGCCTATTGCCGCTATGGGGCCTCGACCAGCTGAAGAAGAACTTCACGACAGTTTTCCTGCACGAGGGTGCTAAGGCCGCGCGCCGCATGGCCGAGCTCGTGAGCGGCGGCACACTCAAGGATCGCGACGAGTTCGCGAAGCACCCTTGGCACAACGAGCTCGACGGCGCGGCGCACTTGGGCTGGATCGGCGGCGCTCAAAATCCCGGCAGGACGGATTGGAGCGTTCTAAAAAAGAACGGCGTCCAGAGGGTCTACATCGTGGCCGACAATGACGTCGCCGGAGTATCGGCCATCGCCAAGATCGCCAAGCGATTGCGCTTCCCAACTTACTCGATTCAGTTCACGAAACTATGGCCTGTTTCCTTCGACCTCGCCGATCCTTTTCCGAAAGAGATGTTTGGAAAGCGGCTCGATGGGACGTGGCACTACAAAGGTCCACCGTTTCGCAGCGTCGTCCATCCCGCAACATACATGACCGACTTTCTTCCGAACCCGAAGGGAAAGCCCACTGCTGTCCTGCGCGAGCATGCGAAAGACGCGTGGGGCTACGTTGAGCAGTCAGATTTGTTCGTGTGCATGGACATGCCCGAAATCGTCTACGATGCGAAGGTGCTGAACAATATGCTGGCGAGCTTTTCCGGGACCACCCAAATCGCCCAAACGATCGTGCTCAGCAAACGCGGCCGGATCGCCCGCATGTGCTACGATCCGAGCATGCCGAGCGGCGTCGTTACCTATGAAGGCTCGTCGGCATTCAATACGCATATCCCTTCGGCCTTCAACCAACACATCCGGCCTTGGAACAAAGCCGGCAAAGATGACGAGGAGCCAACTACAACGGCGCCAAGGGGCTCGCCTGAACCATTCCTAGGATACTTGGCCAACCTGTTCCCCATCGATGTCGAGCGGAAGGAAGTTGAGCGGTGGATAGCGACGCTTATCGCGAAGCCAGAACGGAAGATGGATTATGGGCTGTTGCTAATTTCGAAGGTGCAGGGTGTCGGCAAGACCACCCTTGGCGAGAGCATTTTGAGGCCGATCGTAGGCTATCAAAATACTGGCTTCCCGGATGAGACCGCGATCAATAATTCGCAGTTTACCGACTGGTGCGCGGAAAAGCGGTTGGTGCTGATTGAGGAGATTTATTCCGGTGATAGCTGGGCGACATACAACAAGCTGAAGAGCAAGATCACCGGCAAGACGATCCCGGTCAATCGGAAGTTCCAGCGGCCTTACGATATCCAGAACTGGGTCCACATCATCGCCTCGTCGAACTCGAAGTTGGCAATTCGCGTCGAGAACAGCGATAGGCGTTGGTTCATCCCCGAAGTAACAGAGGTCCCTTGGTCACATGAGAAATGGGTTGAGTTCTACAATTGGCTTGAGTGCGGCGGATTAGAGATAATCGTCAATTGGGCTGAGAGGTACGACGACTACGTCAGCCATGGCCAGACGGCTCCTCATACAAAACGCAAATCCGAAATTATTGACGCGTCAGAAAGTGCAGCCGAGCGAGCGATTACTGACCTGTGCGAGATCATTATCGCCGAGGAGCGAGCGCCCAAGAAAGACGGCGAAAAAGACAATCCCCTTGAACACGGTGTCGTGTTGTCATCGACTCATGTGGAGGCATGGGTGAAGGAGAAGGAGCCGAAGGCGTATGCGACGAAGCACACGATGGCCGAGGCAATGGCTAAGGCGGGGTTGATCCGAATTGAGGGACGGTTCGATATCGGCCAGGGCAAGCACGTCTGCCTGGCGTCTCCTAAGGCGATGGAGACAATCCAACCGCTCGTGGTCGCCGTGGCGAACAGTACCGATGAAGGACAACTGGATGATGCCAAGAGGAACTTGAGGGACGGTGTAAGAAAGCTGGTCAAGAGACCGGACGACGCTATCAAGGTCGACTTTTGAGAGGTTCCGTCAGGACCGTCCACCGTCGTTTTTAAGGCTCTTCCCTATTCTGCAGAGCATTATCCAAGGGGAAGTATAATGCCGAAAGGAATAGGCGACCCCCCCTAAAAACGACGGTGGACGGTCTTCGGATAGCGGCTCCTCCTTGTGAAAACTGAGCCCCAAAGAAGCACCAGCGCCCCAGAATTTTCCTGCGCCGGCATCCCTCGACGAGCCTGTTGCGCCTTCGTCAGGCGGGAACGGAGCTAAGACAAACTCCGAAAAACCGACAAATATCAAGACTTTATGGCTCGCCCGGGCGATTATCAGCGCTCCAGAACAAATATCCGAGCAAATATGCCCGCGAACCGCAAGATCGCCGCCAAGCTCGCGCCAACCCAGCGCAGCGCCGTTACGAACGGCCGCAAGCTGTTCATCGAGGGCGACGGGAACAGCCCTTGGTCGCGCCGGTACAAGGACCTGTGCTCAGAGCACGCGAGCGATCTTGGCGGGGCAGACGCCTTGTCCCAATCCCAGCTTTCCCTCATTCGCCGCGCCGCCACCCTGTCGATCCAACTCGAACAGATGGAAGGCCGATTATCGGAAGGTCTCGACGCAGACATGGACCTCTTCGGTCGGCTGGCCGGTCACCTTCGCCGAATTTTGGAAACACTCGGCATCGAGCGCCGGGCCAGGAACCTCACCCCCACCCTCCAGCAATACCGCGCCCAGCGGCAGGCAGGTGGCCTGTGATCCACGAAACGATCGACGACGCACTGGCCGACCCGCTGTTGCTAGGAGCAGCCCTCGGCGACCTCGCCTCATGGTCGACGTGGCGCACCATCTTCCGAGCCGCTTGGGGTCAGGCCCTCACCGAGGATGAGCTTGACCTCTTCGCCGAACTGGCAGGCCCAGGTCGATCTCCTCCCACGGAGCGCGTCCGCGAGCTTTGGGTGTTGGCCGGTCGACGCGGCGGCAAGTCGAGGGCAGCAGCCCTGATCGCCTCCTACATTGCGACGCTCGACCATTCCGGCAAGCTCGCTCCCGGCGAAACTGGCTTCATTGTCGTGATGTCTCCAACGAAGGATCAGTCCAAGACCATCTTCAATTACGTCAAGGCATTCTTCGCCGCCTCTCCGATCCTGCACCGGATGGTCATCAGCCACAACGCCGACGAAATCGAACTGGACAATCGCGTTACGATCGCGGTCACGACCAATTCCTTCCGCACAGTCCGTTCTCGCACACTCCTCGCGGCCATCTTCGACGAGACGGCATTTTGGCGCGACGAGACGAGTGCCAATCCCGACCTCGAAATTTATCGGGCAACCACCCCGGCGTTGATCACCACTGGCGGGATGTTGGTCGGCATCTCCAGCCCATATCGGAAGATCGGCCTGATCTACCAAAAGCACCGCGACAACTTCAACAAGGACGGCCCGGTGCTGGTCATCAAGGCCGATACCCGCAAGCTCAATCCGACAATCGACCAAGCCCGGATCGACGAGGAGTATGCGGCCGATCCCGAAGCAGCAGCTTCCGAGTGGGGCGGCAATTTCCGCAGCGACATTTCCGCACTTCTCGACGATGACTCGATTGACCGGGCGATCGATCCGAACCGGCCGGTCCAGCTTCCGCCGCAACGTGAGCACGACTATTTCGCCTTCGTCGACGCATCCGCCGGACGCCACGACGCCTTCACAATGTGCATCGGCTACACCGAAGGCTCCCGCTTCATCGCCGCCGCGATCGTCGGCCGCAAGCCGCCCTTCGACCCGAACCATGTCGCCGAAGAGTTCGCGAAGCTGGCGAAGGATTACGGGTGCAGCAGCGTCACCGGCGACAACTATTCGGGCGAGTGGGTCGTGTCAGCGTTCGAAGCCGCCGGCATGGCCTACGTCCGCGCGCCGGTCCCGAAGAGCCAGCTTTACGTTGAAGCAGTTCCTTCCTTCGTCCGAGGCGCGATCTCATTTGCCGACCTGCCGATTTTGGTCCGGGAGCTCCGCCTGCTCGAAAGGCGCACTCACCGCTCCGGGAAGGACAGCGTCGACCATCCCACCTCCGGCTCCGACGATTACGCCAACGTCTTGTGCGGGTGTCTCTACATCGCGAAGAACGATGCTGACGCACCGCAGATGCAGGTAGGCAGATATGGCTCAGGTTCCGGGGGCATCGCTGTCGGCTACCATGAGCCGGCCCCAGAAAATGGATCCATGCTGTTTAGCGGGATCGATTACGTCAACACCGGCGACGGCACCACAATCGAAGGCGGTTCGATGCGGAACTCTGCCCGTGACGCCTATCGCAAGCTCATCGAAGATAAGGAGTGAAAATCATGCAGCACTTTGCCCGAGGCACAACGCCGGCCGCATTAACCGACGCCGGTGTCAGATATTTGAACCATGAGAAAAACATCCCCGAGTTCGATCTTCTCGGGGTGGGTATCGAGCGCATGGGCGAAATCCACAAGGCGCTCGCGACCGTTCGGGCCACGAATGATTCACGCGTGACGCCAGAGGCCAGAGCGTTCGAATATGCAGGGTTGCGCGATCGGGCCATGGCAAAGGTCGCCCTTATTCACAAGCAGGCGAAGAAGGCGCTAGACGATCGCCGTGAGCGCCTTCGCAGCGAGGCGTTTCAGAAGTCGGGCCTGAACGGCAATTATCCGCAGGCTCAGGAAATTCGAGCGGTGCTACGCGCCATGCCGCAAAAAGAGCGCGATGCCGAACTCAATGCGGCGATCGATCGCGGCGAATATTGGATTGTTGCCTGCGTCAGGAACCAGAGCCCGCTGCTGACGGGTAAGATCGGCATGCCGATGGAGCTCTACGAAAATTTGATCATTTCGAAGACTTCCCCGGAGCTCGACGCCCAGCTTCAGGATATCGAAATAGCCCACACGCACCTGACGCTGGCAGTCGACACATTCGCAATGGAAGCCGAGAAAATGCGCGATGTCGAAGCGGAAGGCCGCGCCATTAAGGACGCCCGAGCAACGGCCGAAGCCACGGCAGGGTTCGCCAAGGCCATAGGCGCGGCGATCGAAACATAGCGCCACGTTCGTACCAAGGGGGTCGTCCGCGCGAGGGAGACGCGCCACCCGAGTCAGCGCTTCGACAGCGCTTTCCGGACATCCTTCAGCATTCGTTTTTGCCAAGCCTGTCGTCGCCAAGGCGGCACGGCCATATCATCACTCATGTTTGTTGAGACATCGCGCCAGTTCGGAACCAGTTCGCCTGTCCGAGTGTCGTGGCAAGCCACGATAGTGTCCGGCCTGACAATTCCTAAGACGATGTACCAAGTGTCCCATCCTGTCGCTACGCTGTGGAGAATGGAGACAGTCTCAGGCTTCACAAATCGCTTTGACCATTCTGTCCAGCGATGGAGGTTCGGCATTTCTGCCGGAAGTTCGACGGTTAGCCGATAGCGCCGCTTGTCCAGTGCACTCTCTTCCAGCCCGTGATTGCTTGGCTCCGGTGAAGTCGTGAACCACACCCCAATCAGCCCGCGCAGCTTGTTGATGTCGGTCGGCACATCACCAACCGTAAGCCCGTGGAGACCGATGCCGCGAAGCATCTCGGCCGCCGTAAAATGATACAGAGTCAGTGTTTTCATGGCCCAAATCTAACTCCCGAGGCATTGAAGCGATGCTAAACGCCGATAGCGCGCCTCCCGCGTTGTGTAGGACGGGCGTGGACGGTCCGGCGCGTCCGAAGGGCTGGGGAGAGCGCGTCGCACGCCTACGGGCTAGAAACGAGGCCGAACGCACCCTAAATTTTCTCAGCCTTCGATGATTCCCCTACGGTCGCCACTGTGCTATAGGTGGCGACCGTAGCAAATTGGATGGCGCGCTCGGCCGGATTCGAACCGACGACCAGGAACTTAGTAGGGACCTGCTCTATCCACTGAGCTACGAGCGCAGAGCGGCTGGCTCGAAAGCCAACCGCCCCTTGCCGACCTAAAGCCGCTGCGTCTCCTTTGCCGGGACTTCGCAGCGGCTTTTCTATTTGCACAGGCCCGGATCATCGGTCGGCAGCGTGGCCGGGCCCTGAACTCTTCTTTGAAACATGCTAATCTCCATTTGTAGAATCACAGCTTCGCCCAGCCTTGGACAAAATGCAAGGGCAGCCCTAGACATTTTTGACTTTTTGTCTACATTGGAGGCTGAACAGGATCGGAGCACGCCATGTCAGACCTCCAAGAACCCGCAAAGAGCAAAAAGGCCCGCGCCGGCCGCAGCCCATCATATCCCATTGTGCCAATTGGGAAGGCGCTTGAGCAGGCCCAGGCGCTCCGGAAGCAGGAGGGCGACTACGCCGCTCCTCTGGCTTCAGCATTTGCAGCTTGGGGGTATGGGGAGAAGAGCAGCGGCGCTCGGCAATTGCTGGCAACCATGAAGTATTATGGCCTCATTGACCTCGTCGGTGAAGGCGAAGCACGGAAGGTAAAGATCAGCGATCTTGCTCGAAAAATCTTAATTGACGAAAGGGAAGACCAGACCGAAAAGCGGGCGCTAATCCGAAAAGCTGCGCTCAATCCGAACATCCACCAAGTTCTCTATCAAGCGTACCCTGCCGGGTTAGCCTCAGAGGGCACAGTGAGGCACCTTTTAATCGAGGAGGGTTTCAACCGCGATGCCGCGAATGAAGTCATCGCCGAATTCCGCGAGACGGCCTCCTACATCCAGCTGTATGAGTTTCCTTATGAGCCACCGTCAGCCGATCTAGTCTTCTTCGACAAAATATCCGTTGGAGATTTCGTGAATGCTGAAATCGACGGTCAGTTGCAATGGAAAAACCCGTGGCAGGTCGTGGAGTCAAAAACTCATACGGACGGCGTGCAGTACATCCGCGTACAGGGCACTGGTGACGATGCGGGCAGTGAAGGATGGATTCCTGTTTCGCAGGCAGTTCCCGCAGAACCTTCTTTGTTGAAAAAGAAGGAAACAGGGTTCATCGATTCACTATTTCCCCCACCACCGTCGCCGCCAGCACCTCCAGGCAAGGTCCGTCCACTCCAGCAAGGTATGCGCGAAGACAAGGCCTCCCTCGATGAAGGCGAGGTCGTGCTACATTGGCCGGAAAATTTGTCGGCCGACAGCGTGCGGGATTTTGAATACTGGGTTGAGGGGATCATTCGCCGAGCCAAACGCCGTGCCGGAATCGGCGAAAAAAACTCGGCGACGACCGAATAGATGGCGCGACCCACATCCTATTATATTTGGTTGGATATTTGTTCCACCAAGACGGCCCGTGGCCACCTCGGAAAAAAGTATAACGATTTCAAGTGATTAATTGGTACGCCCAAGGGGAATCGAACCCCTGTTCCCGCCGTGAGAGGGCGGTGTCCTGACCGCTAGACGATGGGCGCGTTCAAGAACCGGCGATATAGGCTGACGGCTGGCAAAAAGCAACTAGGCTTAGGGCTGCCTGTCGCGCCGGTGGAATATCCGCTGCAAGCCTAGCGTTTTGGCTCGATCAGGTCCCAGAGATTGCCATGGAGATCGGCGAAAACCGCCACAGTGCCATAGACCTCGTGGCGGGGCGCCTCACGGAATTCGACGCCCTTTTCGAGCATCAGCGCATGGTCACGGGCAAAATCGTCGGTTTCGAGGAACAAAAAGACGCGTCCGCCGGTCTGGTTGCCGATCGCGTCCCTTTGCGCATCGCCGGATGCCTCGGCGAGAAGCAGCCGCGCGCCCTGCCCTTTGCCCGGCGTGATGGTGACCCAGCGTTTGCCGCCGCCGAAATCTACATCTTCGGTGAGGACAAAACCCAGCCGGTCGACATACCACGAGATCGCTTCGTCATAGTTTGCGACGATAAGCGCGACCGTGGCAATGCTGCGGCGTTCGGCGAAACCGGTCATTTGTTCCTGATCGAAAAACGGCCGACGATGCGGCGCTCGGTGATGTCATAGACGAAGATGGCGCGGCTGCCGTCGGCCAGCTCGGCGTCGATCGAGAGGTGATTGCCGGAGAGCGATTGGCTGATCACCCTGGCGCCGACCGGCAGCACGATGTCGCCGTTGACCGTCTCGCCGATGGGCACCTGGATGTCGCTTGTCAACGGCGGGGCGGCAGGCGGCGCGTTGCGCGCTTTGTAGACAAGCGCCGCGATCACCACCATAAGGGCGAGGAACAGCAGGCCGAGATTGATGGCGACGAAGCGGACGAGCTTCCGCCGCACCTTTTCGACCTCGGGGTCGAGCGGCTTTTCCTCGTCTTCGTCGGCAAGCGGCCGGGCCATGGCAGCAGATTCCGGAACTGTTTTCGATGAGCGCTCATAACGAAGAGGCCAGACAATTAATAGGGGCCGGACCGATCGTGCTGGAGGCGGGCGCCGATGCGGCCGGCCAGCGGCTCGACCAATGGCTGGCGGCCAGGCTCGGCCCCGACATGTCGCGCAGCCGGGTCCAGATGCTGATAAAGCAGGGCGCGGTCAGGATCGGCGGCAGGCAGGTCGACGAAACGAAGCGCAAGATGGCACAAGGTGACAGCGTGTCGGTCGACATGCCGGAGCCGGAACCGGCGGAGCCGCAAGGCGAAGATATTGCGCTGGATGTCCTCTACGAGGACAGCGCGCTGATCGTCATCAACAAGCCGGCCGGGCTGGTCGTGCATCCCGGCGCCGGCAACTGGACCGGCACGCTGGTCAACGCGCTGATCCATCATTGCGGCGACAGCCTGTCGGGCATCGGCGGGGTGAGACGGCCGGGTATCGTCCATCGCCTCGACAAGGAGACCAGCGGCGTCATGGTCGTCGCCAAGACCGATCGCGCCCACAAGGCGTTGTCCGAGGCCTTTGCCGACCACGGCCTGACCGGCGATCTCGAGCGCGCCTATCTGGCGCTGGTCTGGGGCATACCGGCAAGGCCGACCGGGACGGTCGACGCGCCGCTCGGCCGCGCCGCCGACCGGGTACGCCGTGCGGTGGTGCCGCAAGGCCGCGACGATGCCCGCCACGCCATAACGCATTTCACTGTCGTCGAGCGCTTTGGCGAGCAGCAGCAGGAATTCGCCACGGCGAGCCTGGTCGAATGCCGGCTGGAGACCGGTCGCACCCACCAGATACGCGTCCACATGGCCCATATCGGCCATCCGGTGATTGGCGACCCCGAATACGGCCAGGCTTTCCGCACCAAGGCCAATCGGTTGCCCGAGCCGCTAAGGAGCAAGGTAAAGGCGTTTCCGCGACAAGCTTTGCACGCCCGCCTCCTTGCATTTCGGCATCCGGATACCCATTTAACGATGAGGTTCGAAGCACTGATACCGTGGGACATGGAGGAACTCGTCGACGGCTTCCGCAAGCTCTGAACCAACCACCTGAAAACCTGACCGGCGTTGTTCACTTCAACGTGACACACTGTTTCGTGTTGAACAAATGCCTGTCTTTCTGGTTTTGTTCCTATATATGTCGGTTGGCGCGAATGTGCCTTTGGCATTCGCGGCACATGCCCGCCGCGTTTCGGGGGCATCACTCCAATAGAGAGGGGGCGCTATCATGGCCCAGTCATTACCCAGTATCGTTTCCGGCGAAGGCGGTCTCAGCCGCTACCTGGAAGAAATCCGCCGCTTTCCGATGCTTCAGCCGCAGGAAGAGTACATGCTCGCCAAGCGCTATGCCGAGCATGAGGACACCACGGCTGCGCACAAGCTCGTCACCAGCCACCTTCGGCTCGTCGCCAAGATCGCCATGGGCTATCGCGGCTACGGCCTGCCGATCGGCGAGGTGATCTCGGAAGGCAATGTCGGCCTGATGCAGGCCGTCAAGAAATTCGAACCGGAGCGCGGCTTCCGTCTCGCCACCTATGCGATGTGGTGGATCAAGGCCTCGATCCAGGAATACATCCTGCGCTCGTGGAGCCTGGTCAAGATGGGCACCACCGCCAACCAGAAGCGCCTGTTCTTCAACCTGCGCAAGGTGAAGGGCAAGATCCAGGCGCTCGACGAAGGCGATTTGAAGCCCGACCAGATCACCGAGATCGCTACCCGGCTGAACGTCTCGGAAGCGGAAGTCGTGTCGATGAACCGCCGTCTGTCGGGCGACGCCTCGCTCAATGCGCCCATCCGGGCCAGTGAAGGCGAGTCCGGCGAATGGCAGGATTGGCTGGTCGACGACCACGAAAGCCAGGAAGAGATGCTGATCGAGCAGGACGAGCTGGAAAACCGGCGCGGCATGCTGTCCGGCGCTCTTGCCGTGCTCAACGACCGCGAACGCCGCATCTTCGAGGCGCGCCGCCTCGCCGATGAGCCGTTGACGCTGGAAGAGCTGTCGGCCGAGTTCGATATCAGCCGCGAGCGCGTGCGCCAGATCGAGGTGCGTGCCTTCGAGAAGGTGCAGGACGCGGTCAAGGCTGCAGCCAAGCGCCAGATGCAGGCGCTGCGCACCATCGAGGCGCAGCCCGCAGCGTAAAGCCTTCAGATAGAAACGAATAACGGCGGCGCCACATACCTGGCGCCGCCGTTTTTTTAGAGGGTTGCCAGTTCCCGCGGCGCCTTCGCGGATGTCCGATCCGCTGCCATAAACTGCTCAGTAGCCTCGCCATCGTGTCCGCAGGCGATCTCATTGATAGCGGCATTATCGCAATTTTCCCCAAGCCCTGGAAACCGCAACGCTGCAAGCTGTGGCGACAATGTTCCGGCGCCGACACGGGCTTCCGTCGCAAAATTCCACAAGGCGGCGCTTGCTCAGACGGTCGACAACGGGCCCGCCGGGCCGCGCCGGGCAGTTGAACTCATCTGTTCGGAAACAAAGGCAGTGTGACGATGACCATTTCTCCGTTTCTGGCCGCTCTCGGATCCGAGGGTCCGCCAGCCGATCGGGCGAAAGACATGGCCCTCTATGGATGGCTAATTGGAAGCTGGGAAATGGACTCGGTCCACTATCTCGACGACGGCACAATCCAGAAATGGGATGGCGAGTGCCATTTTGGCTGGGTGCTCGAAGGGCGCGCGATTCAGGACGTTTGGATCAGGCCCAAGCGCCCTGCGCCGTCGACGATGTATGGCACGACCTTGCGCATCTTCGACCCTGGGATCGATGGCTGGCATATCATATGGAATGACCCGCTCAACCGGGATCACTCGTGCCAGATCGGCCGGGCCGAGGGTAAGGACATTGTCCAGCTCGGCAATGACTCACGGGGGATGAAAACTCGATGGCGTTTCACTGAGATCACTGCCAGCAGCTTCCATTGGATCGGCGAGGAAAGATCTTCCGAGAGCGACCCTTGGCAAATCACGTATGAACATTTAGCCCGCCGAACAAAACCCTGACGCTGGACTAAGCAATTAGCTGGCGTCTGCGCCGCTCCTCATCCGGCTGCCGACGCGGTCAGCGCCGAGTCTGAACGGCATTGTAGTGGCAGCGACCCATCTCCTCACAGGCAATCGAGCGGAAATTTCAGATAGCGACGGCCGTTGGATTCCGGTTCCGGCAGGCGTCCGCCATTCATATTGACCTGCAGCGCATGCAGGATCAGCCGCGGCATCGGCAACGTCCTGTCGCGGGCTTGGCGGAGCGCGACAAAGTCGGCTTCCGTCTTGCAGCTGGCAACATGGGTGTTGCCGGCTTTCTGCTCCGCGACCGTGCTTTCCCAGCGCGCTTCGCGTTCACCCGGCTGGTAGTCGTGACCGACGAACAGACGTGTCTCGTCCGGCAGTGCCAGGATGTCCTGGATCGAGCGCCAGAGCCGCTCGGCGCTGCCGCCGGGAAAGTCTGCCCTGGCGGTGCCGCTGTCCGGCATGAACAGCGTGTCGTGGATGAAGGCAGCGTCGCCGATGACGTAAGTGATCGAGGCCAGTGTGTGGCCCGGCGAGAACAGCACTCTTGCCGGAAGGCCGCCGACCGAAAAAGTCGCGCCGTCGGCGAACAGCCTGTCCCATTGCGAACCGTCGGCGGGGAATTCCGGCCAGTTGTAGATCACCTTCCACAATTTCTGGACGTCGACGATCCTCTCGCCGATTGCCGTCGGCGCTCCGGTTCTCCCCCTCAGATAATGGGCGGCGGAGAAATGATCGGCATGCGGATGCGTGTCGAGGATCCACTCGACCTCCAGCCCGCTTTCCCTGACGAAATCGAGCAGGGCGTCGGCGTTTTTCGTCGCCGTTGCACCGGACCTTTCGTCGAAGTCGAGCACCGGATCGATGATGGCGCATTTGCGGGTCGCCATGTCGGCGACCACATACTGGACGGACCCGCTCGGCTTGTCATAGAAGCCGGTGACCTGCGACCTCGCCGATAATGCGTCCAATCCCAGCCTCCTTCGCCCCTCACCACGGCAGGAAGGATTTTCTCTGCCACGGCAAATTAAAAGGCATGGTTGTCCGTCAACCAGGCATCGTCAAGCACCCCATGCTCACACGGCCAGGAAAACCAAAAAATTCTCTGTGCCGCCTCTGCCGGCTCAGGCAGAAGGCTGCTTGGTTTTCCTGAGATATGGCAGGATCGTCTCAAAGGCGCCGAAGCGCTTGATGGCATCCTCATTCGAGACCGCAGCGGTGATGATGACGTCCTCGCCCTGCTTCCAGTTCGCCGGCGTCGCCACCTGGTGCTTGGCGGTCAGCTGCATGGAATCGATGGCGCGCAGGATTTCGTCGAAGTTGCGTCCCGTCGTCATCGGATAGGTGAGAACCAGCTTGATCTTCTTGTCGGGCCCGATGACGTAGACCGAACGCACCGTGGCATTGTCCGCGGGCGTGCGGCC
The DNA here is from genome assembly GCF_040320265.1 of Mesorhizobium sp. M0751. Lineage (NCBI taxonomy): Bacteria > Pseudomonadati > Pseudomonadota > Alphaproteobacteria > Hyphomicrobiales > Phyllobacteriaceae > Mesorhizobium > Mesorhizobium sp. M0751. Next base: position 144,896 of record NZ_JAMYPH010000002.1, read on the forward strand.
TTCCGAGCTCTCGCCGGCACCCGCCGGCAGCATCTCGTAAAGCTTGGCGACCTTGAGATCCTTGTCGCCGATCAGCGGATAGTTCACCGAATGGCCGGTCGCGGTCTTGATGTCGTTCTGCCACTTCTCATGGCTTTCGACGGGATCGACCGAGATGCCGATGATCTTGACGTTGCGCTTCCTGAACTCGCCTTCGAGCCCGGCCATCGTGCCGAGTTCGGTCGTGCAAACCGGCGTAAAGTTCTTCGGATGGCTGAACAATACCGCCCAGCCGTCGCCGATCCATTCATGGAAGCTGATCGGCCCTTGCGTGGTCTCAGCGATGAAGTCCGGTGCGATGTCGTTGATACGAAGGCTCATGGCGTGTCCCTACCTTGTGAGTGCAGATCGCAGCCGGCGTTGACCGGCGCTGCTTTTGCCTTTCTACCACTCCGGCGTCATCCTTCAAACGGCTGTTGCGCCGGCAGCAAGGCCGGCGGCGAAATATTTTCATTGCTTCTCGGCAAATGCAGCAGGAATCTTCGCTGAGCTGGCTCAGGCCTTGTTCACTGCCAGCGTCGTCGCCAGGTCTTCCATGCGCTGGGCCAGCGCGCCAAGCGCCCCGGTCAGCACGGAATCGTTCTTGTCGGCCTTGGTCAGTGCATCGTCGCGCGTCTTGCGCAGCGTCAGCACTTCGCTTTCCATGCCCTTGACCCGCTTTTGCAGTTCTGAAAGCTCGTCCATGACCATGATGCCGGCCATCACGGTCAGCCGCTGGTCGCCGATCTCGCCAAAAGAATCCTTCAGATGCGAGACATAGCGGTCGAAGCGCTCGGCAAGATCGATCAGATGCTCTTCCTGGCCCTCGTCGCAGGCCATACGATACTGCTTGCCGTCGATGGAAACCGTGACTTGTGCCATTGGCCTACCTGTCCAGTACCGCGCGGATGGTTTCCATGGCTGTCACCAGCCTTCGCGATACTTCCTTGTTGGCATCTTCCAGCCGTTCGGCGCGGGCCTCGGAGTTGTCGAGTTCCTGCGCCAGCCGCGAGCGGTCGGCGTTCATCCGCTGCACTTCGGCCTCGGCTTCCGAATAGTCCCGCTCATGCTCGAGCTTGGCCGCGACGGCGTTTTCCAGCCCTTCGATGGCCTTACCCAGCCTGGCAATGACTTCCTTGAGGGTCGTTTCCCCGGTCATGGCTTTCGTCCTGCGCCCTGCCCATCACCGAATCATCCACGTTCAGAACGCGTTATCCTTGAAACATTACGCGTCGTGTGAACCGCCCGTCAATAAAGCTGTCGCGACTGTCCCCTGCTAACGCTAATGTAAGTCGCGCATGGCCATCACAAGACCGGCAAAAGCACACCGATTTGTTGACTAAAAGGCCGCGCCTGCTATGTGTCGCGCACCCTTTTCAAGGGCTCTCCCAAGGCCCAAACCCCCATTTTGGAGGAAGCATGACCTCGCGCGAACAACATGACCGGATGGCCAATGCGATCCGTTTTCTCGCCATGGACGCCGTCGAGAAGGCAAATTCCGGCCACCCCGGACTGCCCATGGGCTGCGCCGACATCGCCACGGTGCTGTTCACTCGCTTTCTCAAATACGATCCGAAGAACCCGCATTGGCCGGACCGCGACCGCTTTATTCTTTCGGCCGGTCACGGCTCGATGCTGCTTTACTCACTGCTCTATCTGACCGGGTACGAAGACATCACCATCGACCAGATCAAGCAGTTCCGCCAATTGGGGTCGAGGACGGCGGGCCACCCGGAATACGGCCATGCCGCGGGCATCGAGACGACGACCGGCCCACTCGGCCAGGGCCTTGCCAATTCGGTCGGCTTCGCGCTCGGCGAGCGCATCATGAATGCCGCTTTCGGCAACGATCTCGTCGACCACTACACCTATGTGCTGGCCGGTGACGGCTGCCTGATGGAAGGCGTATCCCAGGAAGCCATTGCGCTTGCCGGACATCTGAAGCTGAACAAGCTGATCGTCTTCTGGGACAACAACAACATCTCGATCGATGGCCCGGTGTCGCTCGCCGACAACACCGATCAGGTTGCCCGCTTCCAGGCGTCCGGCTGGAATGCCAGCCATATCGACGGCCAGGACCCGGAAGCGATCGCCTATGCCATCGAGGCGGCCCGCCACTCCGACAAGCCGACGATGATTGCCTGCAAGACGACGATCGGCTTCGGCGCACCGACCAAGGCCGGCACCAACAAGGCGCATGGCTCGCCGCTCGGCGCCGAGGAAATCGCCGGCGCCAGAAAATTCTTCGGCTGGGATTATCCGCCCTTCGAGGTTCCGGCCGACATCCTCGACGCGTGGCGTACCGCCGGCCGGACCGGCGTCAAGGCACGCACCGACTGGGAAGGCCGCCTTGCCAGGGCCGACGCCAAATTGCGCGCAGAGTTCGAACGCCGCATCAGTGGCACGCTACCGGCCAACTTCGACGCCGTCGTTGGCGATTACAAGAAAAAGCTCGCCGCCGACAAGCCGAAGGTCGCCACTCGTAAGTCATCGGAAATGGCGCTGGAGGTCATCAACGGCGCCGTACCCGAAACCATCGGCGGCTCGGCCGATTTGACCGGCTCCAACAACACCAAGACCAGCCAGACCAAGAACATCACTGCCAACGATTACGGCCAGCGCTACGTCCACTACGGCGTTCGCGAGCACGGCATGGCGGCAGCGCTCAACGGGCTGACGCTGCATGGCGGCATTATCGCCTATGGCGGCACTTTCATGTGCTTTTCCGATTACGCCCGTCCGGCGATGCGGCTTGCCTCGCTGATGGGCATCCGCTCGATCTTCGTCATGACCCATGATTCCATCGGCCTTGGCGAAGACGGCCCGACCCACCAGCCGGTCGAGCATCTGGCAGCACTTCGCGCCATTCCGAACCACAATGTCTTCCGCCCGGCCGACGCGGTGGAAACCGCGGAATGCTGGCAGTTGGCCATTGAATCGGAAAAGACACCTTCGACATTGGCGCTGACCCGGCAGAACCTGCCGACGGTACGCAACGACTTCGTTGCGGAAAACCTCTCCAGCCGCGGCGCCTATGAACTTGCCGCCGCCAGCGGCGAGGCGGCGGTGACGATCTTCGCTTCGGGTTCCGAGGTCGAGATCGCGCTGGCCGCCCGCGAGGCCTTGGAAAAGCACGGCCACGCGACCCGCGTCGTCTCGGTGCCGTGCTTCGAATTGTTCGACAAGCAGAGCGCCGACTATCGCAACAGGACGATCGGCAATGCGCCGCTCAAGATTGCCATCGAAGCCGGCATCCGTCAGGGCTGGGACCACTTCATCGGCACCGACGGCGTCTTTGTCGGCATGACCGGCTTCGGCGCCTCCGGCACCATCGAACAGCTCTACCCGCATTTCGGCATCACCGCCGAGGCAACGGTGAAGGCGGCGGAAGCCCGTCTGCACGGCAAATGAAAGTGAGCCCCGCCCGGCAAAGGCTGGCATAGCGGTTTTGCCGGGCGGTGGAGCACTAATCGATTTAAATCCGTGCCTCGGCGGCTGGATTCTTTGCCCGTCCGCCGTTATGAAGCTGCGGACTAGATCTTCGGCCTCCAACTCCCAGGGAGAGAACAATGACCGTCAGAGTTGCCATCAACGGATTCGGCCGCATCGGCCGCAACATCCTGCGCGCCATCCATGAATCCGGCCGCAAGGATATCGACGTCGTCGCGGTCAACGATCTCGGCCCGGTCGAGACCAATGCGCATTTGCTGCGCTTCGACAGCGTGCATGGGCGCTTTCCGCATGAGGTGACGGTTGACGGCGACCAGATCATCGTCGGCAAGGAAAAATTCAAGGTCACCGCGATCAAGGACCCGACGCAACTGCCGTGGAAGGAACTCGGCATCGACATCGCGCTCGAATGCACCGGCATCTTCACCGCCCGCGACAAGGCCGTCGCCCATCTGACCGCCGGTGCCAAGCGCGTTCTTGTCTCCGCTCCGGCGGAGGGGGCCGACCTGACCGTCGTCTATGGAATCAACCACGACAAGCTGACCAAGGACCACATCGTCATCTCGAACGCCTCCTGCACCACCAACTGCCTGGCGCCGCTGGCGGCCGTGCTGAATGAGGCGGTCGGCATCGAGAAGGGCATGATGACGACGATCCATTCCTACACCGGCGACCAGCCGACGCTGGACACGATGCATAAGGACCTCTACCGCGCCCGCGCCGCCGCGCTTTCGCAGATTCCGACCTCGACCGGTGCCGCCAAGGCCATCGGCTTGGTACTGCCCGAGCTCAAGGGCAAGCTCGACGGCATCTCCATCCGCGTGCCGACCCCGAACGTCTCGCTCGTCGATTTCAAGTTCATCGCCAAGCGGCCGACCACCGTCCAGGAAATCAACGACGCCGTGATCGCCGCCTCGAACGGCAAGCTGAAGGGCATCCTCGCCGTTACCCGTCATCCCAATGTTTCGATCGACTTCAACCACGATCCGCATTCCTCGATCGTGGCGCTCGACCAGACCAAGGTCATGGACGGCAACTTCGTTTCGGTGCTGGCGTGGTACGACAATGAGTGGGGCTTCTCCAACCGCATGGGCGATACCGCCGTCGCCTTCGGCAAGACCATCGCCTGATCGCAGAACCATCTTCTCGACCTGGAAGACGCCCGGCTCAGTCCGGGCGTTTTTCGTTGCAGCACGTACCGCCGAAGCAAGCTCGGCTGCTCGGGAATGCCAAAACTTTCGACGATCGGCAGCGTGGGGCAAAAAGCCACGCTGCTGCCTTGCAGCGGCCATGTCTTCGCCCCACTCTCCCGTGATGCCGGAGCATATCGACTAGGGGCGACCAACGAATGGAGCATGGTATCTATCTTGTGACGCTCGTTGGCGCAGCACTTGTCGTTGCCGCCGCGTTTTCGAGCCTGATCGCCTTCCGATTCGGCGCCCCTCTCCTGCTGCTGTTTCTCTGCATCGGCCTAGCCACTGGAACCGACGGTCTCGGCATCCATTTCGACAATGCCCGAGTTGCTTATTTTGCCGGCTCATTGGCGCTGGCGGTCATCCTTTTCGATTCCGGCTTCGGCACGCCGCTCAACGCCTTGCGGCAGGCGGCCGGGCCGGCGCTGTCGCTGGCCACATTCGGCGTCCTTTTGACCACTGGCCTGTTCGGCGCCGCCGCCTATTATCTGCTCGACCTGACCTGGCTGGAATCCTTCCTGCTCGGTGCCGCCGTCGCCTCGACCGACGCTGCGGCGGTGTTCTTCCTGCTGCGCGCCGGCGAGATCAATTTGCGCGAGCGCGTGCGGTCCACGCTCGAGGTGGAATCCGGTACCAATGACCCGATCGCCATCTTCCTGACCATCACGCTGGTCGAGGTCATCGCCGCCAATACCCACCCCGAGGCCAAGGTGCTGGTTACCGATCTTGCCGTCGGTTTCCTTGTCAACATGGGCCTCGGTGCGGTCATCGGCATTCTCGGCGGCATGGCCATCGTGCGCCTTGTCGATCGCCTCAATCTCGATCACGGCCTGCTGCCGATCTTCGTGCTGACGCTGTCGCTGATGGTGTTCGCTGCCGCCGGCGCCGTCGGCGGCTCCGGCTTCCTGGCGGTCTATCTCGCAGGCCTGATTGCCGGCAATTCCGATATCCGGGCCGTCACCATCCTCAAGCGCTTCCAGGACGGCATGTCGTGGCTGGCGCAGATCATCATGTTCCTAATCCTCGGCCTGTTCGCGACGCCTTCGCAATTTCCGGCGATCCTGGTGCCGGCAGTGCTGCTCGGCCTGTTCCTGATATTTGTGGCACGGCCAATCGCGGTCTGGCTGTGCCTGATGCCATTTCGTCTGCCACGCCCGGAAGTCGCCTTCGTCTCATGGGTCGGCCTGCGTGGCGCCGTGTCGATCCTGCTTGCCATCACGCCGCTGCTCGGCGGCCTTGAGAACGGCCGCCTCATCTTCAACACTGCCTTTATCATCGTGCTGGTCTCGCTGATCATCCAGGGATGGACCGTCGGGCCGCTGGCACGCCGCCTCGGCCTTATCGTGCCGGCTCGGCTGGGACCGCTCGACAAGGTCGAATTGGAACTGCCGGGCTCCGCCCATCATGAGCTTCTCGCCTACCGCGTGGCACCTGGCAGCCCGGTGGCGCGCGGCGAACGCATACCGCGCTGGGCGCGGCCGTCGCTGGTGTTGCGCGACGGACGCTCGATGCGCTTCCAGGACATGGGCCGGCTGGCGGCCGGCGACCATGTCTACATCTTCGTGCCGGACCGCTATCCGCGCCTGCTCGACAAGCTGTTCGCCAGCCGTGCCGTGGTCGATCCCGAGGACGCGGATTTCTTCGGCGCCTTCGCCGTCGATCCGTCACGCTCCGCCGAGGAACTGGAGACCGCCTATGCGCCGGGCCTGACCGAAGCGGAACGCAAGCTCAGCATTGGCGACCTGGTTACTACGCGGCTCGGCGGCCACGCCGAATACGCCGACCGCGTGCTGCTCGGTCCGATCGAGCTGATCGTGCGCGACGTCGACGACAAGGGCAGGATCACCGGCCTTGGCCTGTCCTTTGAGCCGACCGCCCCGGTGGCGCGCGTTCCGGTATTCCTCAGCGCCGGTGAAATCCGCGACCGCATCGCCGCGTTCATCCGCAACCGGCGCAAGCCGGCCGAAGCGCAGGCGGTCGAGGCGGCGGCCGAGCTGGAACCGGTTCGGCCGCCCGCGGTGGAAAAGACAACTGGCGAAAGCTGACCGCTGTCGACCCGCGGAATCCTGCTGCGAGGCCGAAAAATGGCTCGGCAACTGGCGTGGCGAGGCCATGTGGTCCGACATCGCCGGAATCCCGATCGGCCGGCTGCGAAGGCATCCCGCCGGTCAGTCGCCACTTCTCCGGCGCGCCATAGGGGCGCTTTAATTGTTGCGGGCCGCGACGAACTCCGCCGCCTGTTTCAGAAGCGCGGCTTGTTCGCCATAGGGCTCGAGCAGCGCATGAGCCTGATCGACGAGGCCATGGAGCTGATCCCGCGCCCAGCCCGGTCCGTGCAGCGCGACCAGCGTCGCCTTGCCGGCCGCGGCATCCTTGCCGGTCGCCTTGCCCATCTGATGCGCGTCGGCGGTCAGGTCGAGCAGATCGTCGGCAAGTTGAAAAGCAAGCCCGATCGCCGAACCAAATTCGGCCAGCCTTTCGCGGTCGCCCGACGGCGCACCGGCAAGGATAGCGCCCGCTTCGCAGGCAAAGCGGATCAGCGCACCGGTTTTCATCGCCTGAAGCCGGATGATGCCGGCCTCGTCCGGCCGGCCTTGTTCGGCCTCGAGATCGAGCATCTGGCCGCCGACCATGCTTCCCGCCCCGGCGGCGCGGGCCAGAGCCAGCACCAACCCTGCCCTGCGCTCGGCCGGCAGCATTGTCGCATCGTCGGCAAGGATGTCGAAAGCAAGCGTCAGTAAGGCGTCGCCCGCAAGAATGGCGGTCGCCTCATCGAAAGCCCTGTGTACAGTCGGCTGGCCGCGGCGCAAATCGTCGTCGTCCATGGCCGGCAGATCGTCATGGATGAGCGAATAGCAGTGCACGCATTCGAGCGCCGCCGCGACGCGCAGCGCCGCCTCGCCATCGGCTGAAAACAGTGCAGCACTTTCCATGACCAGGAAGGGACGCAGTCGTTTGCCGCCGTTCAGCACGCCATGTCGCATGGCCGCCATCAGGCGTTCGGGCCGCGCGACCTCGCCTGAAAGCGTCCGTCCGTCGAGCAATCGCCTCAGCAGCGCCTCGAGCGGAACTGCCCGGGCAATAAGTGCAGCTTCGAATGCCATTTGGTCGTCTTTCGTCATGGTCGGGAGCGGTAGCCGACACTCAGACGTTGCGCAAGAAGCCAAGCGCCATTATGCCGGGGGCAGGGAGCAGCGCGGATTGGGTGGCTTGGCGGAACCGATCGTCGATCACGAAACCGAAGGGTTGGACATGGCGAGACCGAGACGCGGCAGCCGCATCGGTCTTCAACGCTGGGTCCGGCGCGGCATCGCCGTCGCCGTCGCGCTGGCGCTGGTGCCGGTGGTGCTGACCTTCCTGTACCTGCCGTCATTCGTGCATCCGGTGTCGACATTGATGCTGAAGGACCTGGCGACGTTTTCCGGCTACGATCGGCGCTGGGTTTCCATCGACGATGTCGCGCCGGTGCTGGCATATTCGGTCATCATGTCGGAGGACGGGCAGTTCTGTTTCCATCGCGGCGTCGATCTGGGCGAGTTGCGCGGCGTCGTTGACGATGCGCTTGCCGGCGAGATGACGCGTGGCGCCTCGACCATCACCATGCAGACGGTAAAGAACCTTTTTCTATGGTCGCGGCCGTTGGGCTCGGTCCGTAAGGTCGTCGAACTGCCGCTGGCCGTCTATTTCGATGCGGTGCTGTCGAAACGGCGTATCATGGAGATCTACCTCAATATCGCCGAATGGGGACCGGGCATCTACGGCATCGAGGCCGCCGCCCAGCACCATTTCGGCGTCTCGGCAAAACAGCTGTCGCGCCGGCAGGCAGCGCTGCTTGCCGTCACCTTGCCGAACCCGATCGTGCGCAATCCGGCAAAGCCCGGGCCGGGACTGAGGCGGCTTGCCGCATTGATCGAACGGCGCGCAGGCCGCGCCGGCGCCTATGTCGGTTGCCTGCGATAGTGTTAAAAAAAATCACGGTGATGCTGGTCAAAACGCCGTCGGGCGTGTATAGGCACCCGACTTTCTCAGATTCCGGCCCCTGATGTGGCCCTTTCACGAGGGCCGCCGGGGCGTTTTGACCATGTAGTGGAGCATATCCATGGCCGTTCCGAAACGAAAAACCTCTCCGTCGAAGCGCGGCATGCGCCGTTCTGCCGACGCACTGAAGGCCCCGACCTATGTCGAGGACAAGAACTCCGGCGAGATGCGCCGTCCGCACCATATCGACCTGAAGACCGGCATGTATCGCGGTCGCCAGGTTCTGGAGCCGAAGGAAAGCTGAGAGAGCTTTCGACGGTTTATGGGTTGCGAAACGACCGGCCATTGGCCGGTCTTTTTGCGTTTGCGATAACCGATCATATCAGCCGGGCCTGACATTGTTGTTTCACGCCGTCTTTGTCCGTGTTTATCGACCGCACGAAAATTCTTGACGGCGAACGCCGGGCGCACTCTACAAAGATCAGTCCAACCGGAGCCGCCACATGTTCGGTGCCATCCCGCTGCTGATCGTGCCTTTCATCCTCTACAATCTCGGGCTTCTGGGAATATTCGGCAGCGGCGACGATCCGTGGGCGACCGAAATGTTTTCGGTCCGGATGATGTCGGGTGGCGTGTTCTCGATGACCCTCGGCGATCTCATCGTGCTGATCGCACTGATCTTCTTGTTTGTCGAAGTGGTGAAATCGACGCGCACGACAAATGCCTCGATCATGGACCACCTTTTGTCGACCTTCGTCTTTGTGGCCTATCTGGTCGAGTTCCTGCTGGTGAAGGGCGCCGCCCATTCCGTTTTCTTCACACTGATGGTCATAGCGCTGATCGATGTGCTGGCCGGCTTTTCGGTGTCGATGCGGTCGGCCAGCCGCGATATCAACATGAATTAAGGATCCCGGCTCAGCCGGGGTCGGCGCTAAAGCCAGCCGCCTCGATGCCGGCGATGGCTGCCGTTTCGTCATTGTCGGACGTATCGCCGGAAATGCCGACGGCGCCGATGATCGTGCCGGCCTCGTCGCGGATCAGCACGCCGCCGACGACCGGCAGGACGCGCCCGCCCGACACGTCGGAGATGCCGGCGATCAGATGCGGGCGCTCCCTGGCGAAAGCTTCCACCCGGCGCGAGCCCATGCCGATAGCGAGCGCGCCGTAGGCCTTACCGGCCGACATTTGCGGACGCAGGAACGACGCGCCGTCCTGACCGCTGGAACGCAACCAGATGGGCGCCGGCGTCGAGCACCGAGACGCCAAGCGGCCTGAGCTTGAGCTCGGCACCCTTGGCAAAGGCGGCGGCGATGATTTCAAGGGCTTTGTCGAGCGTCAGTGCGGTCATGCCGGTCTCCTAAACGCGCCAGTTATCAACCGGCAGAAACATCCCGGTGAACTGTTTCGTGTGCGAAATGAAGCATGCGTCTGGGAGCGCCGGTTTATTTTTTCTTGGCGCGAGGCTTCTTCACCGGGGCGGGAGGCGCATTGGCCAGGTCTTCCGCTTCCTTGGCGAGGCGCAGCGCCCGCAGCTTGTTGGTCTTGGCTTGGCGAGCGTCGCTCTCGGCGACATATTCCGCCATCGCCTTCTGGCGAACCGTGGCTGCCTCTTCCTGTTTCTTGAAGCGCAAATCGGCCCGCGCACGGGCAGTGTCCTTAGAGTTCTCGACCAAGAGCGTTATCCAATCCCGTGAATTATCTTCAGTCCCTTGATAGCAGAGCCAGCCCGCAATTGGGAAAATAAGTTGGTCATGGCGCCGGATCGCAGCCGATGCCCCGCGCGTTGCGGGCGATCACCGCATCGTATCCGGCCTGCAAAGTCGCGCGGACGGTGGGCTCGGATGGAGCAGGAGACGCACCCAGATGCTCGTGGCGCAACTCGTTCATGAACTTATCCCACATCGGCGGGCCGCCTTTTTCCAGAAGCTCGGCACGGATAGAGAGCTCTTCGCTGACCGGCAGCCAGACGCGGCCCCAGGCGCCGAGATGCGCCAGGATCGGCACCAGCGTGATGGCCATTTCGGTCAGACTATAGATCGCCTTTTGCTTGTGGGAGGGATCATCCGCCTTGGTCAGCATGCCGAGCTCCATCAGCCGCTTCAGCCGGTCGGCGAGGATGTTGGAGGCGATGCCCTCCATCGAGCCGTTGAGCAGTTCGCGAAAGTGGCGTCTGCCGCCGAAGATGATGTCGCGAAGGATGATCAGGCTCCACCGGTCGCCGAACACTTCGAGCGACAGGTTGATGGGGCATCCGGACCGACGATCGATGTTCATGCGAATCTCCAAAAACCGGTTGCATTATCGTATCAGTTTTAATATCGTGCAACTGATTGCAAATTGCAATCGGATTGGAAGCCCAAGGAGGAAAGCCATGAAAAACTCCGAACACCCCGAAATCGTATCCCAGACCTTCGGCGATCCGGCACATCCGGCGGTGTTGTTGATCATGGGCGCCATGGCTTCCATGCTTTGGTGGCCCGAAGCGTTTTGCCGAAAGCTGGCCGGCGAGGGTCGCTTCGTGATCCGCTATGACAATCGCGATACCGGCCGTTCGACCAAATACGCGCCGGGCGAGCCGCCTTATACATTCAACGACATGGCGGACGATGCCATCCGCGTCCTTGACGATCACGGAATCCGAAAGGCGCATGTGGTCGGCATGTCGATGGGCGGCATGATCGCGCAGCTCGTTGCGTTGAAATATCCGTCGCGTGTCACTTCGCTTACGGTGATCAGCAGCTCGCCCCTGGGCATCGATACTTCGCATCTGCCCGGAACCACCGAGGCCTATAGGAAACACTCGGCCGAAGGCGCCAAGGTCGACTGGTCGGACCGTGGCCAAGTGGTCGATTTCATCGTCAAGGACGCGCATGCGCTCACCGGTGCCGCGCACTCTTTCGACGAGCAGCGAACGCGAGCTTTCGTCGAACAGGATTATGACCGGTCCGGCGGTTTTCTAAGTGCGACCAATCATTTCATGCTCAAGAGTGGCGAAGATGGGAGCGGCGAAGACTGGACGGGTCGGCTGCGCGACATGAAAATCCCGCTCCTCGTTATCCACGGCACCGACGATCCCATCTTTCCAGTCGAACATGGCGCCGCTCTTGCCGACGCGGTCACCGGTGCAAGGCTGCTCCGGATCGAGGGCGGCGGCCACGAGCTGCATCGCGACGACTGGGCCGCGATCATCGATGCCATCGTCACCCACAGCCAGGCCAAATAGTACCCGACCCCGACACCGAATTTCCGCGAGACGAACCACCCAAGGAACGGCAAACAATGTCTCTGACTATGCATCTTCATCCACTGGCCTCCTTCTGCTGGAAGCCGCTGATCGCGCTCTATGAGAACAACACGCCATTCACATCCGTCGTCGTCGATCTCGGCGATGAACAGTCGCGCGCGGCGTTTCTGAAATTGTGGCCGCTCGGCAAGATGCCGGTGCTGCGCGATGAAGCACTGGACCGGACCGTGCCGGAATCGACGATCGTCATCGAATATCTCAACGCATATTATCCTGGGCCGGTCGAACTGATCCCCGCCGATCTCGATCTCGCTCGCCAGACCCGGCTCGCCGACCGCTTCTATGACTTCTACGTCCAGGAACCGATGCAGAAGATCGTCGGCGACCGGCTGCGGCCGGAGGGCAAGACCGATCCGTTCGGCGTCGAGCAGGCCCGCGCCCAGCTGCGCAGTTCCTACGCCGTCATCGAACAGGACATGGAGTCGAGGACATGGGCGGTGGGTACGAGCTTCACCATGGCCGACTGCGCTGCCGCCCCCGCGCTGTTCTACGCCAACAAGGTCGAGCCGTTCGGAGACGAATATCCTGCGGTCAGGCGCTATCACGACCGGTTGATGCAACGCCCGTCGATTGCCCGTGTGATCGAGGAAGCGCAGCCTTATTTCAAGCTCTTCCCCTACAACAACGGCTAGAGTGGTTCATCGTTTCACGGAAACGACGAACCGCTCTATCTATTTGTTTTTGCGCAATTCCGGACGGAAAACCGTTTCACACTTTTCCGGGAATTGCTCTGGTCCCGATGCTGCATAGTTGCTCGACGCGCTGACGACGCCTCTCAGCTTCCGGGTGAACCGAGCTGCTCCGCATCCCAGAACTGGTCAAGCCAGATGTTGAGCTTCAGGAAGCCGGCATTGCTGACCGTATAGACGCGCCTGGTGCCTTCCGGCTTGGCGTTGACCAGCCCGGCATCAAGCAGCACCTTCAGGTGCTGCGAAACGGCCGGGCGGGACACCGGCAAGCCGGATGCCAATTCGTTGACGGTCTTCGGTCCGCGCCGGAGCTCTTCCAAGAGATGGCGCCGGTTGGGATCGGCAATCGCCATGAAGGCGTCGGAAAGCATCATGCCTTATTTGTGGGGCAAAGCGCCTCGAATCTCAACCGTCGGTTTCAGCTTTTCTGCGCGGGTCGAGCCGCAACGCTTCCGGCGTTACCGAGCGGTCGGCCGGCTGGGTCTTGAAGGCATCGCGGCCTTCGATCGGCACCGGCGCGCGACGGCTGATGCGCAGCAGCGTATAGCCGGCCAGGCTGAGATGCGCGAGTGCGGTAGCCAGGAACAGCCCCTCGGGGCGCATCCAGCCCATTAGGCCGGCGGCCACCAGCGGACCGATCATCGTGCCGAAGCCATAAAGCAGCAGCAGGCCGCCCGACACTTTGACGAAGTCCTCCGATCGGGCATGGTCGTTGGCATGCGCCACCGCGATCGAATAGAGCGTGTAGGCGAAGGCGCCGTAGGCGGCGGTGCAGACGATGACGAAGACGCCGGAGCGCGGTTCGAACAGGAAGATGGCGATGGCGAACAGTGCAGCGCCGAATGCCGCGCCCGCCAGCACAAAACGACGGTCCGTCGTGTCGGAGAGCCGTCCGGCCGGAAGCTGCATGGCGGCGCCGGCGATGACCACGAGGCTCATCATCAGCGCGATCTCGGCTGTCGAGATGCCGATGCGCGCTCCATAGACGGCACCAAGTGTACCCCAGGCGCCGTTGGCAATGCCGATCAGCACGCAGGCGATCGCCGATACCGGCGAATTGATGTAGAGCCCTTTGACGTCGAGCGACACGTCCTGCAGCGGCTTGGGGTGCGACGCCGTCGAGACCGCCGTCGGGATCAGCGACAGGCAGAACAGAATGCCGGTGATCATGAACAGCGACGCCGATTTCACGTCGCCGCCGGCAACGATCATCTGACCGCCCATGATCGAAGCATAGGTGACCATCATGTAGAGGCCGAAGACGGTGCCGCGGTTTTCGTTGGTGGCCTTCTCGTTCAGCCAGCTTTCGATGACCATGAAGGCGCCGGCCATGGTGAAGCCGGTGAAGGCGCGCAGCAGGATCCAGGTATATTCGTCGATGATCAGGCCAGTGAGCAGCGCGACGATCGCTCCCGATGCGGCAAAGGCGCCGAAAGCCCTGACATGACCGGCGCGGCGCACGATGCGTGGCGCAAAGAAGCAGCCGGTGACGAAGCCGCCGGCCCAAGCCGTGCCCATCAGGCCGAGCGATGCCGTCGAGAAGCCCTCCACCTGGCCGCGCAGTGGCAACAGCAGCCCGTGCAGCCCAGATGCCGCCAGCAGGAACGCGGTGCCGCGCAGCAGCGAGAGGATCGGTCTGTAGCTTGCGAACATTTTTCAATCCGGCTGGGGTTTGGGGCACAAGTCTGGAGACAGCGGCATTCGGGCTTTTCGGCGGCGTGCCCGAGCTTTTGGAATTACCCGCAGTACTACCCGCGGCGAAACAGCGCCTCTGCCGCCGACTTGGTGGAGCCCTTGGTCTTGAGCTCGGTTTCCAGCCGGGCGATCTCGTCGCGCAGGATGCCGATCCGTTCGGACAATTCATCGACGGAAAGCAGCGACAGATCCTGCCCGATCTCGTGCGGGCGCGCTTTCTTCTTGGGTTCGTCGTCGAAGATCGCCATCGTCGCTCCTCCGTGATTGCCCATTTGCCTGATTTGCCAATGAGCATACATAGGGCAAGGGTATGGATGCAAATGGCGGGCAAGAGCTGGCACGAGAAACCGGCGAAGCACGACGGGAAAATTCATGGCGAACGCACAGAAAATTCCGGCGAAGATGATGGCGATCGCCATATCGGAACCGGGCGGGCCGCGGGTGCTGAAACCGGAAACCCGCGACGTGCCGGTTCCCGGTCCCGGCGAGATCCTGATCCGGGTGCGTGCCGCCGGCGTCAACCGACCGGACGTGCAGCAGCGCAAGGGCGCCTACCCGCCGCCACCGGGTGCATCGGATCTGCCGGGCCTGGAAGCAGCAGGCGAAGTCGCTGCCCTTGGTGACCAGATATCGCGCTGGCGCGTCGGCGACCGGGTGTGTGCGCTGACGGCGGGCGGCGGCTATGCCGAATATGTCAGAGTGCACGCCGGCAGCGTGCTGCCGCTGCCCGCCGGCTTTACCTACACCGAAGCGGCGGCGCTGCCGGAAAACTACTTCACTGTTTGGCACAATGTCTTCGAGCGCGGCGGCCTGAAGAGCGGCGAGACGCTGCTCGTGCATGGCGGCTCGTCGGGTATCGGCACGACGGCGATCCAGCTTGCTGCCGCTTTCGGCGCCTATGTCGTCACCACCGCCGGCAACAAGGAGAAATGCGAAGCCTGCCTCAAGCTTGGCGCCGACCGGGCGATCAACTACCGCGAGGAGGACTTCGTCGCCGCGGTCAAGGAGGCAACCGGCGGCAAGGGCGCCAATGTCATCCTCGACATGGTCGGCGGCGATTATGTCGCGCGAAACTACGAGGCTGCGGCCGTGGAAGGCCGCATCGTCCAGATCGCGACGCAGGGCGGAGCGGTGGCGAGCGCCAATTTCTTCAAGATGATGACCAAGCGGCTCGTGCACACGGGATCGCTGCTCAGGCCACGCACAGTGGAGTTCAAGGCGGCAGTTGCTGCGGCGCTGGAGGCGCAGGTCTGGCCGCTGCTCGGCACGCGCAAGGTTGCGCCGGTGATGGACACGATCTTCCCGCTCAAGGAAGCCTGGCGGGCGCATGAGCGGATGGAGGAGGGTGAGCACATCGGCAAGATTGTGCTCGATGTCGCCTGACGGCCCGCAAATAGACTGAACGAAAGCTTAATGGTGCAATGCAACAAACGCATTGCGGCCATGCAAAAGCGTCTGTTCAATTCCTGAGCAGCGATGCCTATTTACGCGTCATCGAAACGAATGATCCAACGAAATGGAGGACTACCATGAACCCGATCCGCGCTTTCCGTAACTGGCGCATGTACAACGAAACCGTGCGCGAACTGAACCGGCTGAATGCTCGTCAGCTCAACGACCTCGGCATCAACCGCGGCGACATCGAGAGAATCGCCCGCCAAGGGCTTTGATCTCGAGCACGATCCCGCCCGAAGACCGGGCGCTGCTTTTCCGCAACGCCGAGCCGCGGTTCGGGATCACGTCTTAGAAGCCAGAGCCGCAGCAGACGGATTTCCGTCGCCGGTTCCGAGCCCGCCCGACCTTGGTCTGGCGGGCTTTGTCTTTTTGAAGCTTCGACTGCATGGCTTCATGTGCCGACCCTTCGCGGTCTGCTGGTCGCGCTGCCATGCCGTCCTTGACGCGCCTTCCAAAAACATTGCGAAACGGCGAGCGAGCGGTTATATAGACCGCGATTTTCCCATTTTGGTGGCTCTAAACCACCGCCCGCGCGGGAACGCGGGCGAACGAGAAGGATTTTTATGATGGCCAATACGCTGCTGATGCCAAAGGCGACCGCCGTCTGGCTGGTTGACAACACAGCGCTTTCCTTCGAGCAGATCGCGCAGTTCTGCGGACTGCATCCGCTTGAGGTCAAGGCGATCGCCGACGGCGAGTCGGCGCAAGGCATCAAGGGCATGGACCCGATCATGACCGGCCAGCTCACTCGCGACGAGATCGCGCGTGCCGAGAAGGACCCGAACCACCGGCTGAAGCTCTCCGATCCCAAGGTGCGGGTGCCGGAATCCAAGCGCAAGGGTCCGCGCTACACGCCGTTGTCGAAGCGCCAGGACCGGCCCAACGCCATCCTCTGGCTGGTGCGCAACCATCCCGAGCTCAAGGATGCGCAGATTGCCCGCCTTGTCGGCACGACGAAGTCGACGATCGACCAGATCCGCGACAGAAAGCACTGGAACTCCGCCAATCTCCAGCCGATGGACCCGGTGACACTCGGCCTGACGTCGCAAATCGACCTCGATATGGAAATCAACCGCGCCTCGCGCGGCCGTGAGCAGGCGCAGCCGGTCGGCGATACGCTGCTGCCGGCCGCCTTGACCGAACGGCTGGTGCCGGCGCCCGAAAAGCCGAAGGACGAGGACCGGGAACTCGACGCCAACGCCGTCTTCGCCAAGCTTTCGGCGCTGAAGTCGAAGGACAAGGACGCCGACGAAGAGGAGTAGGTCTCGCATCCAAAACAAAAAAGCCCGCTTTCAAGCGGGCTTTTTTGTGATCTTCCGTGTCAGCTTCGCGCCGCCCGGTCCGGCGCCATGCCATAATCCTCGCTGCGCTCCACCGCGCGATAGAAATCGGCGAGCTGTTTGCCGCGCTCGGGCTTGAAGGTGCGGCCGGCGATGACCACCGAAGCGATGCGGTCGATGCGGAAGGCGCGGAAATCGCCGCGCATCTCGCACCAGGCGACCAAGGTCCACACCTTGCCCCAGAACCACAGGCCGAGCGGGCGGATGTCGCGCGCGGTGCTGCGGCCGGCCTCATCCGAATAGTCGATGGTCAGCACCTGGCGTTTCTCGATGGAGCGCTCGATCAGGTCGATGGCTTCGCGAGCGGCATCGCTTACTACCCACATCGGCGTGTGGATCTCGGTACGGGCGATGCGGTCCTTTTCGGCGTCGGGCAGCACGGCGCCGATCTTGACCAGCGCCTCGTCGGCGGCTCGCGCCATGGCCGCGCCGCCAAAGGCGCGCACCATGCGGGCGCCGGCGACCAGCGCGACGATCTCGTCACGCGTGAACATCAGCGGCGGAAGGTCGAAACCCTCCCTCATCATGTAGCCGACACCGGCCTCGCCGTCGATCGGCACGCCGGTCGACTGCAGGTCGGCGATGTCGCGATAGATCGTTCGCTCGGAAACCTCGAGCCACGTGCCCAGCTTCTGGGCGGTGACCAAACGGCCACCGCGCAGATGCTGCACGATCTGGAAGAGCCTGTCGGCGCGGCGCATCGTATGGTTCCTCGGCGTCTATCGTTCCAGCCCTTCGCGCTTGCGCTGCGCGGCGACGAAGGCCGCGCCGAAGGACAGTTTCCTCGTTGTCGGCGTGCTTGCGTCGAGCACCCGCCAGAACGGCGCAATGTCGCTCAGCGCCACACCACGCTCCATATCCTCGTTGGCGGCCTCGGCGACGGTGCGCAGATGATAGCCGATGGTGGCCGGACATGTCACCTCGGCACCGTGCTCGGTGGCAAGGGAGGTGCGAAAAGCGCAGATATCCATGTCCATGCCTTCGGGGATGGAGCGGATGAATGCATCGACCTGGCGAGCTGAAGGAACCAGCATCGGCCGGCCTTCGACGACGTCACCGATGGTGCGCGGCGACGGTTTTATGCCGTTGATGCCAGGCGTGTTCAGCCTGTCGTTCCAGCTTTTCATCGATCGTCCTCTCGGCCATCCGGCTCCGGCGGCCATCGCACTATCGCACGAGCCTCCTGACACCATACTGTCAGGAGGCTTCAGCATGTCCATTTCAGCTCGTCGCTAGGTCGCATCCAAACGCCACGCAGAAAGCTTGCCTCAATTGCCGCCATTGCGGCGGTCGCCATACATGTCCGGCCAACCAATATCCTTGCGGATGTCCGCCGGAAGGGTGTTCATGAACCGCTGGGTGCGGATCTCATTGCGCATCGTCCGGATCTTGCCGACATAGTGCTGCACGCTACGCAGAATGGTAATACCGTTCATGGCTGGTCTCCTCTTTTTCGATGCAGGCACTATCGCACACCCCTGCTGACAGCAGTCTGTCAGGAGGGTGCGTCTCTCATGACCGGCATTCCGATTTGTCGACCGAAGTGATCAGCCAGTGCTGAAAAGAGGCCTGCCGCAGTGGAAAGACGGCGATCGCGGAGCCGCTTTGACAGCCAGCCGCGATGCTGATCAAAGGCGGCATGTCGAAACTCCTCGCGCTCGTCATCGTCGCCATGATGGTCATCCAGCTGATCAAGCCGCTCGGCTGGCCCGGGCTGAAGCGGCGCAGCGATTTCTGGAAGCTGGCGCTGCTGGCGATGGCGGCGATTTCGATCACGGCGGTGCTCGGGCACTGGACGTAGTGCCGGCGGCCCGCTACGCGACGCCCGGTTCGTTGGCGACCACCAGGCTGACCAGATGTTCCGCCCAGGCTCGGTAGCCGGCTTCCGAAGCGTGAAATCCATCCGATGCGAAGCCGGCATCGGTGATCGGCAGGCGGGGCGCCGGTATGGCGCCGCGCTCGAGGCAAAGGCGCTCGCCCATCCGGTTCATTTCGACGGCCCGTATTTCGAGGATCTTGCCGAGCAGCGGCGGCATTGCCGGCGCCCGGGTGAACTCCAGCACCGGCGACCACACGACGCGCGCCTCCGGCCATTTGGCGCGCAGCGCATAGAGCAGGCCGCCAAACTCGCGCTTGAAGCGCGGTACCGAATGAAAATTCTTGGTGTCGTTGGTGCCGATGGCCAGCACGATATGCGTCCACGGATCGGCCGATAGATTGGGCAGCACATGATCGCGGATCTGGCCAGAGGTTGCCGAGTTGAAGCCGGCCGCCCGCCAGCGCACGGTGCGGCCGGTGCGTTGCGCAATCAGAACCGCCAGTTGCGCGGCCAATCCGTTTTCGGAATTGCCGATGCCTACCGAGGCGGCGGAGGAATCGCCAAGCACCAGAACCGAGATTGCTGGTGCCAGGCCAGATATCTCGTGCATGACCGGACCTTGTGCCGGCAGCATGCGGGTTGTGCGACGACGCACGCCAAGTCCTTGCCAGACATAGACCGGAAAGGCGAGCCAGGTGAGAAGGGTCGGAAAGCGCCGCATGGCAAGTCCCTTTTAGGGCATAGCGAACAGCACTTAGCGCATGTTGTACTGAAGGTGAACGACCTTGCAGCGACATCCTTGTCGCCTCAATGGCAGCCGTCATGCGTCCCGGATCGGTCTTCGTACTCGTCATGCAGCCGCACCCAGTCGACGAGGCTATGATGCGGGCCAGTTTCGTTGCGGCCCTTCGGCGTCAGGTCGAGATAGTGATAGGCGCCGATCAGCGGATCGCCGCCTCTGGAGCGCGCGATAAAAGTCAGGAAGATGTCGCCTTTCTCGTCGCGATAGAACACGCTGGTGCCGGGAAGGTCCTTCGATCTCCGCGCACGCCGCTCGAAATTGTATGTCGTGTCGCCGGCCGCGACCTGCTTGTCGGTGAATGACACCTGCATGTCGAAGTTGAAGTCCGAGGCGTAGGACGACACCCAGTCGAATTTCCAGCCCATGCGCTGCTTGTAGGGCAGCAATTCGGCCAATGGCGCCCGCGCTACCACGACAAGTGAGACATCGTGGTGCCTGAGATGCTGGTTGGCGCCGTCTATGTGGTCGGCAAGGAATGAGCAGCCTTCACAGCGATAATCGGCGCCCGGCCCGAACATGAAATGGTAGATGATCAGCTGGCTGTTGCCGCCAAACAGGTCGGGCAGTTTCTTTGGCCCTTGCTCGGTCTCGAAGACGTAGTCCTTGCGTATCTTCAGCCACGGCAGTTCGCGGCGTTCGGCGGCGACACGATCGCGAAAGCGCGTCAATTCCTTTTCGCGCGCCAGATGCGCCTTGTGCGCCTGAAACCACTCTTCCTGCGAAACGGTCTTGTTGTTTGGCATCGGTCTGCTCCTCTTTTCACGGAGGACGTTCGGCAGCGACGAATGCCGACACCGAGCTGCATTTCAGTTGCAAGAAATTGCAGCCCTTGCTGCTTTCAATCGGGATAGGGGGGAGCTTCGCAGTTCCTCCCCTCCCACACCACCCTGCGTACGGGTCCGTACAGGGCGGTTCGGCTGGTTATGCGGCCTTGGCAGGGGCGAGGACAGTGAGGCCGATGCTTGCGAGGAAAGCGTTCGGCAAGGCAATGGCGAGCGCTGGGCTGTTGCTGATGCGCCAGGGACCATGGGCGCTGCCGGCGGTTTGTGCCGCCAGATCGTACCCGACGCCCCGGCGACGCAGCTCCGCAAAGCGGGTGCGCCCGCGCGTCCACTGTTTCCATGCGATGGATCGGAATCTCCGCCTGATCCACTTGTCGAGGCTGCGCAACACCGACGGGGTTTCGCAAAAGCCGAAGTAGCCGCGCCATCCCAAGAGATAGAGCGACAGCTCCTTGGCTATTTGCGCGAGGCTGGCGCCCCGCGTCCGCATCGTCAGCACCCGCACGCGCTCCTTGAACCGGACCACAGCCTGCGGCGCGATCCGACGTCTTGGCGTCTTCTCGTCCGTGAAGCTGAAGCCGAGGAACTTGCGCCGGTGCGGCGGGGCGACCGCGCTCTTGTGCATGTTGACCTTCAGCTTCAGACGCCTGACCAGGAAGCGTTCGACGCTTGCCATCACCCGTTCACCCGCCCGCACGCTGCGCACATAGATGTTGCAGTCGTCGGCGTAGCGCACGAAGCAATGCTTGCGTCGCTCCAGTTCCTTGTCGAGTTCGTCCAGCATCAGGTTCGACAGCAGCGGCGAGAGCGGGCCGCCTTGCGGCGTTCCCTCGTCGATCGGGCCGACCAGTCCGCCTTCGAGCACACCCGAGGTCAGGAAGCCCCGGATCAGCCGAAGGAGGCGCGGATCGGACACCCGCTTGGCCACCAGCCCCATCAGGATGTCGTGGTTGACCCGGTCGAAGAACTTCTCCAGATCGATGTCCACCACAATGCGGTGGCCCGATGCAATGAACGCCTGCGCCGCGGCAACCGCCTGATGGGCCGAGCGTGCGGGTCGGAACCCGTAGCTCGACGCGCTGAACCCCTCGTCCCATGCCTCCTGCAGCACCTGCATAACCGCCTGCTGGATGAAGCGGTCGAGCACCGTTGGAATGCCGAGCGGACGGGTGCCGCCGGACGCCTTGGGGATTTCGACGCGCCGCACCGGCTGCGGCTTGTAGGAGCCTTTGAGCAGTTGGATGCGAAGTTCGGGCCAGTGGTCTCTCAGGTGCAGCACCAAGGCCTCGACATTCATGCCGTCGACCCCCGGCGCCCCTTTGTTGCGCCGGACCTGCGCCAGCGCCTTCCTCAGATTGTCGCGATCGACAATCGCTTCCATGCACGGTCCGGCCATAGCCGCCGGGCTTTCGGGAACGGCGTTCGCCGTGTTGGCTTCGGTCCCTGCCCCGAGGCGGGCGCGGGCTTCACCCCCTCCGGTCCCGGGAAAGGCCAGCTCAAGCTGGGTTTTCCGCCGCATGGCCAATGCGAGAGCTCCGTCCTACTCGTCCTTCCAACCGTTCGGGCCTTCACTGCCGAGCGAGCCCGACAGCTACTATGCCCTCTGCTGACTTCTGCACCGCGATCAGCGCGCCTCACGGCGGGCTCAGTCCGGAATTCCGGACACGGCGCAGATCTCCCGAGGTAAGATCGACCGCCTTCCCCGCACACCCGCCGAATTTACCACCCCGGCCCTTGATGACCATGGACTTCGCGGTCAGTTGCCCGCTCGTCCGGCCGGGTAGGCCTCGTATCCGGTTCTTGTCCATCGGGTCGCGGGTTTGCTCCACGCTTCCTTCGGACCCCGCCTCGCGACGACGCCCTTGCGCTTCGCTAACCCTTCGCCGTCATCAGGCTGGGTAGAGGACTTGCACCTCCAAGCTGTCGATCATGCTCGGCACACAACAAAAACCCGGGCACGTGGCCCGGGTCGGGAGAAACGCAAGATGTTTTCGGTCAGGCGGCTTGCTCAAGCGTCGGCTGCCATTGTCCAAGGGCGGCCAGATGGTTCATGTGGGCGCGATGGGCGAAGGCGGCCTGCGCGGCGGCGACATTTGCCGCTTTGCCGCTCCAGGCCTTCTGCGGCGCGGCCTGCAAGGCGCGGCCGTAGGAGAAGGTCAGCTTCCACGGATGCGGGCCGATGGCGTTGATGGCATTGAGGTTGGCGGTCGCCTCCTCGTCCGATTGTCCGCCCGAAAGGAAGGCGATGCCTCCGATCGCGGCTGGCACCGTCTCGCGGAACAGTTTTATGGTCTTTTCGGCGACTTCCTCGGGGCTGCTGACCTTGCCCGATTTCTTGGCGGCGAGGACCATGTTCGGTTTCAGGATGGTGCCTTCGAGCACGACGCGGGCCGCATAGAGCTCGGTGTACAACTTTGTCAGTGTCGCCTTGCTGATCTCGTAGCAAGTGTCGATGTCATGAGCGCCGTCCATCAGCACCTCCGGCTCGACGATCGGCACGATGCCGGCTTCCTGGCAAAGCGCGGCGTAACGGGCGAGCGCATGGGCGTTCGAGCCGATCGAGGTGGCGGAAGGCACGCCCTTGGCAACATCGATGTCGATCACCGCGCGCCATTTGGCGAAGCGGGCGCCAAGCTTGTAGTAATCGGCGAGGCGTTCGCGCAAGCCGTCCAGGCCTTCGGTGATGGTGTCACCGGGAAAGCCGGCCAGCGGCTTGGCGCCGGCGTCGACCTTGATGCCGGGGATAGCACCTGATGCCTTGATGATGTCGACCAGCGGTGTGCCGTCGGCGGCCTTCTGGTGAATGGTCTCGTCGTAGAGAATGACGCCGGAAATGTACTTGGTCATTGCATCGCTGGCGCGGAACATCATCTCGCGATAGTCGCGGCGGCTGTCGGCGGTCGACTCGACGCCGATGACGTCGAAGCGCTTCTTGATGGTGCCGGAGCTCTCGTCGGCAGCCAGCAGGCCCTTGCCATTGGCCACCATCGCGGCGGCAATGTCCTCGAGACGTTCGCTCATCGTGCTTCTCCTGAAAGAATTGATCCGCGCCCAGCAGACCATTAGAACAACGCAGGTTCAAGTCGAACCATTTCGCCGGAGAAGCGCGAATCGATTGAAAGTCGCGGGCGCACTCCTTCGCACTGTTATTGCGGCCGCACTCAGCGCTTCAAGACGTCGACGCCGGGCAAGGGCTTGCCTTCCATCCATTCGAGGAAAGCGCCGCCGGCCGTCGATACATAAGTGAATTCATCGCTGACGCCGGCATGGTTGAGCGCCGCCACCGTGTCGCCGCCGCCAGCGACCGAGACCAGTCTGCCGGCCTTGGTGCGCGCTGCCGCGTGCCTGGCCGTCGCCACCGTTGCGTGGTCGAATGGCTCGATCTCGAAGGCGCCGAGCGGCCCGTTCCAGACCAGCGTCGCGGCGCGGTCGATCCATTCGGCAATGGTTTTCACGGTTTTCGCACCGACATCCAGGATCATGCCGTCAGCCGGCACGTCTGCTATGGCAATGGTCTCGCTAGCGGCGCCGGCCTTGAACTCCCTGGCGACAACGCCGTCGGCGGGCAGGATGATGGCGCAGCCGGCCTCGGCCGCCTCGATCATGATCTGCTTGGCGGTGGTCGCGAGGTCATGCTCGCACAAGGATTTCCCGACGTCGGTGCCGCGTGCCGCCAGAAACGTGTTGGCCATACCGCCGCCGATGACCAGCGCGTCGACCTTCTTCACCAGGTTCATCAACAGGTCGATCTTGGTCGAGACCTTGGCGCCGCCGACGATGGCGACAACCGGACGGACGGGATTGCCAAGACCCTTTTCCAACGCGTCGAGCTCGGCCTGCATGGTACGTCCGGCGAAGGCCGGCAGCACATGCGCCAGCCCTTCCGTCGACGAATGGGCGCGGTGCGCAGCGGAGAAGGCGTCGTTGACGAAAATGTCGCCGTTGGCGGCGAGCTTTTCTGTGAAGGCCGGGTCGTTCTTCTCCTCCGCTTTGTAGAAGCGGGTGTTCTCGAGCAGTAGCACGTCGCCGCCTTTCATGGCGGCGACGGCGCTCGCCGCCTTGTCGCCGATGCAGTCGGCGGCAAAGCCAACCGGACGGCCGAGCACGTCCGCCGTCGCCTTGGCGATCGGTTCGAGCGAGAATTCCGGCGTCGGTCCATCCTTGGGCCGGCCGAAATGCGCAAGCAGGATGACCTTGGCGCCCTTGCCGGAGAGCTCGGCAATGGTCGGGCCAATGCGCTCGATGCGGGTGGCGTCGGTGACCTTGCCCTCGGTGACGGGAACGTTGAGGTCGACACGCACCAGCACACGCTTGCCGCTGATATTGCCGATGTCGTCCAGTGTTTTGAAGCCGGCCATGCTGATCCCTTTCGCGAAAAATCGCCGGGACCTTACCCCGCATCGACGACGATGCAAGACCTGCCTAACGGTTCACCGAAAATATGATTCACGTGTCGAGGACGAAGTGCCCACGGGGAGCGAGATGGGCAGCAATGGCGCAAAACGCGCCGACATATGGCTTTACCGGTTGCGTACCACGATGCAGGCGCCGCCGACGCTTTGCAGCTTGTCGCAGATCGTGTCGGCCTTGGCTCTGCTATCGGCGCCGATCCGCACGGCATAGATGCCGCGCCTGCCGATCGGGGTACGTACCCGGCTGACCACCGGATCGTGGCCGGCAAGCAGTGCCGGGAACCGGCTTTTCACTCTCAGCCACTGATTGAGCGCCGCGGCGCGGCGGAAATTGCCGGCCACCTGCACACCCCACGGCTTGATGTTGATCGACGACATCGGCACGGTTCTGGACATGATCACCGGCAGCTCGCGGCAAGCGGCAGCGAAACTCGCCTTCTTGTCGAGCGGCCGGATGACGCCGGCATAGGCGGCATCGGTGAACTTGTCGGCCGGCTCGCCCATGACGTCCAGGACGTAGCTTTCGGTCTCCAACGGCAGGAAGCCGCCGGAATTCAGCCAGCGCGTCACCCGGCTCTCGCCGGCATTGTAGGCTGCGGCGGCGAGGCCCAGATTGCCGAAACCGGATTTCATTTCGGCAAGGTATTTTGCCGAGGCCGGGATCGCCTGTTCGATGTCGAAGGAATTGGCGAGCCCGCGCATCTTGGCGGTGCCCGGCATGAATTGGGCGATACCCTCCGCGCCGACGGGGCTGACCGCATTGGGATCGAAACGGCTTTCCTTCCAGATCAGCCGGGCAAAGAAATCCCGGGGCAGACCGTTCTGGTCGGCATGCGTCTCGATAAGGTCGCAAACTCGATCGATCAGCTTCTGCTTGGCGGGTCGCGGCGGATCGGCCTGGACGGCTGTCGCCCAGCCCAGCCCGGAAATGACAACCAGCGTCGCCCCAAGCAAACGCCGCATCGAACTACTCCGCCGCGGCTTTGCCGTGTTGCCCAAACCGCCGTTCGATGTAGTCGGAAACCATTTTCTCGAAATCCGCGGCGATCGATGGGCCGCGCAGCGTCGCCGCTTTCTTGCCGTCGACGAACACCGGAGCGGTCGGCGTCTCACCGGTGCCGGGCAGCGAAATGCCGATATCGGCATGTTTGGATTCGCCCGGACCGTTGACGATGCAACCCATCACCGCGACCTTGAGGTTCTCGACGCCGGGATAGCGTTCGCGCCACACCGGCATATTCTTGCGCAGGTCGGCCTGGATGTTCTGGGCAAGCTCCTGGAACACGGTCGAGGTCGTGCGGCCGCAGCCGGGACAGGCGGCGACGATCGGCACGAACTGTCGGAAGCCCATGGTTTGCAGCAGTTCTTGCGACACCTGCACCTCGCGCGTGCGGTCGCCGTTCGGCTCCGGCGTCAGCGAGATGCGGATGGTGTCGCCGATGCCTTGCTGGAGCAGGATGCCCATGGCCGCGGACGAGGCGACGATGCCTTTCGAGCCCATGCCCGCCTCCGTCAGGCCGAGGTGCAGCGCATGGTCGGAACGGGTGGCAAGCTCGGTGTAGACGGCGATCAGATCCTGCACGCCGCTAACTTTGGCCGACAGGATGATTTTCTCGCGGGCAAGGCCGATCTCTTCAGCCATTTCGGCCGACAGGATCGCCGACTGCACGATTGCCTCGCGCGTCACTTCCTGGGCGGTCAGCGGAAAGCCCTGGGCCTGGTTGTCGTCCATCAGCCGGGTCAGCAGCTCCTGGTCGAGCGAGCCCCAGTTGACGCCGATGCGCACCGGTTTGTCGTATCGGATCGCCATCTCGACGATCGCCGCGAACTGCCGGTCTTTCTTGTCCTTGAATCCGACATTGCCGGGGTTGATACGGTATTTGGCCAGTGCTTCGGCGCAGGCCGGATGATCGGCCAGCAGCTTGTGGCCGATATAATGGAAATCGCCGACCAGCGGCACGTCGATGCCGAGCCGTTCCAGCCGCTCGCGGATGGCCGGCACGGCGGCAGCGCTTTCGTCGCGATCGACGGTTATGCGCACGATCTCGGAGCCGGCGCGATGCAGCGCCGCCACCTGCGCGACCGTCTGATCGACATCGGCCGTGTCGGTGTTGGTCATCGACTGGACGACGACCGGCGGGCCGCCGCCGACCATCACGCCGCCGACATCGACACCTACCGACCTGCGGCGTGGGAAGGGTGAGGAAAAATATCCGGTCATGCCGGCTGCCTTTAATCTTGAAGGTCCGGGCATGAGGTGGAGGAGCAAAGATGGCTTGTCAATGGCGACTGGCGCGAAGGCCCAGCAA
Source organism: Mesorhizobium sp. M0751 (assembly GCF_040320265.1). Lineage (NCBI taxonomy): Bacteria > Pseudomonadati > Pseudomonadota > Alphaproteobacteria > Hyphomicrobiales > Phyllobacteriaceae > Mesorhizobium > Mesorhizobium sp. M0751. The sequence goes on from NZ_JAMYPH010000002.1 coordinate 172,142, forward strand.
ATCGGAAATGACAAGACGGCAGCTTGCCGCAAATCCACAAGTGTTTCCGGCAGCATAGCAATGCCACCGGAAAGATCGCGCGCCGGGCGGCGCTGCTAGTCCTGGAAGGGCTTCAGTGCGTCGTCGGTTTCGCCTTCAGTTTTTCAATCTCGTCCTTGAGCGCCAGCTTGCGCCGCTTGAGATTCACGATTTCGAGGTCGTCTACCGATGGATGGGTCATCGCATCGTCGATTTCCCGTTCGATGTCGCCGTGTTTCCGCTGCAGCTCATCAAGATGGGATGCAAGAGACATGATTGGTTCTCCCTTTCATGGTTTCCTCGATTGCAGCCGCCAAGGCACGTCCACCGCAGGCTCGCTTCTGTGACGGCATAATGACAGTGTGCCACCATCGAGCACCGATGTCGAATGCTGCGTGGTAGCATTCCACGACAATATGAAATGTGGTATGGGCTGCGCGCCGGTGCAAGAAGACCCCGGTCCCGCCCAATCAGGCCCATAGTTTGGGCGCCGCAGACGTGCAGACGGTAAAAATGTCCGATCAGGAACAGGCAGATATCCGCCTCGAATATTCCCGGCTGAAGCAGGAACACGCCGATTTCGACGCGGCCATCAATGCGATGATCGCCATGAATTGCGACCCGCTGCAGATCCAGCGCATGAAGAAAAAGAAGCTTTTCCTGAAGGACAGGCTGATGGCGCTGGAAGACAAGATCATTCCAGACATTATTGCTTGAACGAAAGCCATTGCTTGAACGAACGCCGGCGCCGGCCTGCTGGAAAAGCGGCTATGCTGCGGTCGAAAGCCGTGCGGCGCGATCGCGCAACAACGCTATCAGATCGTCGGTCTTTTCGCTCGAAGTATCGATCGGAACCACCAGGCACATCGTCGCCTCGACCCTGCCTGGTGCTGAAAAAACCGGCGCGGCCAGGCATTTCGTATAGGCATCGACAAGGCCGGAGGTAACGCAGTAGCCGGCCGACTTGGCGACGGCGATGTCGGCTATGAAATCGTCGAGCCGCAACCTGCGGCCGTCCGGCAGTACGAGATCGTCTTCCGAGACCATATCCTCGATCGCCGCCCTGTCGAACCCGGCGAGGAGCAGCCGCCCGGACGCTGTCCAGGGAAGCGGTATTTGCAGACCCGTCGCCGAGCTGATCCGGAATGGCCTCGTTCCCGGGCTTGAATGGACGATGGTGTAACGGCCGCTTTGCAGCATGCACAGCTCCGAGGTCTCGCCGGTCTCGCGCGACAGATGGTCGACTTCCTGGCGCCCTCGCCTGAGCAGGTCGTTGCCCCGCACATAGTCCATTCCGTAGAGATAAAGCTTCTTTCCGAAATAGACCCGATTGCCGTCTCCGGCCATCTCCAGCAGACCTGCGTCGACCAGCGAGCGCACAAGCGTATAAGTCGTCGAACGCGGCGCGTTTACCCCCTTGGCAAGGTCGCCAATGCCGATCGCACGCTGGGTCGTGTGGAGAAACTCCAGGATCTGGAGGACCCGGTTGAGACCCTTCTCCCGAGAGCCCGAGTTCTTGTCTTCGTCCAGACCGGCGTCCGGTCGAGCGGCCAAGGCATTGCCATCTTGCATTATCGATCCCTGATGTTAATCTGTCTTGTACAGAGTACAGATGTCTCTTGTAAGGGACAATGACGTCAGTTGCAACCGATGCCTGTACTGCTGGTCCAAAGGGGAACACAACACGAAAGGAGGTCGCCGTGAACGACACATCCAAAAGGCGTGAATTTCTGAAACTGGGAATGGCCGGGCTTGCAACGGCCGGAGTGATGAGCGCCGCCACCGTGGTCGACGTTCAGAAAGCGGCGGCCCAGGCAGCGCCGGACAGCCTGCTGCGCACCGTGCTCGAGCGCGGCAAGGTGATCGTCGGCACCGGCAGTACCAATGCGCCCTGGCATTTCGAGAACGACGCCGGCGAACTGGTGGGCATGGACATCACCATGGGTCGCATTCTCGCCAAGGGGCTTTTCGACGACCCGACCAAAGTGGAATTCGTCATGCAGGATCCGGCTCAGCGCATTCCGAACGTGACCACCAACAAGGTCGACATCACCATCCAGTTCATGACCATGACCGCCCAGCGCTCGCAGCTGATCCACTTCTCCAGGCCCTACTACGTCGAAGGCATCGCCTTGCTGACCCTTCCGAACGCCGAAAACAAGACCTTCGACAAGCTGCTTGCCGGGGGTTCGGCGACCCGGATTTCCATCCTGCAAAACGTCGATGCCGAGGCAAACGTGCATATCGTACTGCCGGAGTCGCAGGTGATGCAGATAGACACGCAGGCCAATGTGCTGCAGGCACTGGAATCGAAGCGCGTCGACGCCGCCGCGGTCGATCTGTCAACGGTGCGCTGGCTCGCCTCGCGCAATCCGGATAAGTACTTCGATGCCGGCAAGAGCTGGTTCTCGATGCTTTATGGTGCCGCGCTGCGGCAGGGCGACCTCGACTGGCTGACCTTCGTCAACCAGACCTTCACCATCGCCATGTTCGGCCATGAAACGGCACTCTACGACGCTGCGTTCAAGGATTATTTCGGACAGGAGCCGCCAGCGCGCCATCCCGGTTTCCCGGTTATCTGATGCAAGCAGGCGGAAGGACAAACGTCCTTCCGCCTTCTCTCATCACAGCCCTCCATGACGAGGACGCATGGGTTACATCCTCAACTTCAACCTGATCTGGCGGCATTTCGACAAGCTCTGGGGCGGACTGCTGCTAAGCCTAGAACTGGCCGTCATCTCGATCGCGATCGGCATCGTCATCGGGCTCGTTCTGGCGGTCTGGTACGTGTCGGCCGGACGTGCTGTGCGGACCATCATCGCGGGCTATGTCGAGTTCATCCGCAACGTGCCGCTGATCCTGCTCGTCTACCTGGTCTTCTACGGGCTGCCGACGGTGGTCGACATTGCCTACAGCGCGCAAACCTCATTTATTGCCACGCTGTCGCTCTACAGCGGCGCCTACCTGGTCGAGGTGTTTCGCTCGGGGCTCGAGGCGGTGCCGCGGGGGCAGCTCGACGCCGGCAAGGCAATCGGCCTGACGCCATGGCAAAGGCTGCTCCATGTGCGCCTGCCGACGATGCTGCGCATAACCCTGCCGGCGCTTTCCAACACATTCATATCGCTCTTCAAGGACACGTCCGTGGCGTCGGTCATCTCGGTACCCGAACTCACCTATGGCGCCCAGTGGATCAACTTCAACACGTTCCGCATTGTCGAGGTCTACCTGGTGGTGACGGCGATGTACCTGTTGACCGGCTATGCACTGCTTTTCGCGTTGCGGCTGGTCGAGCGCCGGTTCAAGGCGGCGCGCTGACATGCTGAGCCAGATCATCTACGCCTTGCCGTTCCTTGCCGAAGGCTTTGCCGTAACCTTGTGGGTGTCGCTGCTGGTCGTGGTGTTATCGCTCATCGCCGGCGTGCTGATGGGCGTCGGCCTTGTCTACGGTCCGGCTCCGCTGCGCTGGGCAGTGCGCATCTTCAGCGACACCATACGCGGCATTCCGATCCTGGTGCTGATCTTCTTCGTCTATTACGGCCTGCCGGCGGTGGGGTTGCATCTGGAATCCTTTTGGGCGGCCGTACTCGCCCTCACCCTGTTCAAGACCGCACAGGTCGTCGAATATCTCAGGGGCGCCGTCGGCTCGATTCCCAAGGGTCAGTCCGAGGCGGCGATGGCGATCGGACTGACCTTTCGCCAGCGGCTGGCCTACGTCATTTTTCCGCAGGCGTTCAGGCGCTTCCTGCCACCCTGGATCAATGGCGTCACCGACGCGGTGAAGGGCAGCGCGCTGGTCTCGCTGCTCGGCATCACCGACCTCATGCAGGCGATCAACCAGGTCATCGGCCGCACCTATGAGGCAATGCCGCTCTACATCCTCGGCGCGCTCGTCTACTTCGCCGTCAACTACGCCCTCTCCTTGGCCAGCCGGCGCCTGGAGCGGCGTTTCTCCTTCATCCGGGAATAGCAAGATGTCCAACGCCTCGCACCAGAATCCGGCGCTTCTCGATGTCTCCGAGGTTTCCAAAGCCTTTGGATCCGTCGAGGTCCTGCGCTCCGTCAGCCTCAAGGTGACACGCGGCGAGGTGGTGACTGTCATCGGCCCCTCCGGCAGCGGCAAGACCACGCTGCTGCGCTGCGTCAACTTCCTGGAGAGCTACGACAGCGGCTCGATCCGCATCGATGGCAAGGAGGTCGGCTATCGAGAGACGGGAACACGCCAGCGACGCAGCGAGCGCGACCTGGCGGCGATGCGAGCGGAGACCGGAATGGTGTTCCAGAGCTTCAATCTCTTTCCGCATCTGACTGCGGCCGGCAACATCATGCTTGGCCTGCGCAAGGTGCGCGGCAAGAGCAATGCCGAAGCCCGAACCATTGCCGAGCACTGGCTCGGCCGAGTCGGCCTCGCCCACAAGGCCGACAGTCTGCCGGCCGAGCTTTCGGGCGGCCAGCAGCAGCGCGTCGGCATCGCCCGCGCCGTGGCGATGGAGCCGAAGATATTGCTTCTCGACGAGATAACCTCGGCGCTCGACCCCGAACTGGTTGGCGAGGTGCTCGAGGTCGTGCGCAGCCTCGCCGAAGACGGCATGACCATGCTGATGGTCACGCATGAAATGGCTTTCGCGCGCGATGCATCGAGCCGCATCGTTTTCATGGCGGATGGCGGTGTCAGCGCCGTCGGACCACCCGCCGAGATTCTGGCGGCAGGGTTCGACAATGAACGCCTTCGCAGCTTCCTGGCGCGGTTTCGCGCCTCGCATTTTTGACATCGGACGGCGAAAGCTGTCGCAAGGAGCTTTTATGACGCCTTACATCCGGCTCGCGGAATTGGGCCTGACACTGCCCGAGCCACCGAAGCCCATCGCCAACTTCGTCACCTATGCCGAGAGCGGGCGGCTGATCTTCCTCTCCGGCCAGGGGCCGTTGCGCGCCGATGGCGCGCTCTACACCGGCAAGGTCGGCGAGGATGTCAGCGTTGAAGAGGCCTATGGGCATGCCCGCCTGACCGGCCTGAACCTGCTCGCCGTCATGCATGCGGCGGCCGGCGACCTCGGCCGCATCGTGCGCGTCGTCAAGCTGCTGGGCTTTGTCAATGCGACGCCGACATTCAGCGAGCACCCCAAGGTGGTCAATGGCTGTTCCGATCTTTTCGCTGCCGTCTTTGATACGCTTGGCGGACACGCCCGTTCCGCGATCGGTGTCGGCTCGCTGCCGGGCAACATCACAGTTGAAATCGAAGCGGTCGTCGAGATCGCCGCCTGAAATCTTTCGAAACAGGATCTACAGAGATGACGACCTATGCCGCTGACCGTTCCAACACGACAATCCGCGAACGGCTTGGCCTTCGCCCGATCATCAATGTCTCCGGTACGATGACGGCGCTCGGCGCTTCGATCATCGTACCGGAAGCGATTGCCGCAATGTCGGAAATCGCCTCGCAATGGGTCGAGATGGACGATCTGCAGCGCGCCGCAAGTACTGTGATTGCACGCCTCACCGGCGGCGAGGCCGGCTTCATCACCGCGTGCTGCGCCAGCGGCATAACCATGGCGATTGCCGGCGCGATGACCGGAACCAGCCTTCTTGCGATCGAGCGGCTGCCGGACGACACCGAGGGCCTCAAATCGGAGGTCATCGTTCAGCTTGGCCACATCGTCAACTATGGCGCGCCTATCGACCAGTCGATCCGGCTTGCCGGAGCCAGAGCGGTGCCTGCCGGCACGGTCAGCGTCACGCAGGACTACCATGTTGCCGAGGCGATCCGGGACCGGACGGCGGCAGCCCTCTACGTCGTTGCGCACCACACCGTGCAATACGGCATGCTCTCGCTCGAGGAGTTCTGCGAGATTTGCCACGCCAAGGGCGTGCCGGTGATCGTCGACGCCGCCTCGGAATACGATTTGCGCGGCTTTCTGGCGCGCGGCGCCGACATTGTCGTCTACAGCGGGCACAAATTTCTCTCAGGGCCGACAAGCGGCATCGTTGCCGGCCGCAAGGATCTGGTGCGGGCCGCCTATCTCCAGAACCGGGGCGTCGCGCGCGCCATGAAGGTCGGCAAGGAGAGCATTGCCGGCACCATGGCGGCCCTGGAAGCCTGGGAGCGGCGCGACCATGCCGGCATTCGCCAGCGGGAAGAAGCCGCACTGCATCTGTGGCAAACCGCATTGCAGGGCCTGCCTGGCATCGAGGCACGTATCATTCCAGATCCGACCGGAAATCCTCTCGACCGCCTGCAGGTGTTTGTTGCGCCGGAAAGTCGCTTCACTGCCGTCGGGCTGGCGTCAGCGCTTGCCGCGGGTTCGCCGCCCGTGATCGTGCGCAACCACGAGGTCGAGCGCGGTCACTTCTTCCTTGATCCTTGCAATCTCCATCCCGGCGAGGCGGAGATCGTTGCCGAACGCCTGCGGGCGATGTTGAGTGCTGCCGATCGGCCCGCGGATGCGATGAAACCCGCTCGCAAGCAGTCCGCCGGAGCGTTGCGCTGGCCTGACTAGACATCGGCAGAGCGTGGTCGAGCCAGTGCCTTCCAGCGCCGGCTTCGCATCGGGCCAGTGCGCCATCACGGCACTGTGAATGACCTTTTGGTCGTCGGGCGGAATAAACCACCCCGCCCATTGGTCTCCCAAGCAGACGCCATTTCCGGCGTTGCAGGAGACCGGTATGACCCACCACCACGACAATGAAGCTGACGGCATCAGCCGCCGTCATGCACTGGAATGCATGATCTGGGCCGGCACGGGAGTGCTGTGGACGATTTCGGCCGGCGTGCCGGTTTCGCTCAGCCTGCTCGGCGCGGCGCAAGCCGCAGAGGCGATGGCCACCGGTTTCACTTTCCTCCAGATCTCCGACAGCCACATCGGCTTCGACAAGGCTGCCAACCCGCACGCCATCGACACGCTGAAGGAGGCCATCGGCAAGATCCAGGCGTTGCCGCAAAAGCCCGCTTTCATGATCCACACCGGCGACATCACCCATTTGTCGAAAGCCGCGCAGTTCGACAACGCTGCCCAGATCATCGGCGGCGCAGGCTTCGACGTGCATTATGTGCCCGGTGAGCACGACCTGATCGATGACGGCAACGGCCAGGCCTATCTCGACCGCTACGGCAAGGGCACCAAGGGCGCCGGCTGGTATTCGTTCGACCAGAACGGCGTCCATTTCATCGGGCTGGTCAACGTCGTCAATCTGAAGGCTGGCGGGCTGGGCAATCTCGGCGCCGACCAGTTGGCATGGTTGGCCGATGACCTGAAGGCGGTCACTGCCTCGACGCCAATCGTCGTCTTTGCCCACATCCCGCTATGGGCTGTTTATCCCGAATGGGGCTGGGGCACCGACGACGCGGCGCAGGCCTTGGCCCTGCTCAAGCGCTTCGGCTCTGTCACCGTACTCAACGGCCATATCCACCAGATCATGCAGAAGGTCGAAGGCAACGTTACCTTCCATACCGCGCGCTCGACCGCTTTCCCGCAACCGGCGCCGGGCACCGCAGCCTCACCCGGGCCGATGACGGTACCTGCCGGCCAGTTGCGCAGCCTGCTCGGCACAAGCAGCGTGACAGTCAAGCAAGGCGGGCAGGACCTCGCCATCATCGACAGCACGCTGGCCTGAGGGGAAATGCGATGATCCGCTTTCCATCCCGCCTCTTGGTCATATCGCCTGTCACGTTCGGTTTGGCGGCAATCCTGACAATGATTTCCATGCCACTGAACGCGGCAGACCAGCCAATAGTCAAGATCGAGAACTTTGCCTTCACACCGGCGGTGCTGACGGTAAAGCAGGGCACCACCGTGACCTTCGAGAATGACGACGACATCCCGCATCTGGTGGTCGCCAACGATGGCTCGTTTCGCTCCAAGGCGCTTGACACCGGTGACACATATGCCTTCACCTTCACCAAAGTGGGCGACTATGCCTATTTCTGCGGGCTTCACCCGCACATGCAGGGCAGGATCACCGTCGCTCCGTGAGGATGTTCGGAAGGTTCTGCCCGGGATGCCGGGCGATGCGACGGTGTTGAACCAAGAGGCCGCGGCCGAGCGCTTCCGCGAGGTGGTTCTGCCCCATCTCGCGGATGCGCTTGCGCTTGCCCGCTGGCTGACCGGCAACGCCGCCGACGCCGAGGATGTGGTGCAGGAGGCGTGTTTGAAGGCGCATGCGGGCATCGCCGGCTATGCCGGCGGCAATGCGCGCGCCTGGTTGCTGGCGATCGTGCGGAACGCCTGTTACTCCTGGCTGGCGCGCAATCGGCCACGCAGTATCGTCGCCGTCGGCGACCTGAGCGATCTCGATGACATGACGGCTGCGTACGGCGCCGGCCTGCCGGATACCGACAGTCCTGAGGCAAGCCTGATCGCCAAGGCCGACACGGCGGCACTCGAGGCGGCGATCGCCGCGCTGCCGCAGCAATTTCGCGAGACCGTGGTGCTGCGCGACATCAACGGCCTCAGCTATCGCGAGATCGCGACGCTGCTTGGCGTCCCGCTAGGCACGGTGATGTCGCGGCTGGCGAGGGCGCGCGGCCTGCTGACATCCCAACTTGGGAGGGCGCCATGAGCGCGCACAACGATGGACTGCCAGATGACCCGGCGGGCATGAAGCTGATGATCCATGCCTTGGTCGATGGCGAGCTCGACGCAGCAGCAGCATTGGCCGTCGAGCGACGCATTGCCGCCGATCCGGCGCTCGCCGCCGAGCATGCCCGCATCATTGCGCTGCAGACCGTTGTCGGCGGGCTGCCGAGGCCCGATGTCCGTGAGGATTTCAAGGCTCGCATCGCTGCAATCGGGACAGCCGGTACGGCGAAAGTGCTGTCGGCGCCGGCGCCCGCCGCTCGAGTGCTGCCGGCGCACCGAGCGATGCACCGATTTGGCGCGTTCGACTGGCGCGCGCTGGCGGCGTCGATCATCGTTACCGCCGTGCTAGCCAGCGGCGCGACCCAATGGATGATGTTGAGCAGGGCGCCCGACAGCTTTGCCGCCGCGGTCGCCAGCGGCCACCGCCGCAGCCTGCTGGCAGCCAGCCCGGTGGACGTCGTCTCGTCGGACCGGCACACGGTCAAACCCTGGCTGGATGGAAGGGTTGGCCTGTCGCCACCGGCGCCCGATCTTGCCAATGACGGCTTCGCGTTGCTCGGCGGCCGGGTCGAGGTGATCGCCGACCAGCCAGTACCGGCACTGGTCTACCGGCACCGCGAGCACCTGATCACCCTCGTCGCCGCGCCTGAGGAAACCGGCTCGACAGCCGGACCGGTCGATCTTTCTGCTGGTGGCTTCTCGCTGGTCCACTGGAGCGACAGTGCCTTTTCTTACTGGGCGATTTCCGATACCGAACGGCCTGAACTTGACGACTTCGTCAATCGCTTCCGAGCAGCGGCCGCCCGATGACCACCGCCGCTATCCATTTGCGTAGCCACCACAAGCGGCTTTGCCGTTTCCGGCCATCCTTGCGGCTCTCCTCGATTTCCGCTAATGCGCGCCTTTGTCGCCGGGGAGCAGAAGCTTGAACGATCAACGCGCCGACGTCGCCATCATCATGGGCAGCCAGTCCGACTGGGCGACGATGCGTCACGCCGCCGAAACGCTTGAGGCGCTTGGCATTCCGCACAAGCGCCTGATCGTCTCGGCCCACCGCACGCCCGATCGACTCTACGACTTCGCCAAGGGCGCCAAGGCGGCCGGCTACAAGGTGATCATTGCCGGTGCCGGCGGTGCGGCGCATCTGCCCGGCATGACGGCGGCGATGACGCCGCTGCCGGTGTTCGGCGTGCCGGTGGAATCAAAGACGCTGTCGGGCCAAGACTCGCTGCTATCAATCGTGCAAATGCCGGCCGGCATTCCGGTCGGCACTTTGGCCATCGGCAAGGCCGGCGCTGTCAACGCCGCCCTTCTGGCTGCCGCGGTGCTGGCGCTGAGCGACGAGAAGCTTGCCGCCCGGCTGGATAGCTGGCGCGCCGCGCAGACCGCCAAGGTGGCCGCAGAGCCCACGGACGCGCCGTGAGCCTGCCGGCAGGATCGACCATCGGCATCATCGGCGGCGGCCAGCTTGGCCGCATGCTGGCGATGGCCGCGGCCCGCCTCGGCTACCGCATCGTCGTGCTGGAGCCGCAGCCGGATTGCCCGGCGGCACAGGTCGCCAACCGGCAGATCGTCGCCGCCTATGACGACGCGGCCGCGCTTAGCGAGCTGGCCGCGGCCAGTGCCGTCGTTACTTATGAATTCGAGAACGTACCCGTCGCGGCCGCCGCGGCACTTGCCTCTACGGTGCCGGTCTACCCGCCGGCACGCGCACTGGAAGTAGCGCAGGACCGGCTGGCGGAAAAGAAATTCCTCAACGGCATCGGCATACCGACCGCGGATTTCAGCCCCGTCGACAATGACGACGAACTGACGGCTGCGCTGAAAAAGTTCAACGGCAGCGGCATATTGAAGACGCGCCGCATGGGCTATGACGGCAAGGGCCAGCGTGTCTTCCGCAACATGGAAACGGGCGGCTTTGCCGGCACTTGCGAGGCCATGGGCAATGTGCCGCTGATCCTGGAATCCTTCGTCAGCTTCGAGCGCGAGATTTCGGTGATCGCCGCGCGCGGCAGCGACGGTTCGCTCGCCGCCTACGATCCGGCCTGGAATGTCCATCGCAACGGTATTCTTCACACTTCGACGCTGCCGGCCGGAGTAAAGTCCGAGACGGCGGCTGCGGCTCAAACGGCGGCGGCAGAGATCCTTGCGGCGCTCGACTATGTCGGCGTCATCGGCATCGAATTCTTTGTCCTTGCCAACGGTTCGCTGCTGGCCAACGAGATAGCGCCGCGCGTCCACAATTCCGGCCACTGGACGGAGGCCGCCTGCACTATCTCGCAATTCGAGCAGCACATCCGCGCCGTCGCCGGCCTGCCGCTGGGAAATCCCGCCCGGCAGTTCGACTGCGTCATGGAAAACCTGATCGGCGACGATGTCCAGCGCGTTCCTGAGCTGCTCGCCGAGCCCGATCTGATGCTGCACCTTTATGGGAAGGCCGAGGCGCGGCCCGGCCGCAAGATGGGCCATTTTACGCGCGTCAGCCGCCGCAGCTAGAGCATGATCCCGAACCGAAGTTCCGCGCTAGCGAAAAGTGGAATCCGGTTTTCGGAAAAGATCATGCTCAAACAAAAAGTTAGAACCTACGCTTACTGGATGTCGCCGCTCTCGTCCTCGTCGGGGCTGGCGCAGCTTACATCGCCTTCCGCGCAGGTCGAATCGGCGGTGAGCTGCTTGGTGCGGTCGTCGGTCAGCCGTGTCAGGCATTCCGATACCAGCATCGGATAGATCGAGCCGCCTTCGCTGTCCGCGGCGGAATAGCTGCATTCCGCGTCGCGAAAGGCGATCCACGCGCGCTGCGCCGTCTGCAACAGCTTCCTGGCTTTTGCATCGCTTCCGCCGATGAGATCCTGGTAGGCCTTGTTGAGCTTGGCGTCGGCGGATTTGGTGTCCGCGTCGGCGCAGATGTTCATCATCTGCTGGCTTTCGTCATTGCGGTCGCATTCCTGCGCATGGGCAACAGAGCCTGCCGCGAGGACGGCAAGACAGGCGGACACAAGAATTCGGCGCATGACGATCTCCAATTCGCGGCAACCGCATCATTCCAGCCGTCTCAAGCCCGCGCAATGCCGCAAGGCGCCAGTGGCGGATATGTGATGATACGAAACGGTCCGTATCGTTTAGACAACGCGCTTACGGCAACACTTGCGGTTGACACGGGCAACGCTCCTCGTCTATGAGCCACGCACAGTTCAAAGGCGCGTCTGTGGGCGCGCCTTAATAATTCGGCCCGTGATCGGGCCCAGACCGACGGGCAAGACCAATGAAGATCAAGAATTCGCTCAAGGCGTTGAAGGCGCGTCACCGCGACAACCAGCTGGTTCGTCGCAAGGGCCGCGTCTACATCATCAACAAGACCGCGCCGCGCTACAAGGCGCGCCAAGGTTGAGTTTTCGACCGGAGGCTGCGTGCCTCCGTGCGCATGATACGCCTCTCACGCTAAATTCAGTTTGACGATCCGGCGTCGGGGGCTAGATTCCCGCGATGCGGATTCTTTTTGCATTTTTCACGGCTTTCCTCGTTTCCGGCGCTGTCTCGCTGCCGGCCTGGGCTGAAGATCCGACCCCAACTCCGCCGACAGCACCTCCGGTCGTCAAGACGAAACAGGCGCGGCTCGATCAGCTATTTGCCGATCTCAAGCGCGAACGCAATGAAAAGGCCGCCGAGCGCATCGCCGGGCGCATTGGGAACGAGTGGTCCCAGTCGGGCAGCGCCTCGATCGACCTGATGATGCAATGGTCGCAGAAGGCAATCGAAAACCAGAAATTCGATGTCGCGCTCGATTTCCTCGATCAAGTGGTAACCCTGCAGCCGACCTATGCGGAAGGCTGGAACCGCCGCGCCACTGTTCATTTCATGATGAAGAAATACGGGAAGTCGATGGCGGACATCGACCGCACCCTGCAGCTCGAACCACGCCATTTCGGCGCGCTTTCCGGCCTGGCCCAGATCATGGCCGAAACCGGCCACAAGCAGTCGGCGCTCGAGGCCTGGCAGCGTGTTCTCGGCATCTACCCAATGATGCGCAGCGCCCAGGACCAGGTCGCCGCACTTTCCGAGGAGCTTGCCGGCGAAGGCATTTGAGACCGGTAAGGGAGTAAGGGAATAGGGGAGTAAGGCAGTATGGCAGTGGTGTAGATTGCACTGTGGAACGCATGCCCCTACTCCCCTACTCCCCTACTCCCCTACTCCCCTACTCCCCTACTCCCCTACTCCCCTACTCCCCTACAGGCCCGATCTACGCCGCTTGCTTCCGTGACGAGTTTTTCCACAAGGGCGGCGGCCGGCATCTCCCGCAGCTTCGCAACGCCCTGCCCGGCCCAAATGGGCAAGAAATCAGCCCGCTTGCTTTCATCCTTTGCCATCGAAAGCGGCATGACCAGACTCGCCTGTAGCGGAAACGCCAGCGCAGCATCTTCCTCACCAGCCATTTCCATCACAAACCGGTTGCGCACCACGCGCGCTGGGCGGCCAGTGAAGCAGCGAGTCACCGACGTGCTCTCGTCGTTGGCCGAGCGCAATGCTACGCGATAGACTGGCTGCACATTGGCTTCAGGACAGGCCAGGAAAGCCGTGCCGATCTGCACACCAGATGCACCAAGTGCAAAGCTGGCAGCAATGCCGCGACCGTCGAAGATACCGCCGGCGGCAATTACAGGCACCCGCACGGCATCAACAATCTGCGGTACGAGGGCCATAGTGCCGGCAGTGCCGATAGCAGGGTCGCCAGTGAATGTGCCGCGATGCCCACCCGCCTCGTATCCCTGGGCGATAATGGCGTCCACCCCTCCTGCCTCAAGCTGGCGCGCTTCCGAGACAGTGGTAGCCGAACACAAGACAGTACAGCCGGCGGCCTTCAACTGCTGCACAATTGCGGTGTCGGGTAGGCCGAAGTGGAAGCTGACCACCTTGGGGCGCAGCTCGAGCACAATTTCGAGACGCTCACGATCGAAGGTGGGGAAGGGCTCGCCCGGCTCGGGCACCGGTCCGAGGCCGACCTCCTCATAGCAGCCGCGAAGGCGGTCTCGCATGCTTTGGGCTGCCGCATCATCGCGTGCCGGCGGCGGGTGCGCAAAGAAGTTGACGTTGATCGGACGATTGGTGGCGTGCTGCGTCGCCGTGAGTTGCTCGCGGATAGCCGCCGCAGGCAGAATGCCGCATCCGAGCGAGCCAAGCGCCCCGGCATTGCTGACTGCCGCCGCCAGTTCCGGCGTGGCGATGCCGCTCATCGGCGCCTGGATTATCGGGTGCTCAATGCCGAGGAGTTCCAGAAGATCAGTGCGCATCCACATTGGATCACCCTCCTCTTTCTCCCAGGAGAGATTTTACCCTAACTGACCTCCAGCTCAAGTCGGATGGGGCCTCCGAACCGGCTCGCGGCCGGCCACAGGCTAATGCACGCGGGCGGGAGTTCGGCGTCGACCCTGATCTACCTGCCGTCGATGCGCCGGGCTGGCGCCGTGTTTACGACGCGCCATGCAGCCGGCCTATCCGGCAGCCGCGGCCGACGTTAGCGGCCGACTTCCGATCCGACATAGGCGATGCGCAGCATGTTGGTCGATCCCGGCGTCCTCAGCGGCACTCCGGCCGTGATGATGACACGGTCGCCCGGCTTGCCGAAGCCTTCGTCGAAGGCGATGCGGCAGGCGCGATCGACCATGTCGTCGAGGTCAATGGCGTCGGGAGAAACGACGCAATGCGTGCCCCACAACAGCGACAGCCGCCGCGCCGTGTTGAGGATCGGCGACAGCGCAACGATCGGCACTTGCGGCCGTTCGCGCGCGGCGCGCAAGCCGGTTGTGCCGGACGCGGTATAGGTGATGATCGCCGACAGCTTCAGCGTCTCGGCTATTTCGCGAGCGGCGAGCGAGATGGCGTCGGCTCCGGTTGCTTCCGGTTCTGAGCGCTGCGCGTTGATAATGCCGGCATAGGTCGGGTCGGTTTCGACCTTGGTAGCGATCCGGTTCATCATCGCCACCGCCTCGACCGGATAGGCGCCGGCGGCGGACTCCGCCGACAGCATGATCGCATCGGCGCCTTCAAACACCGCGATCGACACGTCCGAGACCTCGGCGCGCGTCGGCACCGGCGCGGTGATCATCGATTCCAGCATCTGCGTGGCGACCACCACCGGCTTGCCAGCGCGGCGCGCAGCGCGGGTGATCTGCTTCTGGATGCCAGGCACGGCTTCGAGCGGCATCTCGACGCCGAGATCGCCGCGGGCAACCATCAGCGCATCCGAAAGCTCGATGATCTCGGCCAGCCGGGCGACGGCCTGCGGCTTTTCGATCTTGGCCATGATAAGCGCCCGGCCGCGTGCGATCTTGCGCGCTTCGGCCAGGTCCTCGGGCCGCTGCACGAAGGACAGCGCCACCCAGTCGACACCGGTCGCCAGAACCGCGTCGAGATCCCGGCGGTCCTTTTCCGTCAGCGCGCCGACCGGCAGGTCAGTGTCGGGCAGGCTGACGCCCTTCTTGTCGGAAATGATCGTGCCGGCGACGACGGTGCAGACGATCGCCTTGCCGTTGCCGCTGACCGCCTTGAGCTCGAGCTTGCCGTCGTCGATCAGCAGGCGATGACCAGCCTCGACCGAACGCAGGATTTCGGGATGCGGCAGGTAGACCCTCGTCGAATTGCCGGGCTCGGGATTGTCGTCGAGCGTGAAGGTCTGGCCCACGGTCAGCACCTCTTTGCCGTTGGCGAACTTGCCGACGCGCAGCTTTGGCCCTTGCAGGTCGGCGAGAATGCCGATCGGCCGGCCGACTGCCTCCTCGACGGCACGAATGCGGCCGACAAGTGTGCGCATCAATTCATGGTCGGTGTGGCTCATATTGATGCGGAACACGTCGGCGCCGGCTTCGAACAGCTTCTTCAGCATCTCCTCGGACGAGGAGGCCGGACCGATGGTGGCGAGGATCTTGACCTTGCGGCTGCGTCTCATTGACTGTTTGTTCCCGGGGCGGCTGGAGCGCCATCCGTTGCGGGCTCGTCAGTCAGCTGGACCATCCAGCTTGCCTGCTCGCCCGTGTCATATTCCTGGAATCCGGCGCGCTGAAAGCCCCGGGCGACGCAATCGGTAACGCCGGCGATCTTGAACTCTTTTTCGGCCACGCACATGTTGATCGGGCCATCCCAGCGTCCGCCGCGCTCGGCGTCTTCTGCATAAAGATAGTAAAACCTTGATGACAACGGTCCCTCGATCAGCGTCTTGCAGCTCGATCCTTCGATGTGCCACCAGCCTTCGGTGATCCAGCCAGCTTTGGCGCGATAGCCGATGCCGACACCAACCAGGTTCTGCGTGGCGTTGCAGACCCGGAAATCGGCCCGTGCCGGCGAGGTCGAAATCACCGCGAAAAGGCCCATGGCCGGTATCAGGAGCGGCATGGCCAAGGCATGGCGCACACGCAGCCTGCCGGCGAAACCCATCCCAAAACCCCTCAAGAACCACATTTGCATCTCTCAACGCCCCTTTTCGGAAAAGTCCGCACGCATGTCAACGCGCCGATCTGTCCAATTCCAATCGATTTAGAAGGCTCTGGCGCGCTTGCGGTCGCCCCTGCTCAGTTTTTTGGCAGAAACCGTGGCCAAACAACGGCATTGCGCGAGCGTTCTCTTCGTGGAATGACGATACCACCCTCCCCGGAAGCCAGCGAACAGACCTTTCCCGCCAATGACCCGATCCACAGTTTTCGCGCCTTTCGATATCGTCGAAGGCGATCGCAAGCGCGGCATGGTGCTTCTGGCCGATCACGCCCGCCGCGACCTGCCGGAGGAGTATGGCAGCCTTGGCCTGCCCGTGGCGGAGTTCGACCGCCACATCGCCTACGACATCGGCGTCGAGACTGTAACCCGCGAACTCGCAAGTCTGCTCGGCCTTCCGGCGGTGCTTGCCAATTTTTCGCGACTGCTGATCGACCCCAATCGCGGCGAAGACGATCCAACGTTGATTCGCCAGCTCTATGACGGCACCGTCATCCCGGGAAATTATCCCATGGCCCCGGAGGAGCGCGAAAGACGGCTGGACCGTTTTTACCGCCCCTATCATGATGCCATCGGCGCCATGATCGCCTCTGTGGCGCAAGCATCCGCGCAGGCACCCTTCATCTTTTCGGTGCATTCCTTCACGCCGACCATGCAGGGCTTCGTGCGGCCGTGGCATGTCGGCATATTGTGGGATCTCGACGACCGCGTGGCGCGGCCGCTGATCGACATGCTCTCCGAGGACAAGAGCCTCATCGTCGGCGATAACGAACCCTATGACGGCGCATTGCGCGGCGATACCATGTTCAGGCACGCCATCGTCAACGGCTTTGCCCATGCGCTGCTCGAGATCCGCCAGGACCTGATCGCCGAGCGCAAGGGTGCCCTCGCCTGGGCCGAACGGCTGGCGCCGATCGTTGACGCGATAGATCGACGTGCCGATATACACCAGGTGAAAATATTCGGCTCGCGCACCGGGCCGGTATGATTGAGGCCCAAGGGAGGCCAACAAGACATGACCGAACTCAGCGACGAACAAAAGCGCGATTTCGAAGCCGCTGCCTTCCGCCGGCTGGTCGCGCATCTGCGCGAGCGTTCCGACGTACAGAACATCGACCTGATGAACCTCGCCGGCTTCTGCCGCAACTGCCTGTCCAACTGGTACCGCGATGCGGCGCAAGCCGAAGGTGTCGAACTCAGCAAGGAACAGTCGCGCGAGATCATCTACGGCATGCCCTATGCCGAGTGGCAGGCACTGAACCAGGTCGAAGCCTCCGACGCCAAGAAGGCCGAGTTCGAGGCAAGGCGCCCCAGGGATCACTAGGGGAGGACGCCGTGCCTAAGATTGACGTTGCCGACGTGCCCGGACGCAAGGGCTCATCCTATCCACCGCCGTTCGATGCACCCTGTGCCGAACGCGTGCGGCAGCGGCTGGGCAACGCCGGCGGGCTCACCGACTTCGGCATCAATCTCATGCGCCTGCCGCCGGGCAACTGGTCGAGCCAGCGCCACTGGCATTCGCACGAAGACGAATTCGTCTACGTGCTCGAAGGCGAGCTGACGCTCGTCGAAGATGCCGGCGAGACGGTGCTGCGCGCCGGTGATTGCGCGGCCTTTCCGAAAGGCTCAGGCAACGGTCATCACATGATCAACAAATCGGGCGCGATGGCGATCTATCTCGAAGTCGGTTCGCGCTGGCCCGCCGATGTAACCACCTGCTCTGACATCGACATGATGAGCACCAACGCCGACGGCCGGTTTGTGCACAAGGATGGCACGCCTTATTCCGAAAAGTAGGGATTTCGGAGTGGACCGCCGAGATGGTTGGCCGACGCGAGAGGACGTAGCGCCTGGTCCAAGCACTTTCGGCGAAGAGCGCTTGACTGTGAATTGAATCGATCTAATTTGCCGCGCAAAGCCATTTCCGGACCGGATTCTACCCGATGGACGCGCAGAAAATCACGCAGACCGCGATTCGTGGACGCTGGGCAGTGGCCGGCATCTTCCTCGCCAATGGCTTCCTGACCGGCAGCTGGGCGCCGCAGATCCCGGTGTTCCTGACCCGGCTGGACATCAGCAAGTTCACGCTCGGCCTGCTGATTCTGTTGTTCGGCGCCGGCGCCGTCACAGCCATGACCTGGTGCGGCCATCTGATCTCGAAGCATGGCTCGCGCACCGTGCTGCGCTGGTTCGGACTTGCCGGCAGCTTCGGCCTTTTGGTCGTGGCTCTGGCCCCCAACGTGCCCCTTGCAGCAGTCGCCATGTTCATCTTCGGCGGTTCGATCGGCGGCATGGACGTCGCCATGAATGCCAATGCAGTGGCAGTCGAACGGCGGCTGTCCCGTGCCATCATGTCGTCCTCACACGGCTTCTGGAGCCTTGGCGGTTTCGCCGGCGGCGCTTTGGGCGGTTTCGCCATCCAGAACTACGGTCACCTCGCCCATGCGACGATGGTGACGGCTCTTGCCTTCGCCGTCATCGCCGTAGCGGTCCGCTACCTGATCGCCGAGGACAAGCACCCAATCGCCGAGCACCACAAATTCGCGCTGCCGGCCAACCCGCTGGTCTATCTGGTCGGACTTATGGCGCTGCTGACGATGATCTCCGAAGGCGCGGTGCTCGACTGGGCAGCGCTGTATCTCCGGCAGGAACTCGGCGCCGATCTTGCCATCGCAGGCCTGGCCTACGCCGCCTTTTCCGGCGTCATGGCCGTCATGCGCTTTCTTGGCGACGGCGTTCGCAACCGTTTCGGTGCCGTTACGACGTTGCGCGCCTCGGCTCTTGCCGCTGCTGCCGGCATGCTGGTGGCCGGGCTGGCGCCCTCGCCTTGGCTGGCCATTGCCGCCTTTGCCTTTTGCGGCCTCGGCATTGCCAACATGGTGCCGATCATCTTTTCGGCCGGCGGCAACCAGGAAGGCATGGCGTCCGGCACCGGCATGAGCGTCGTCACCACAATGGGTTACTCAGGCATTCTGGTGGCGCCGTCGGCGATCGGCTTCATCGCTGAACACTCGAGCTTCGGCCCGATCTTCGTCGCTCTCTCTGGGCTACTGATCGTCGTGCTGGTGATGGCTGGGCTCGCTCACCGCGCCGAATTCGCTGCCGAGGCAGCACCGGCTGAATAGCGCTTCAACTCTTCGGACAGGAAATCCGCCACGCGGCGGATGCGCACGCTGGTACGCACGTCGCGGTGCATGGCCAACCACACCGGCAGCATCGGCAGCGGGAGGTCCGGCAGCACGGTTTCCACCAGCGCATCGCGCTCAGCCAGCGGCTCCTGGCCAAAGCCGATGCCGTTTCCCGCCCGCACCGCTTCCCAAAGCACCATCTGATTGTCGGTCCTGAAGCGGAAGGCATTGCGGGTGAGCGGCACGCCGAATTGGGCGAAGCCGCGAATGATCCCATCGCTGCGGTCGAAGCCGACCAGATCGTGGTCGACCAGATCGCGGGCCTCGCGCGGACGGCCACGCCGGTCGAGGTAGGATTTTGCCGCGCAGGCGCGGAGCGGAATATCGGTCACCTTGCGCGCGACCAGTTCATTCTGCGCCGGCTTGACCATGCGGATGGCAATGTCTGCGTCGCGACGCAGCAGATTCTCGACCTGGTTCGACGCGACGATCTCGACCTCGACGCCAGGCTCCTCGATCCCAAGCCGCGCAGTCATTTCCGGCAGCACATAGGCCGCCACCACTTCGCTGGCGGCAATGCGCACCGTACCCTCGATCGCCTCGACCGATCCCAGCGCCATCAGAGAAAAGGCGCTCGCCTGCTCGCTCACCGCGCGGCCCCGCTCAAAGAGCGTGCTGCCCGCTTCCGTGAGCGCATAGCCGCGCCGCCCGCGCCGGAACAGGGTGACACCGAGCGCCCGTTCCAACTCGGTGATGTGGCGGCCGAGCGTCGGCTGGCTCGCGGCAAGTTTTCGCGCGGCCGCCGACAGGCTGCCGGTCTCCGCCACCGTGACGAAACTCTTGATCAAGTTCCAGTCTATGTCCATTCAAAATTGAATATCAGATCGCCAGCTTTAGTCAATTTCCATTCGTTTGCGAAGAAATCACATTGGGTCATACGCAAACACGGAGACGAACAATGACCAAGATCGCAATTCTCGGCGCCAATGGCCGGCTCGGCCGCGCGGTGGCCAAGGCCTTCCTCGATGCCGGCTACGATGTCCGTGCCGTCACCCGCAGCGGCAAGGTGCCGGCGGAACTCAAAGGCGCCACGGCGATCGCCGGCGACGCGCTCGACCGTGCTGCGCTGATCCGCGCGACCGAAGGCGTCGATATCATTTTCAACGGCCTCAACCCGCTCTACACCGACTGGAGCAAATGCCTGCCGATGGCCGAGAATGTGATGGCCGCCTGCCGGGCGAATGGCGCGCTGCATCTCTTCCCGGGCACCGTCTACAATTACGGCTCGCCGATGCCGGCGGTGATCACCGAAGACACGCCATTCCGCCCGACGACGGAAAAGGGCCGCATCCGCGTCGCCATGGAAGACCTGTTTCGCCGCGAGGCCGACGCGGGTCGGGTGCGCACGATCCTGCTGCGCGCCGGTGATTTCTTCGGTGGTACCGGCAGCGGATCGTGGTTCGATCTGGTTGTTGCCGCCAAGATGACCAAGGGCGTCTATACGGCACCGGGACCGGTGGATCTCGTGCATGAATGGGCCTATCTGCCCGACTTGGCCAAGGCTTTCGTCGGGCTGGCGGACAATCTCGGCAAGCTCGGCTCCTACGAGGCGCTGAACTTTCCCGGCCATGCGGTGACCGATCTGGCGATCAAGGCGGCCGCGGAGAAGGCGCTCGGGCGCACGTTGAAACTGACGATGATGCCGTGGTGGGTGCTGCGCGCCGGCAGCCCGTTCGTGGCGATGTGGCGCGAGATCGTTTCGATGTCCTATCTCCGCTTCGAGCCGCACCGGCTGGTTTCAGGCAGGCTGGAAAGCGTTATCGGTACGATCCCGCACACGCCGCTGGAAGATGCAGTGTCGGCAGCGCTCGAGGATATCGGCATCGCCACGCTCAAGACGACGCAAAAAGTTGCCTAACAACAAACCAAAAAAGGCGGCCTGATGGTCATCCGCCGCTGTTCGGGAGGGACGTTGTGCTCAGATCCGGCCCATCAACAGCAGCACCAGGACAACGATCAGGATGACACCGACGATGCCGGATGGTCCGTAACCCCAGGACCGGGAATGCGGCCACGCCGGAACCGCGCCGATCAGGATAAGAATAAGAATAATGACGAGAATGGTGCTGATCGTCATCAGAAAATCCTCGCTTTGAGGTTGCAATGACGGAACAATGCAGAAGGCCGCCCATTGTTCCAGGGCGGCCTTGCTTGATCAGGACGGCGATCCGACTCTATTCGGCGGCCTTCGGGAAGGCGATCGCCGATTCGGCGCCCAGATCGGCGTCCAGGCCTTTCGACGGGATGTCGGCCTTGCGACGCCCCAACAGGCGACTGAACCAGCCACGACGCGCACCAGGTTTGAGCTTGGCGCGAGTGAACACCATCAGCATAGACGGCGTCACCACCAGCGTCAGCACGGTGGCGAAGGACAGCCCGAAGACGATCGCCGAAGACAGCGAAATCCACCATTGCGTCGACGGCGCGTTGATCGTCGTCTCGTGATGGAAGATTTCGAGGCCGAGGCCGAAAGCAATTGGCAGCACGCCGAGGATCGCCGACACTGCCGTCAGCACCACCGGGCGGGCACGTTCGCGACAGGTCTGCAGAACGGCTTCGTATTTGTCCCAGCCCTCTTCGCGCAACCGGTCATAGGTGTCGATCAGCACGATGTTGTTGTTCACCACCACACCGGCCAGGGCGATGACGCCGATGCCCGACATGACGATGCCGAACGCCTCGCCTGTCAGCAGCAGCCCGAGGAACACGCCGATCGTCGCCATGACCACGCAGGACAGCACCAGCCAGACGCTGGTGAACTTGTTGAACTGGGCCAGAAGCACGATGAAGATCAGGAAGATCGCCGCACCGAAGGCTTTGCTGAGGAAGGCACCGGCCTCCGCGCTGTCCTCATTCGAACCGGCAAGCTTCCAGCGAATGCCGCTGCCGAGGTTCATGTCTGCGACAGCTTTGGTGACCTCCTGCTGGACGGCAGCCACCTGGGCGCCGGCAGCGACGTTGGCCTGGACGACCACCGTTCGCGCACCGTCGATGCGGTTGAGGATACCGACCGTCGGCTCCGGCTTGCGCACGACGAAGTTCGAGATCGGCACCGAGCCTTGCGCTGTCTGCACCCGAAGTTCGTCGAGCGTCGACAGCGTGCGCCGATCCTCGGGCAGGCGCAGTCTGATGTCGACGGCATCGTCGGCGCCGGCGGGCCGGTACTCGCTGAGCTTGAGCCCGTTGGTCACCAGTTGCACCACCGTTCCGACCGCGGTCGGGCTGATGCCGTACTGCGCGGCCTTGGCGCGATCGACCTCGAGCGCCCAGTCGACGCCGGGCGGCGCCAGACCGTCGGAAATATCGATGACGCCGGGCACCTTGGCAATGCGCGCGGCAACGGCGCGGGCCTTGTCGTCAAGGCCCTTTGGATCGACGGCCGAAAGCCTGATCTGGATCGGCTTGCCGGTGGGCGGGCCGGCTTCCGGCACGCGAACCTCGACGTCGACACCGGGGATGCCGGCCATCACGCCGCGCAGTTCGTCCAGGATTGAGTTCGCCGATTTGCGCTCGCGCCAGTCGACGAATTCGTACTGGATCACGCCGACCACGTCTTCCGGAACGTCCTGGCCGCCGCCCTGCGTCTTGCCGACACGGGTATAGACGGACTTAACGCCCGGCCAGCCGAGCAGCCGGTTTTCCGCCGTCTTGGTGGCCGCATCCATTTCGGCAAGCGAAAGATTGCCGCGGGCGTGCACATAGAGCAGGCCGTAGTCAGGCTCGACATTCGGGAAGAATTCGACGCCGGCGCCGAATTTCGAATAGGCGTAGCCGACGCCGAACAACAGCGCCACAGTGAGGACAAGCACGGTGATGGGATAATGCACCGCCTGCTTGACCACGGCCATGTACCAGCCGTCGCGATTGTCGTCGGGGTGATGGGCCGGCGCCTTGGCGAATATGGCGCCCAGCGTCGGCGCGAAGACCAGCGCATAGAGCATCGAGGCCGAGAGCGTCACGATCAGCGTGATCGGCATATATTTCATGAAGTCGCCGATGATGCCCGGCCAGAACAACAGCGGCGAGAAGGCGGCAATGCGCGTCATCGTCGCCGCGATGACCGGGCCAGCCATGCGCTTGGCGGCAAGCGCGAACGCTTGCTCCTTCGGCATGCCCTCGCTCATGCGTCGCTCGGCGAATTCGGTGACGATGATGGCGTCGTCGACCAGCATGCCGACCGCCAGGATGAGGCTGAACAGCACGATCATGTTGATCGTGTAGCCCATCATTGCCAGCAACAGGATGCCGATCAGGAAGGATGAGGGGATGGCCAATCCGATCAGCAGCGAGGCACGGCCAGACAGGGCATAGAGGATAACGATGAACACCAGGATGACGGCGATCATCACGTGGTTCTGCAAATCGCCGAGCAACTGGTTCACGAAGACGGACTTGTCTTGCGTGTAGGTGACGTGCATGCCCTCCGGCATCGTCTTGATGAAGGCGTCGGACACCTCCCTGACCTTGCCAATCGTATCGATCAGGTTGGAGCCGATGCGCTTCTTCACCTCGATGGCAATCGCCGGCTTGCCGTCGAGGCGGGTAACCGTCTCAGCGTCCTTGAAGGTCGAGCGGATGATGGCGATATCCTTGGCCTGGACCACCGCATTGGGGCCGGCGACGACCGGAAGCGCCGCCACATCCTCTGGCGTCTCGATAAGCGAGGGCACCTTGACCGCGTATTTGCCCTCGGACCCTTCGATATTGCCGGCGGCGACAAGACTGTTGGAAGCGCCGACGGCACCGATCAACTGGTCGAGCTGCAGCCCGTAGGAAGACAGCTTCATCGGATCGATGACCACTTCGACGAGGTCGTCGCGCGCACCCTGCAGCGAGCCCTCGAGCACGCCAGGCACTTCCTCGATGCGGTCGCGCAGCTCGCGCGCCGCTGCCGTCAGCACGCGCTCGGGCACCTCGCCCGACAGCGTCACGACCAGGACGGGGAATTCGGAGATGTTGACCTCGGAGACCACGGGCTCCTCAGCCGCTTGCGGCAGGTCGGCCTTGCCGTCCTGCACCTTGCTGCGCGTGTCCTGCAGCGCGGTGGCGAGATCCGTCTGTGGCTGGAATTCGACCAGCACATAACCGCCGCCCTGGAAGGCGGCCGATCGCATCTCCTTCAAGCCCTTCAGGCTCTTCAGCTTGGCTTCCATCGGCCGCAGCAGGAGGCGTTCGGAGTCTTCCGGCGAGATGCCCTGGTAGATCAGGCTGACATACATCATCGGAATCGGGACGTCGGGTTCCGCTTCCTTCGGCGTCGACTGGTAGGCGACCGCACCGGCAACGATGAGAAAGACCAGGACCGCAATGGTCAGCCGGGCATTGCTGATTGCAAGTTTGACGATGTCCATGATTACTGCGTCCCGGTCGTCGCTTCGCCCAACAGCTTTTGAATGGTCGCCTGGTCGGCCTCGACCGGCTTGATCACTTCGCCCTCCTTCACCAGCTCCTGGCCGGCGACGATGATGCGGGCGTCGGCCGGAATGCCGCCGAGCACCAGGCCGGTCGGCGTGTCGTCGACCAGGTCGATCGGGAAGAACACGACCTTGTCGTCCTTGTCGACGGCGCGGATGCCGAGGTCGCCCTTGTCGCCGAGCGTCACCACCGACCGCGGCAGCATCACGGCGTCGGTCGGCTGGGCGCTGAGCGCGATTTCGGCCGTCATGCCGGCCGGTACGGAACCATCGGCGTTAGGGATGGCGACTTCGACCCGGAAGGTACGGGTTGCCGAAGATGCATCCCGGCTGATGTAGCGCACCATGCCCTCGACATTCTGGCCGCTGACCAGACGCACATTCGCCTTGTCGCCGATCTTCAGATAGCCGAGATCGCGTTCACTGACTTCGCCGCGTGCAATCACCGGGTCGAGGCTGAGAATGGTAGCCACCTCGCCGCCCTGCATCACCGAACTGCCAAGCTCCACCGGCACCCGGTCGATAACGCCGTCGAAGGGCGCCTTCACCTCATTGCGGTCGAGCTCAGCTTGCGCGGCGTCCAGTTGCGACTTGGCCAGCGACAGGTTGGAGCGGGCCGTATCGAGCTGCAGCGTCGGCAGGTTGCCGGTTTTCATCAGCCGCAGGGCAGCAGCCAGCTCTGCCTCACGTTGCACGACAAGCTGCTTGGCGTTGTCGACCGCCGAGATTTTTTCCTCGGCGGCAAGCATCAGGATCAGGTCGCCGGTCTTGACGTGCTGACCCTGCTTGACCGGCAGCTTGTCGATGACGCCGGCGACGCGTGTCGCCAGGACGGCGCGCTTATCGGCTTCGGTCAGTCCGGAAATGCGGATAGCGCGTGCATAGGTGCGCCGTGGCGGGGTTATGACCGCGACCGTGCGCAAGGGCGCCTTGGGCTGTTCCGCCCCGGCAGTCCCCGGCTTGGCTGCGTCGGCGGCCTTGGGCTGGTCGACCTCTCCTGACTTGGGCTTGTTGTCGGCGGATGCGCTGCCAACGGACGAGAATTCGCCTGTCGCCATCCAGCCGGCGAACCCGATAAGCACAACAATGGCTGCAAGCTTGTGAAACCTGAATTTCGGCATCGTCATTTTTTCCAGTGCGCGGGGTTCGGCCAGGCCGCATCTTCTACTTGGGGCGCGTCGCCGATATGGGTGCGCGCGAGGCCGTATTCAAATTGCCGTGATCGGCGAAGCGCGCTTCTACCTCAAAGTTGCGTCGCAATATAGTCAGAAAAGTTGATGGATTGTTGCTTTGTCCGCAAAGATGCGGCTGCAGCATCGGCTGTTGATCGCCAAAACAGCGGTATGGCAGCAAGTGTCAGGATGATTGGACAGATTGCGATGTCATCTGCTTTGCGGAGGAGCCAGAGCAATTCCAGAAAATGTGTGAAACGGTTTTCCGTCGGAATTGCGTCAAAACAAAAAATAGAGCGGTTCGGCGTTTCCGTGCAGCGATGAACCGTTCTAGGCCGGACGGCGGGCGGCCTCGGGCTGCTTGCGCGCCGCAAGAAATTCCTTGACCCTCCGGCCCGGCGCCGGCCCGCGCACCGGCTTCAAGCCGTCGTCGAGCTCGCCGGACAGATCGATCGTCGGCCGCTTGCCGACGGCGTCATAATTTTCTTCCAGCCAGTCACTGGCTGCGGTGCGGCCGAGGTCGCGCAGATAGGCAAGGAACGCCCATTCGGCATTGACCTTGGACGATGCCGACAGATCCTTGAACGCTTCGTCGGCATCGATGCGGTGCATGCGGATGTCGCGATATTCGCCGTGCGGCAATCGGCCGGCGGCGATCAATTCCTTGACGAAGGCGATCGAGCGGAATTCGCGCAACAGCCCGGCATTGAAGGTGATCTCGTCGATGCGGTTCTGGATTTCATTGGCGCTCTTCGGCGTCCCCTCGCGGACCACCGGATTGATCTGCACCAAAAGCACGTCCTCGGTGGCCGCCGTCTTGAAGAACGGGAACAGTGCCGGGTTGCCGCCATAGCCGCCATCCCAATAGGGCACGCCCTTGATCTCGACGGCACGGAACAATTGCGGCAGGCAGGCCGACGCCATCACCGTGTCGAGGTCGATCTCGCCGTCCGAGAAGACCCGCAACTGGCCGGTCTCGACATTGGTGGCGGAAATGAACAGTTCCATCGACTTGCAGGCGCGCACATTGTCGAAATCGATCTCACGTTCGACCACGTCGCGCAGCGGATTGATGGCGAGCGGATTGGCGACATAGGGCGAAAATACCCGAGACATCGTATCGAACAGGAAATAGCCGGGCGTGTTCTCGAACGACCAATTGCCCCAGGCGACGTCCCAAGGCATGCGCTGCACCGGGCTGAAGCGGCCCTTTGCCGCCACCGCACGCCAGAAATCATCGAGCTTCCGCCGCGCGCCCTCGACCCCGCCGCGGACAAAGCCGTCGGCCAGCGCCACGGCATTCATGGCGCCGGCACTGGTGCCCGAAACCGCGGTTATATCGAGGCGCCCGTCCTCGAGCAGCCGATCGAGCACGCCCCAGGAAAATGCCCCGTGCGAACCGCCGCCTTGCAGCGCGATGTTGATCTTCTTTGGCTCTTCCGCCTTGCCGTTTTTCGGCATGGCGTGGCCCTTGACCGCTGGAAGGCTCACTGAGCGGTCCAGCCGCCGTCGACAGAGATGTGCGTGCCGTTGATCTGCGCCGCCGCATCCGAGCATAGGAACGCCGCGGCCGCCGCAACCTGCTCGACGGTGACGAACTCCTTGGTCGGCTGCTTTTCGAGCATGACCTCGCGGACCACCGTCTCGCGGTCCATCTTGTTGGCCTTCATCTGGTCGTTGATCTGCGCCTCGACCAGCGGCGTCAACACATAGCCCGGACAAATGGCATTGCAGGTGATTTTGTCGCGCGCCAACTCCAGGGCGACAGTCTTGGTCAAGCCCATAATGCCATGCTTGGCCGAGACATAGGCCGACTTGAACGGCGACGCGACCAGGCCGTGGGCCGAGGCGACGTTGACGATCCGGCCGCCACCGGCCTGTTTCATCAACGGGATGGCGGCTGCGATCGTATGGAAGGCCGATGACAGGTTGATAGCGATGATCGCATCCCACTTCTCGATCGGGAAGCTTTCAACCGGCGCGACATGCTGGATGCCGGCATTGTTGACCAGGATGTCGATCGAGCCGAATGTCTCGGCTGCCTTCGCCACCAAAGCCCGGCACTCGGCCGGCTTCGACATGTCGGCCTTGACGTAGACGGTCTTCACCTTGTGGTGCTTCGCGATCGCGTCGGCGATGGCGTGGTCGTCGGCGGTGTCGGAAAAGGAATTGACGACGATGTTGCAGCCTTCGGCCGCGAGTGCGTGGGCAATGGCCAGGCCGATGCCCGAGGTTGAACCGGTGACGATGGCGGTTTTTCTAGCGGTCAAGGCGGCTTATTCCTTTCGAGGCGGGTTCCCGTGGAACCATGCTGCACTGCAGCATATAGGTTCTCTGTCACCCAAGAACAGCGGATGTGTGGAGCAATGACATGAAATTTTTGTCATGTAGACCTCTCTCATCTTGAAGAGAGAGGTGTCCGGCACCGGCTGTAGCGGGCCGGTTTCCGTAAAGCATTCGGGGAAAAATCCTCAGGCGACGAGGTCCGGCACCGGCCCGATATAGCGCGACTGCGGCCGGATCAGCCGTCCACTCGTCTGCTGCTCGCGCGCATGGGCGATCCAGCCGGCGACGCGCCCGGCAGCAAAGACATTGGTGAACGCCTCTTTTGGAAAGCCCGCCGCTTCCAGCAGAAGTGCTGTGAAGAACTCGACATTAGTCTGGAGCGAGCGCGACGGCTTGGCGATGCGAAGCACTTCGAGCGCCGCTTGCTCCACGCTTTCGGCAAACGCCAGCCGGTGGCCGACTTCGCCCTTGGCGCCGAGTTGCCGCACCACCGCTTTCAGCACGTCGGCACGCGGATCGCGCACGCGGTAGATGCGATGCCCGAAGCCCATGATGCGCTGGCCGCGCCCGATCTCGTCGCGCAGCCAGCCGGCGGCGTCGCCATGCGCCTCGATCGCATCCAGCATCTCGATCACCGGACCTGGCGCGCCGCCATGCAGCGGCCCCTTGAGCGCTCCGAGCCCGGCCAGCACCGCCGAAGCAAGCCCAGCCTGCGTCGAGGCGACCACGCGCGCGGCGAAGGTCGACGCGTTGAGGCCATGGTCGCAAACCGTCACCAGATAGGTATCGAGCGCCTTCGCCAATTTCGGCGAGGCCGCAATGCCGGTCAGCATCCGCAGCATGTCGGCGGCATGATCGGCCTTGCTATCAGGCGCAATCGGGCTTTCGCCGCGCTGCAAGCGCAGCAAGGCCGGCGTCAGCACGGCAGGTGCTGCAACCAGCCGCAGCGCGTCCGGCAATTTGTCACCATCCGGCAGCAGGGCAATGCCGGCGCGCATCGCGCTGTAGATATCGAGGGATGCGAGAAACGGCAACAAGGGTTCGATCAGCTCGAACACTTCGCTGCGCGCCCGACCGATTGCGTTCGCCAGCTCCCTGCCGTCGGGAAGATCGTCGAAAAAGCCGTCGAACAGCAGATGAACCACCTCGGCGTATTTCCAGCGGCCTGCCAGGTCGGGCAACGAATGGCCCCGGATGGTCAGGCGGCCAGCAAGACCGTCAACATCGGAGAGCACCGTTTCCGCCGCCACCACATCATCGAGCCCATTCGCCATTGGTTTTCTCCTTGACCCTTTCCGGGCGGTAGATAAGGGTTGGCGACTGGACCATCAATGTTGATCAACTGAATCAACATGACAAGGCTGACATGACGGAGTGGCTGACGCGGGACGAAGCCCTGGAGCGTCTCAGGGTGCGCGCCCAGACCCTCTATGCCTATGTCAGCCGCGGACGCATTGGCATGCGGCCGGATCGGGCCGACCCACGCCGCAGCCAGTATCGCGCCGACGACATCGCGGCGCTGGCGAGCCGCCGGGCGCGCGGCCGAAATCCCCAGGCAATAGCCGAAAGTGCAATTGCCTGGGGTGAGCCGGCGATCGCCACCACGATCTCGACCGTTTTGCACGGCCGCCTCGTCTATCGCGGCCAGGATGCGGTCACGCTCTCCGAGACAGCCACGCTGGAGCAGACGGCAAACCTGCTTTGGGCATCTGGCGCACCAGTGTCGTTCGGGTCGGCGAGCCGCCATGGCAACGGCGCAACTGGCCAATCGGCGGCCTTCGCGGAATTGGCCGCGTTGGCGGCCAACGGACGGCCTTCGCTCGGCCGCCGATTGGCTTCGCTCAACCACGATGCGGCCGGCGCTATCGCCGCTTTGGCCCTGGCGCTCGGCGCGGTTCGCGGAAGCGGTGCCGTGCATGAAAGGCTGGCGCAGGGCTGGTCCCTCGATGCTGCCGGCGCAGACTTGATCCGCCGCTCGCTCGTGCTGTTGGCCGATCACGAACTGAACGCATCGACCTTCGCCGCGCGGGTCGCCGCGTCCACCGGCGCACCTGTTTCGGCCTGCCTGCTTGCCGGCCTCGCCACCCTCTCCGGTCCGCGCCATGGCGGCGCTGCGGAGGCGGTCGTGATGTTGGGCGAGGATGCGCAGAGATTGGGGCCGGATGCGGCTGTCGGTCGCTGGCTCGGTCACGACAGGCCACTGCCCGGATTTGGCCATCCGCTTTATCCCGACGGCGATCCGCGTGCGGAACCGTTGCTGGCCGCGATAGATGTCGATGATGGGCTGTCACGGCTTTGCGATGCGGCCTTTGCGGCAACAGGCATGCGCCCGAACGTCGATTTCGCCTTGGCTGCGCTGACGCGCAGTCTCCGTTTGCCGTCCGATGCGCCGTTCCGCCTGTTCGCGCTCGGCCGCGGCGTCGGCTGGGCCGCGCATGCCGTGGAGCAGGTGACAAGCAGCGGCCTGATCCGGCCGCGCGCCCGCTACCAGGGACCCCTGCCGGAGCAACTCTAGCCGCGCTGCTTGCGAAGTCTCAGCGGCACCTCAAGGAAGGTTCGACGCGGCGCTTCGCCTGCCGGCAGTCACGACATCGTGTCGAGCTTGCGCTGCATCGCGGCGATCTGCTCCTTCAACTCCTGAAGGTCGTCGGGTTTTTCCGGTGTTTCTTTCTTGGCCGGTTCGGCCGGTGCTGCTGCCGGCGCAGAGCCCGCGGGCGGGAACGGCGTGAACAGCCGCATGGCGTTCTGGAACATTTCCATGTTGCGCCGAGTCTGCTCCTCCAGAACCTTGATCGGCGTGGCGATCTTCATCATGTCCATCGGCGACTTGCCAAGGGCATCTTTCATCTGCTCGCGAAAGCGTTCCTGCTCCTTGGAGAAGGCCAGCATCGACTGCTCGAGAAAGCTCGGCACGATCATCTGCATCTGGTCGCCGTAATAGGCGATAAGCTGACGCAGGAACGGGATCGGCAGCATGTTCTGCCCGTCCTTGTTCTCCAGCTCGAAGATGATCTGGGTCAGTACCGGATGCGTGATGTCGTCACCGGTCTTGGCGTCCTGGACAGTAAAGTCCTCGCCTTTTTTGACCATTTCAGCGAGATCCTCGAGCGTCACATAGGTGCTGGTGCCCGTATTGTAGAGACGGCGATTGGCATATTTCTTGATAACAATAGGTTCGTCTTTTGCGGCCATCTGCATCCTCCCCGGACACCGGGCAGCTTAAGTAAGCCGCCGGTAACGATTGCGCCTTTTTAAAGGATATGCGCAAAAGCGTCATGAATCCAAGCAGTTTGTGCAGTGCGAGAACATTTTATGCTGCGCAGCACGGATGGGCTGCCGTCGCCGCGACGCGCGGCCTGCTTGCGACGGAGCAACGCCCTACCCATTTCGGGTTTGACTCGGGTTGTGGAAAGGGCAAGAAAAGTCCCCGACGGCACCCGAAATCGTTCCCCGAAAGCCTGGAGAAGAACATGTCCGCTTCCAACGCCATCGTTGTCGCCAGTGCGGCGCGCACGCCCGTCGGCTCCTTCAACGGCGCCTTCGCCAACACGCCAGCCCATGAATTGGGTGCGGTCGCCGTCAGGGAAGCGCTGGTCCGTGCCGGCGTCGACGGCAAGGAGGTGGACGAGGTCATTCTCGGCCAGATCCTGACCGCGGCTCAAGGGCAGAACCCGGCGCGGCAGGCGGCAATGGCCGCCGGCGTGCCGCAGGAGGCGACCTCCTGGGGCCTGAACCAGCTCTGCGGCTCGGGCTTGCGCGCCATCGCGCTCGGCATGCAGCAGATCGCCCAGGGCGACGCGAGGATCATCGTTGCCGGCGGCCAGGAATCGATGTCGATGGCTCCGCATGCGCAGCATCTGCGCGGTGGCGTCAAGATGGGCGACTTCAAGCTGATCGACACCATGATCAAGGACGGCCTGACCGATGCCTTCTACGGCTATCATATGGGCAACACCGCAGAGAACGTCGCCCGCCAGTTCCAGATCACCCGCGACGACCAGGACCAGTTCGCACTGGCTTCCCAGAACAAGGCCGAAGCCGCGCAGAAAGCCGGAAAATTCAAGGACGAGATCGTTGCCTTCACCGTCAAGGGCAGGAAGGGCGACACCGTAGTCGACCAGGATGAATACATCCGCCACGGCGCGACAATCGACGCCATGACCAAGCTCAAGCCGGCCTTCGACAAGGAAGGCACGGTGACAGCAGCCAATGCTTCCGGCATCAACGACGGCGCCGCCGCCGTGGTGCTGATGACCGAAGCGGAAGCCGCAAGGCGCGGCATCACACCTCTGGTGCGTATCGTTTCCTGGGCGACCGCCGGTGTCGACCCGCAGATCATGGGGACGGGACCGATCCCCTCCTCGCGCAAGGCGCTGGCCAAGGCCGGCTGGTCGGTCGGCGACCTCGATCTGGTCGAAGCCAACGAGGCCTTCGCCGCGCAGGCCTGCGCCGTCAACAAGGACATGGGCTGGGACCCGGCGATCGTCAACGTCAATGGCGGCGCCATCGCCATCGGCCATCCGGTCGGCGCCTCGGGCGCCCGCATCTTCAACACGCTGGTCTACGAGATGCGCCGCAGAAGTGCCAATAAAGGTCTTGCGACGCTGTGCATCGGCGGCGGCATGGGTGTTGCCATGTGCGTGGAAGCATTGTGATGAGATAAGCGATACGAATAGGATGCTGGCGCAAAGCGAGTAGGGAGTAGAGGGCAAACCCCACCGCTTCAACGCTCAGTCATCTGCATTTCCCGGGAGGACACATGACAAAGGTTG
Source organism: Mesorhizobium sp. M0751 (assembly GCF_040320265.1). Classification (NCBI taxonomy): domain Bacteria; kingdom Pseudomonadati; phylum Pseudomonadota; class Alphaproteobacteria; order Hyphomicrobiales; family Phyllobacteriaceae; genus Mesorhizobium; species Mesorhizobium sp. M0751. The sequence continues at coordinate 205,044 of NZ_JAMYPH010000002.1, forward strand.
CAATCGTCACAGGCGGGTCGCGCGGCATCGGCGCGGCGATATCGGTCGCGTTGAAAAGCGCCGGCTATTCGGTGGCCGCAAACTACGCCGGCAATGAGGAAGCGGCGGCAAAGTTCAAGGCCGCAACCGGCATCCCGGTGTATAAATGGTCGGTCGCCGACTACGAGGCCTGCGCCGCCGGCATCAAACAGATCGAGGCCGATCTCGGTCCCGTCTCGGTGCTGGTCAACAATGCCGGCATCACTCGCGACGCGATGTTCCACAAGATGACGCGCGAGCAATGGAAAGAGGTCCTCGACACCAACCTTTCCGGCGTCTTCAACATGACACATCCGTTGTGGGGCGGCATGCGCGACCGCAAGTTCGGTCGCATCATCACCATCTCCTCGATCAACGGCCAGAAAGGCCAGGTCGGCCAGGTCAACTATTCGGCCTCGAAGGCCGGCGATATCGGCTTCACCAAGGCACTGGCCCAGGAAGGCGCGCGCGCCGGCATCACCGTCAACGTCATCTGCCCCGGCTACATCGCCACCGAGATGGTCAAGGCGATGGACGAGAAGGTGCTTAACGAGCGCGTCATCCCGCACATCCCGGTCGGCCGTCTCGGCGAGCCGGAGGAGATCGCGCGCTGCGTCGTCTTCCTCGCTTCCGACGATGCCGGTTTCATCACCGGCTCGACCATATCAGCCAATGGCGGTCAGTACATCGCCTGACCGTTTATCTTTACGTTGAGATAGATACGCGCTTGGACGAACGGGCCTGCAAAACGGCCCGTTTCTATAGCGGTCTTCCCGTTGCAAGATCTCGATGCAACACGCTGCCCCAATTCGGTACACAAAGGTTAACGGCCGCTGCGCAACCTGTGCAAAAACCGCCCGGCAGCATGTGGATTCTCGGTGGAAAAGCTGTTCACAACACAACATGTTGCAGTGAACAAACCAAGAAACTTCGGCTATCTCTGATTCGTCGCCGATTCGTTCCGGCTTTGAGCGGAACGTTAACGGCGAGAGCTGAAAACACCCTCGAAATGATTGAAGCGCATTAGGAAACATCAATAATTTCATAATGTTGCGCGAAGCAGGTTGGCCGGCCACGATCATTCACCGGCAAAGGTTAACCGTGGTGCTGGCTTGGATGCCGCCTGCATGAATCGGGCCAGTTTCCGGGATTCAGCATGTGGTGAGATTCGCCGGCAGAAAGCCCAGATGTAGCCGTGAACAAAACCTGAATCAGCGCGAGTCAGTGATTCGTCGCTGATTCGTTCCAGACTCGTTCCAACTGTTAATCGGGAACAGATTTTTGGCTTTGAAGCTACCAATCGGCCCGCCCTCGGCACATTCCGCTTTCGCTTCGCGCCCGAAATCCCTATGTGTCGCCTGTCATACGCGGCCAATATGGGCGCGCTCCCGACAATGCGAGGCAGAGAGCCTTATTTCCAGGCCGATGAACATCCATCCGAAACACACTGAACCGCTGATCCTGTCGGGTCGAGACGTGACGGCCGTGCTCGGCCCGACCAACACCGGCAAGACCCATCTCGCCATCGAACGGATGGTGGCGCATGAAAGCGGCGTCATCGGCCTGCCGCTCAGGCTGCTTGCCCGCGAGGTCTATACGCGCGTCTGCGAGAAGGTCGGCGCCCATAAGGTTGCGCTCATCACCGGCGAGGAAAAGATCCAGCCGGCTGGCGCGAAATACTCGGTCTGCACCGTGGAAGCGATGCCGCGCGAGACCGACGCCGCCTTCGTTGCCATCGACGAGGTCCAGCTCGCCGGCGATCTCGAACGCGGCCACATCTTCACCGATCGCATCCTGCATCTGCGCGGCCGCCAGGAGACGCTGCTGCTGGGTGCGGCCACCATGCACGGCATCCTGCAGCGCCTGCTGCGGGGCGTGTCGGTGGTGACCCGGCCACGGCTATCGCACCTTGCCTATGCCGGCTCGAAGAAGCTGACCCGCCTGCCGCGGCGCACCGCGATCGTCGCTTTCTCGGCCGACGAGGTCTATGCCATCGCCGAGCTGATCCGCCGCCAGCAGGGCGGTGCCGCCGTCGTGCTCGGCGCACTCAGCCCGCGCACCCGCAACGCCCAGGTGGCGCTGTTCCAGTCGGGAGACGTCGACTACCTCGTCGCCACCGACGCCATCGGCATGGGCCTCAACCTCGACCTCGAACACGTCGCCTTCGCCCAGAACCGTAAATTCGACGGCTACCAGTACCGCAACCTGACGGCGGCCGAGCTCGGCCAGATTGCCGGCCGCGCCGGCCGGCATCTGCGCGACGGCACCTTCGGCGTCACCGGCCAGGTCGATCCGCTGGATGAGGAACTGGTCAAGAAGATCGAGGCGCATGATTTCGACCCGGTGAAAGTGCTGCAGTGGCGCACCGCGCATTTCGATTTCGCCAACCTCGATGCGCTGAAGCGCTCGATTGAGACCAACGCCCCGGTCGAAGGTCTGACGCGCGCACTGCCGGCAGTAGACGCGCAGGCGCTCGAGCATCTGTCGCGCGACGAGGACGTCCGGGCACTCACCACCGATGCCAGACGCGTGGCGCTGCTGTGGGAAGCCTGCGCGCTGCCCGACTACAGGAAGATCGCGCCGGCCCAGCACGCCGACTTGATCGCCTCCATCTACATGGACCTTGCCAGGCACGGCCATGTCGACGAGAACTACATGGCCGAGCAGGTGCGCCGTGCCGATACCACCGAAGGCGACATCGACACGCTATCGCACAGGATTGCCCAGATCCGCACATGGACCTTCGTTTCCAACCGGCCCGGCTGGCTGGCCGATCGGGCACACTGGCAGGAAAAGACGCGCGAAATCGAAGACAGATTGTCGGATGCGCTGCATGAGCGGTTGACGAAACGTTTTGTAGACCGCAGGACTTCCGTCCTCATGCGGCGCCTTAGAGAAAACACGATGCCTGAAGCCGAAATCAGCCCAACCGGAACTGTCCTCGTCGAAGGCCATCACGTCGGCGAGTTGCAGGGTTTCCGCTTCACCGCCGACCAGAGCGCCGGCGGCGAGGACGCCAAGGCAGTGCGGGCGGCGGCGCAGAAGGCGCTTGCCGCCGAGTTCGAGGCGCGGGCCGAGCGCTTCGGCGCCTCTGCCAATGGCGACATTGCGCTGGGTTCGGATGGCACGCTGCGCTGGATCGGCGCCCCGATCGGCACGCTGGTTGCCGGCGAAGACGCTTTGAAGCCGCGTCTCGTTCTGCTCGCCGACGAGCAACTCACCGGCCCGGCCCGCGACAAGGTTGCGGCGCGCGCCGAGCGCTTCGTCAATTTCCAGATCGAATCCCTGCTGAAGCCGCTGGTCGATCTCAAGAATGCCGAGCAGATCACCGGCATCGGCCGCGGCATCGCTTTCCAGCTTGTCGAGCATTTCGGCCTCATCAACCGTCGCGACATTGCCGACGAGATGAAGTCGCTCGACCAGGAAGGCCGCGCGGCGCTTCGCCGTCTCGGCGTGCGCTTCGGCGCCTATCATGTCTTCGTGCCGGCGCTGATCAAACCGGCGCCGGCCGGGTTGATAACGCTGCTGTGGGCGCTGAGAAACGACGGCAAGGACAAGCCCGGCTTCGGCGATGTCGTTCACGCACTGGCCTCCGGCCGCACCTCGGTGGTCATCGATCCGACCTTCGACAAGACCTTCTACAAGCTGGCCGGCTACCGCAATCTTGGCCGGCGTGCTGTGCGCGTCGACATTCTCGAACGGCTGGCCGACCTGATCCGGCCGGCGACCAACTGGAAGCCGGGCCTCGGCCCTCGCCCCGACGGCGCCTATGACGGTCAGTCCTTCATGGTGACGCCGCCGATGATGTCGATTCTCGGCGCCACCGCCGACGACATGGAAGAAATCCTGAAGGGACTCGGCTATCGCGCCGATGCCAAACCGGCAGCCGAGGTCAAGGCGCGGCTCGAAGCACAGGACAATGCCGCGCGTGAAGCTGCCGCTGCAAAGCAGGCGGCGGAAGAGGCTGCGCGAGTCGAGCAGGCGAGGATAGCGGAAGCATCTGCCGCGGCAGAGCCGCAGGCGGAGGTTTCCGAACCAGTGTCGGATGCGACCCCAGTTGCGGAGGCTGCAGCCGAAGCCGCGACCGAAGCGGCGGCAGAGCCTGTCGCGGAAGCTCCAGCCCCAGAAGCTGCGGCAGAAGTCACGCAAGAGACCCGGCCCGCCGCCGAGGCGACTGCTGAAGCGCCTGCGGAACCCGCGGCTGAGCCAAGGGCGGAACTTGGGGCGGAAACTGAGGCTACGGCACCGGCAGAGCCGCCGGTTTTCGAAACTGCGGAAGCATCGCCGGCCGAACCTGCAGCAACGGCGGAAGCCGTCGCCGGCGAAGCTGCTCCAGAAGCCGAGGAGCCAAAACCCATCCTGTTGTGGCGGCAGGCTCGTTTCGACCAGCGCCCACGTCATCGCCAGCATGACAACCGCCCCCGGGACAATCATCGGGACAATCGTGCGCGCAATGGTCAAGCTGCGCCGGGCGGCCGCGTCGATGCGCCGGTAGATGCCGGCGCGCAACCGACGCCGGGCGACGGGCCCGCCCGTCAGGGGCGCCACGACCAGCGCGACGGCGCCGGCAAGCCGCGCTTCGACCGCAGCAAGTTCAAGCCGAGGCCGCAAGGCGAGGCGGCGGAGCAGCGCGCCGGCAAGCCGCAAGGCGAACGTCCCGACCGGCGCGAAAATCGGCCCGACTGGAAGGCTGGCCGGCAGGACGGCAAAGGCGGCGCCCAAGGCGCAAAACCCGCCTTCCAGCCAAAGCCGCGTGAGGAACGCCCGGTCCGCTTCGATCCGGACTCGCCCTTCGCCAAGCTCGCCGCGTTGCGCGACCAGCTGAAGAAGTAAGCTGCTCGTCCGATGGTCACTGATGCCCGCCAGCGCATCGACAAGTGGCTGTTCTTCTCGCGCGCGGTAAAATCGCGCACCCTGGCAGCCAAGCTGGTGGTCGCCGGACGCGTCCGCATCAATCGCGACAAAGCAGCGCAGGCCTCCGATACGGTCCGGCCGGGCGACGTTTTGACCATCACGCTGGAGCGGCGGATCTTCGTCTGGAAAGTCCTTGGCACCGGCGTACGGCGTGGCCCGGCCGAAGAAGCCCGCCTGCTCTACGAGGATATGTCGCCGCCCCCGGTGCCCAAGGGCGAGGCGCTTCCCGATGCGGTGCCGCCGTTGCGCGAGGCCGGCAGCGGCCGCCCGACGAAGAAAGAACGCCGCCAGACCGACCACCTGCTCGGCGACGATTGAGCAAACTCGAACGTCCGCTTTGCCGGCCCTCTGGAATTCCATTCCGGAAACCGCGCCACCGCCGGCAAGGGCCGCCCTTGCCACCAGCGGACAAAGGCGTTACCTCACCAAAAAAGCCCAACAAAATGGGACGTCCCGGAGCCGACCAATGACCTACGTCGTGACCGACAATTGCATAAAATGCAAATACATGGACTGCATTGAGGTCTGTCCGGTCGACTGCTTCTACGAAGGTGAGAACATGCTCGTCATCCACCCGGACGAGTGCATCGATTGCGGCGTCTGCGAACCGGAATGCCCGGCCGACGCGATCAAGCCCGACACCGAGTCGGGCCTCGACAAATGGCTGCAGATCAACACCGAATATGCCGAGAAGTGGCCCAACATCACCGCCAAGAAGGAGCCGCCGGCCGACGCCAAGAACTTCGATGGCGAAACTGGCAAGTTCGAGAAATATTTCTCCCCGGAGCCCGGCGAAGGCGATTGACGAGCCTGCCGGCTGCGGCGGCCTGACGCCGCGTAACAGACGTGATACATTAACTGCCTTGACAGGCGGCGACGGCGCATGGCCTTCGCGCGTGCAGCAAAACCTTGATTCTTCCGACTTTTTGTGTTACATGAGCCAAACATGCCGGTGACACAACGTCGATTTATGGCGCAAACGCCCCAAATCACTGAAAGGTGAATTTCTCAATCCGGACCAGAGCGATCTGGGGCAGGCGGTCGCAATGTTGCGATTTGCCGGTCCTGGCCTTTCCGGTGAGTTCATCGTTGTGTGGCTAAGGACCGGTCACCCCGGTCGCACGAGTTCGGGCCGGCACGATGCCGGTACCACAACAAGGAGTTCAGGGCGTAATGGCAACGATCACCCCGCAGAAGAAGTCCACCGCAGCGCGCCACGGTTTCAAGACCGGCGAGTACATCGTCTATCCGGCGCATGGTGTCGGCCAGATCGTCTCGATCGATGAGCAGGAAGTCGCGGGCCACAAGCTGGAGCTGTTCGTCATCGACTTCCAGAAGGACAAGATGCGCCTCAAGGTGCCGGTCGCCAAGGCGACCTCGATCGGCATGCGCAAGCTGTCGGAAGAGGATTATGTCGAGCGCGCGCTGAAGGTCGTGCAGGGCCGCGCCCGCGTCAAGCGCACCATGTGGTCGCGCCGCGCCCAGGAATATGATGCCAAGATCAACTCCGGCGATCTGATCTCGATCTCGGAAGTGGTGCGCGACCTTTACCGCGCCGACAACCAGCCGGAGCAGTCCTATTCCGAACGCCAGCTCTACGAGGCGGCGCTTGACCGCATGGCCCGCGAGATTGCGGCCGTCAACCGCATGTCGGAGACCGAAGCGGTGCGCCTCATCGAGGTGAACCTCAACAAGGGCCCGAAGCGCGGCGCCAAGGCCGACAACGAGGAAGCCGAGCAGGAAGAAGCTGCCTGATTTTTTCTCGCCTTCGAATTCAGAAAGACCCGGCCTCGCGCCGGGTTTTTTGTTTTGGCTGACTTTTTGTTTTGGCTGGCTGGCGACGGGCATATCTAACCTTCGCCGCCGCCCTCCCTTTCCGCCTCGTGCTTCAGCGTGGCGATGAACCGCTTGGTCCGCTGGCGTTCCGGGTTGCTGAACAGCACCGCAGCTGGGCCTTGTTCGACGATGTTGCCGGCATCGAGGAACACCACTTCCCGCGCGATCTTCGAGGCGAGCCGCAGATCATGCGTCGCCATCACCATGGTCGTGCCCTCGCTGGCGAGCTTGCCGAGCACGTCGACCACCTCCTGCGCCAGTTCCGGATCGAGTGCCGAGGTCGGCTCGTCGCAGAGCAGGACTTTCGGCGAAGGCGCCAGCGCCCGGGCAATCGCCACGCGCTGCTGCTGGCCACCTGACAGCGTCGCCGGCCAGGCATCGGCCTTGTGCGCCATGCCTACCTTTTCGAGCAGGGCCAGCGCCCGTTCGCGCGCCCTGCCCTTGGGCCATTTCAGCACCGTCACCAGCCCCTCCATGATGTTCTCGATCGCAGTGCGATGCGGAAACAACTGGAAATTCTGGAACACCATGCCGGTCTGCAGCCGCAGCCGCTGGATATCCCTGGTCGAGACCCTGCCGCCGGGGTGGAATTCGAGTGCATCGTCGCCGATCCGCACCGTGCCTGAAGTCGGCAGCTCGAGCAGGTTGATGCAGCGCAAAAGCGTGCTTTTCCCGCCGCCCGAGGGTCCGACGAGCGCCGTGACGCTGCCTTCCTCGATGGTGACGGTCACACCCTTCAGCACCAAATTGTCGCCGAATCGCTTTTCGATGTTGGTGAGGCCGATCATGCGCGCGCCTCCAGGAAGCCGCCATAACGGTTGAGCCGCGTTTCCAGCCGCGCCTGCAAGGCCGACAGCACGGAGCTCATGACCAGATAGAGGGCTGCTGCCTCGACATAGAGGATCAGCGGCTCATAGGTGGTGGCGACGATGCGCTGCGCTGCCTGGAACATCTCCGGCACAGTGATGGCGGCGGCGAGCGAAGTGTCCTTGACCAGCGAGATGAAGGTGTTGGACAGCGGCGGCACGGCGACGCGCCCCGCCTGTGGAAGAATGGTGCGCCGCATTGCCTGGGCCCAGGTCATGCCGATCGAATAGGCCGCTTCCCACTGGCCCTTGGGCACCGAACCGATGACGGCGCGGATGATTTCCGACGAATAGGCGCCGATGTTCAAGGTGAAGCCGATCAGTGCTGCCGGAAAGGCGTCGAGCAGGATGCCGGCCGATGGCAGGCCATAGAAGATAAGAAACAGTTGCACGAGAAGCGGCGTGCCGCGAAAGATCCAGACGTAGAAGCGGACCACGGCGACCAGCGGTTTGGGACCGAACAGCCGGACAAGCGCCACGACCAGGCCGAGGACAAGACCGAATGCAAACGACAGCAGCGTCAACGGCACCGTGAAGATCAGTGCCGCCCACAGCAGCGTGGGCAGAGATTCCAGCATCAATTGCAGCCAGTGCGGCACGAAGGCTCCTCCTTGCCAGATTGCCGTCGCTCATATCACGCGAAAGCGGCGGGCCGTCAAAAGACAGCTCGCCGCGATATGAACGACGCGGGCCGGCGTTCGACCCACACGAGAAAGCCGTTTTACTTCGAAACGTCCTGGCCGAAATAGGTGTCGGCGATTTTCTGGTAGGTGCCGTCGGCCTTGATGTCGGCCAGCGCCTTATTGATGGCGGCCACCAGTTCCGGATCGCCCTTGCGCACGATGACGCCGGAATAGTCGGCGTTTTCTTCCTGCGCGGCAATCTTCACATTGGCGTCTGGCTTGTGCTTCTTGAAGTCGAGGAAGGACAGGCTGTCGTTGATGGTGGCGTCGGCGCGGCCGGTGAGAAGCAGCTGGATCGACTGGTCGAAGCCGTCGGTGCCGACGAGTTCGGCGCCGTTGGTTTCAGCCAGCTTGCCGAAATTCGAAGTCAGCGACTGCGCCGCCTTCTTGCCCTTGAGGTCGGCGAAGCTCTTGATATCGGTGTTGTCGCCACGCACGATCAGCACTGCCTTGGAGGCGATGTAGGGATCCGAAAAGTCGTATTTGGCCTTGCGCGCCTCGGTGATGCCGACCTCGTTGATCACGGCATCGTAACGGTTGGCGTCGAGACCGGCGATCAGCCCGTCCCATTTGCCTTCGAGGAACTGGGTTTTGACGCCGAGGCGCTCGGCGATGGCCCGCGCGATCTCGACGTCGAAGCCGACCAGCGCGCCGGAAGCATCATGATAGGTGAAGGGCGCATAGGTTCCTTCCGTGCCGACCTTGAAGACGCCGGACTGCTTGATCTGGTCGAGATTGGCGCCGGCATGACCGGCGGCGATGGCCAGAACCTGCAGCGTTCCGGCGATAATGAGCGATTTGAGCCATTTCATTTTTCTGTGATCCCGTCCTTGGCCGATGTCCGGCGTCATTGCTAGTGCCGGAAAATGACAGATGCGCGATGCCAGAATAAGAAACTAAATTTCAAAAATCTCGCGCCCTTGAAATCCCATTCTCAACCAGCATCTCCCGGCGCCTCCCGGCCGAGTCAAGGCCGGTGGCGAATTGCCTGGAACAGCGCAATCGACATGACAGTCCGGGGGAACATTCCCCCGCATGGCACGTTCTTCGCTGTTGTAGGGCGCGGCGCCGCCATTTCAACCATCGGCGCCAACTCACGATTCGATCGCACCGCAACGCCTGAAGCAGGAGCGCGGCATGATGGAAGACAGTGCAGGACGGACCATGGTTCGCGCGGCGATGAAAGCCCCTTATCTGGAACGTGACGAAGAGCATCTCCTGGCGCTGCGCTGGAAGGAAAACAATGACCAGCACGCGCTGCACCGCATCACCGTCGCGCATATGCGGCTGGTGATTTCCATGGCGTCGCGGTTTCGCCACTACGGCCTTCCGCTGGGCGACCTGATCCAGGAAGGCCATGTCGGGCTGCTGGAGGCAGCGGCCCGTTTCGAGCCCGAGCGCGAGGTGCGGTTCTCGACCTATGCGACCTGGTGGATCCGGGCCTCGATGCAGGACTACATCCTGCGCAACTGGTCGATCGTGCGCGGCGGCACCAGCTCGGCGCAAAAGGCGCTGTTCTTCAACCTGCGGCGTCTGCGCGCCCGCCTGGCAAACGGCGCCGAACAGACGTCGAATGCCACGCTCTACCGCGAAGTGTCGGCGGCTCTCGGAGTTTCCGAGGCCGATGTGGCGATGATGGATTCCCGCCTTTCGGCACCCGACAGTTCGCTCAATACGCCGCTTGCCGACGACGCGGGCGCGACCGAGCGGATGGAGTTCCTGGTTTCGGATGACCCACTGCCCGATGAAGTCGTCGGCGACACGATCGATGTCGAACGCCGCTCGGTGTGGCTGAGGACGGCACTCGGCGCGCTCAATGCGCGCGAGCTCAGGATTATCGAGGAGCGCCGGCTGAGCGACGAAGGCGCGACGCTCGAAGCGCTCGGCGAAACGCTCGGCATCTCCAAGGAGCGTGTCCGCCAGATCGAGGCGCGCGCCATGGAAAAACTCAAGGCGGCGCTGGTGAAGCAGAATCCGGAATTTCTCGCAGCCTGAATCGCGTCGGCTGCTATTTGTCGGTGACGATCTTGACCTTGTCGCCGGCTGAAACCGCGGCACCTGGCGACAGCGCGTTCAGTACCCTGAACAAATCCAGCTTGCGGTCGACGCCGACCATCTGTGCGGCCAGCGAGCCCATCGTCTGGCCGGGCTGCACCGTGACGATGCGGATACGCAGCGGCTTCAGCGCTGCCTTCTCGGCAGCACTCAGGATGCGGAACGAGCCGCTGACCGAGCGCGCCACCGTGCTCAACGAGGTGCTGGCCGACGGTGCAGCGGTCAGCAAGCGGTAGACCTGGCCGCCGGCGCGGATCACCGCAATGTCGAATTGCCAGCCATCGGCGCTGGCATGCGCGGTTGCCGCTTCGTTGCCGTTGATCGTTTCCTGGCGAACGCTGCTGTCGTCGAGGCCGGCGACCCAGCCGCTGCGGATGTAGTCGGTCAGCGAGCGGTCCTTGTCGATCGACACGCCGTCAAAGCGGATTGCCATGTCGCCCGGGCCTGTCGCCGTCACCGCCGCCGCCGAATTGTCGATGATGAAGCCGTTAGGCACCGAGAACGACACGCCGAGGCCAGGATGCAGGAAGGTTTCACCGCGCACATAGCCTTCCTCCGGCGTGTCGCCGTAAAGCAGCCCGTCTACGCCGGCAAGAAATGAATCGCGGTCGCGCGACCCAACACCGGGCGCGCCGAACTGGCGGGCGTGGCGCTGCGCGAGATCGATGCGCTGCGGCGTGTTGGGATGCGTCGCCAGGAAGTCGAGGCTGGCGTCGGTGGCGCCGCTGATCGAACGGAAATCGGTATAGGCCGACATCGACTGCAGGAAGCGGCCGGCGGCATAGGGGTCGAAACCGGCTTCGCCGATCGACTTGATGCCGATGGCATCGGCCTCCAGCTCCTGATTGCGCGAGAACTGGGCCAGCCTCAGCTTGCCGCGGATCAGCGCCGCCTTGGCTGTCGGGTTGTCGCCGAGCACATCGGAAACGACCTTGGTCGCCAACCCCTCTTCGGCTTCCAGCTGCTGGCGCTGCAGGCCGTGGTTGGCCGTAACGTGGCCCATCTCATGCGCAATGACGGCGGCAAGCTCGGCCGAATCATTGGCCAGCGCCAGCAGGCCGCGGGTGATGTAGAGATAGCCGCCCGGCAGCGCGAAGGCATTGACGTTGGGCGAGTTGAGGATGGTGATGCGGTAGGTCTGGGTCGGGTTGGCCGACACCACGGTCAGTCTGCCGACGATCTTGGCCACCATGCGCTCGAGCTTGGGGTCGGAATACTCACCGCCATAGGTGGCAAGGATGCGCGGGTGCTGCGCCTTCGCCAGTTGGGCGAGCTTGCTGTTGGCGGCGACATTGTCGACCGTGATCGGCTTGTCGGAGGGCTGGAAGCCCGATTCCTGCACGTCGGGAGGCGTGAACATCTGGCAGCTTGCCAGCGCCACGACAAGACCGGCCAGCGCCAGAAAGCGCGCCAGCGGTTTCACCTTCCGATTGTCGATGCCGGTCGGCAGATCGGCTTCCTTTCAAGTCCTGGGACGTGACGCGAAAATCGGGCGCGATTTCCGGAAAGCATCACGCGCAAAATCAAGTGCTACGGCGTCCGACAGATACGAGGCAGCAAGGGCAAATCACGGTCTAGGCCGGACCAGTTCCTGGGGACCTAGCCACACTACCTCGACCATGGCAAGCAAGCGCCGCTTCGCCTTCCGCCGGTTTGACCATAAATTATGTCCGCTTCCGGGCAACATCTCGTGATCCAGCCGCAAACGGACCCGAGCCGATATAGCGTCGGAATGCCTCCGGTCCAGCCCCGACGAAAAAATCGGCGGCGGTGCCCGTCGCGGCAACCGTGCCACCATCCAGGAAAACCATGTTTTGGCCGATACGGCGCGCATCGTCCGGCTGGTGCGTGACGAATAGAACCGTCATTCGCTGCTCCGAATGGACGTCGGCCACCAGGTCGAGCATGTCGTCACGCAGTGCCGGTCCGAGCGAAGCGAACGGCTCGTCGAGCAACAGTACCGGCCGGTCGCGCACCAGGACCCGGGCGAGCGCGACGCGCTGCCGCTCGCCGCCGGAGAGTTCGCGCGGCAGCCGGCTTTCCTTGCCGGCAAGGCCGACGCGCTTCAGCGCTGCGGCGATTGCGGCGCGATCAGCCTCGCTCAGTCTGAGCGAAGGCGAGCGGCCTAGCCCGACATTCTGCCCGACGGACAGATGGGCAAACAGGTTGTTTTCCTGGAACACCATTGATACCGGCCGCGCTGAAGGCGGCGCAGTGCTGACATCGGCGCCGCCGATCAGCACGCGGCCCGACCGCGGCGCCTCGAAACCGGCCACCAGATTGAGCAGCGTCGACTTTCCCGAACCGCTCGGCCCCATAATGGCGGTGATCTCCGACGGCGGGAAATCGACATCGAACATAAGCGGCGTTTCACCATAGCTGAACGAGACATTGTCGAGCCGCACCGCCGCGCCTTTTTCCACCGAAATCGACCGTTCCGGGCTGATCGGCATCATGACTTCTCCCTCTTTCCCAGCCAGTCCGCGGTCAGCACCAGCGCCAGGCAGACAAGGCCGAGCAGCAGCGCCAGCCCGGCCGCATCCTCGGTGCGGTAACTGCCCATGCGCGCCAGCAGCAGATAGGGTAAGGTCTGCACGGAATCGCTGCCGAACAGCGCAATGACGCCGAGATCGCCTAGCGACAGCGCCATGGCGAAAGCGAAGCCGGTGGCGAGCGGCCGCCGCAGCGACGGCCAGTCGACCAGCCGCAACCGGTTCCAGCCCGAGATACCAAGCTGTGCACAGAGCCGTTCGTGGCGTTCGCTCGCCGCGTCATAGGCAGGGCGGATGGCGCGGATGGCGAACGGCATCGCCATCACCGCATTGACCGCAACCACCATGACAGGGGCGATCGCAAAGACATCGCTGACGGTGCGCAGGAGCAGGAACCAGCCGGCGCCGATGACAATGGGCGGCACCACCAGGACGAACCCCGCACCGGTGTCGGCCAGATGTTCGAGCAGTGTCCGCCGGCCTGTCCGCCGGGTGAGCGCCAGCGCCCGGCGCGCCATGACCAGCGACAGCGACAATGCCACAGAGAGCAGCGCCGACAAGAGGGAGAGTCCAGCACTGGTCGCCGTCGCTTGCCGCACCGCGCTCTCGCCGGCCAGTCGACCGAGATCGGCGCCAAGCCCGGCTGCCAGCGTCGCCGCCATCGGCCCGGCGACAAACAGCAATGCCAGCCCGATCACCAGCGCGTTCAGCACGGTCTCGGCCGCACCGGCTGAAAAATACCGGCGCGGCGCCACCGGCAGATTGGCGTCGCCGGTCACATTGGCGCCGAGCCGTGTCAGTGCCAGCACGACCACGAAGGTCAGCGCAATTTGCAACAAGGTCAGCGTCACCGCCCGCGCCGGGTCGAAGTCGAAACGCAGCGCCTGGTAGATGGCAACCTCCAGCGTCGTCGCGCTGGGTCCGCCGCCGAGCGTAAGCACGATGGTGAAAGAGGTGATGCACAGCATGAAAACGAGCCCGGCGATGCCCGGCAGGGCCGCACGCAGCGGCGGCCATTCGATCAGCCGAAAGGCCGGCGCAGCGCCCATGCCAAGCTGGCTCGCCAGCCGCCATTGGTTGGCCGGCACGGTCTGCAATGCTTCCAGGAACAGCCGCGTTGCCAGCGGCAGGTTGAAGAAGACATGGGCAACGAGGATGCCCGACAGGCCGTAGATGCCGGGCCAGCTCTGGCCGCCTAGCGCGCCCAGCGTGGCGGCAAAATACCCGGCACGGCCGTAGAGCGCCAGGACACCGAGTGCGGCAACAATGGCCGGCAGCGCCAGCGGCAGGGCGAAAAGCTGCAGGATAAAGCCTCGCCCGAAAAACTGTGGATGCCGCGACAGGGCACGCGCGACGAACAGCGCCGGCGCGACGGAGAGCAGCGTCGAAAGCAGAGCCTGCCAGAGCGTGAAACGGGCGACGCGCAAGAGATAGGAATCGAAAGCGGCGCCGGCGCCGGACGGGTCGCGTGTGGCTTGCAGGATGAGACCTGCGAACGCCCCGCCGATCAGCAGCGCGATGGCTGCGAGCGCGACGATGCCGGCAGTGACGCGGGAGTCCACTGATGACGCGCGTTGCACGCTACACCGCCCGATTCGAGATTCTTAGCGAGGACAGCGTTCCTTCGCGCCCCCCTCTGTCCTGCCGGACATCTCCCCCACGAGGGGGGAGATCGGCTGTCACTTCGGCCTTAGCCAATTTCCAACGTTGCAGGACTGAGCGAGACGCCGAAGCTGCCAATCTCCCCCCTCGTGGGGGAGATGTCCGGCAGGACAGAGGGGGGCGCCGTAGAGTGACCACCTTGATCAGCTCGCCACGACTACTTGCTCATCGCCGCAAGCCACTCATCGACCCAGGCCTTGCGGTTGGCCGCGACTTCCTCCGGGCTGAACAGCAAGGTCTTGGTCGGTTTGACAAGCTTGTCGAACGCCGGATTGAGCGGCTTGTCGGTCTTGCCGGCCGGGAACATCCAGTTGGTTTCGGGAATGACATCCTGGAATTTCGGTCCGGTCATGAAGGCAATGAACTTTTCCGCCAGCGGGTTCTTCGCGCCCTTGGTGGTGATCCCCGCAACCTCGATCTGCAGATATTCGCCCTCCTCGAAGGACGCTGCCTGGTAGCGCTCGGTGTTTTCGGCGACCATGTGGTAGGCCGGCGAGGTGGTGTAGGACAGCACCATCGGCGCCTCGCCCTTGGTGAACAGGCCGTAGGCCTCGCTCCAGCCTGGCGTCACCGTCAGCACCTTCGCCTTGAGCTTGGCCCAGGCTTCGGGCGCCTTGTCGCCATAGACCGACTTGACCCACAACAGCAGGCCAAGGCCCGGCGTCGAGGTGCGCGGATCCTGGATGACGATCTTGTCGCCGGCATCGCCCTCGACCAATTCCCTGAGGCTTTTCGGCGGGCTCTTCAGTTTTTCGGTATCGTAGACGACGGCGAAATAGCCATAGTCGAACGGCACGAAAATATCGTCGCTCCAGGCTCCCGGGACGCTGACGCCCGACACGGCGCCGTGTGGCGAAAACAGGCCGGTTGCCTTGGCGTCGGCGGTCAAATTGGTATCGAGGCCAAGCACGATATCGGCCTTGGTCGCGGCGCCTTCCAGCTTCACACGATTGAGCAGCGCTACGCCGTCGGCGACCGAGACGAATTCAACGACGCAGCTGCATTCGGCCTCGAAGGCCTTCTTCACAGCGGGTCCCGGACCCCAATCGGCGGTGAAGCTTTCATAGGTATAGACGGTCAGCTTATCCTGTGCCGATGCCTGCCCTGGCAGGGCGAGCGCGGATGCCGCAAGCAGGATAATCGAGACAACAGAGTGAAAAAAACCGCGCATCGGCGCCTCCTTCGTTCGCGTTGAAAGGAATTGAGGCGTCGGGCTGTCCGAAACGTCTAATCCCTCCGCCGGTACAAACCGGATCAGGTTCAGCGGGTTGGCAGTCTTGCCTCTCAGCCGGTCCGCGAAAATCGCGTCCGGCACCCCGTTAGAGCGTTGCGACACATAGGCCCGGCCGAAGTGCTGCGCAAGCGGAAGTTTGCCGGACATCCAAAGCCCAGCCTTCTGCCGTTTCATCTTCCGTTTCCGGGGCAGGGCTGGTAAGGGCCACGAGATATGAGCAAATTCACCATCCTGCTTGGCGGCGATCTCATCCGCACGCCGCTGCTCGACCGCCAGGTCGAAGGCTCGCGCGTCATCGCCGCGGATGCCGGCATCGGCCATGCGCGCATGCTGGGCCTCAGGCCGGAACTCTGGATCGGCGATTTCGATTCGGTGCCTGCCGATTTGCCGGAGGATCTGGCCGCCGTGCCACGGCAGGTGTTTCCCGCCGAAAAAGACAAGACCGACGGTGAACTCGCTATCGCCGCCGCACTCGAATGCGGTGCGACCAGCCTTGTGCTCGCAGGCGCCTTCGGCGGCAAACGCACCGACCACATCTTCCTGCATCTGGCGCTGAGCGTCCGGCTGGCGGAAGGCGGGACGGAAGTGCTTTTGACCAGCGGCGCGCAGGAAGGCATTCCCTTGCTGCCGGGAAAGACTGACTTCGACTATGCCGACGGCACGCTGTTTTCGGTGCTCGGCTTCTCCGATCTCGCCGGCCTGAGCGTCACCGGTGCCAAATGGCCGCTCGACCATGTCGAGGTCGCGTTCGGCTCGTCGCTGACCATTTCCAACGAGGTCAGGGGCCGGCTGGAAATCGCGCTGGCCAGCGGCCGCGCGCTGCTGCTCGCGCATCCTTTTCCCCTACCCGAAAGCTGACATGGCGCCGCCACTTCTCAATCTCGACGGGATAAAGCTGACCTTCGGCGGCACGCCGCTGCTAGACGGTGCCGCCCTGACGGCCTCAGCTGGCGACAAGATCGCCCTGGTCGGCCGCAACGGCTCTGGCAAGTCGACGCTCCTCAAGATTGCCGCCGGGCTGATCGAACCGCAGGACGGCGAAGTCTTCCGCCAGCCTTCGGCGACCGTGCGCTACTTGCCGCAAATTCCCGACATGGACGGCTTTGCGACCGTCCGCGCCTATGTCGAGGCAGGGCTCGGACCCGCCGACGATCCCTACCGCGCCACCTATCTGATGGAGCATCTCGGCCTGACCGGCGAGGAGCGGCCGAACGACCTCTCCGGCGGCGAGGCGCGGCGCGCCGCCCTCGCCCGCGTCATGGCGCCGGAGCCCGACATTCTCCTCCTCGATGAGCCGACCAATCATCTTGACCTTTCGGTTATCGAATGGCTGGAGGAGGAGCTTGCCCGCACCTCCTCGGCACTGGTCGTCATCTCGCATGACCGTCGTTTTCTCGAGCGCGTGTCGCGCGCCACAATCTGGCTCGACCGCGGCCAGACCCGCCGTCTCGACAAGGGCTTTGCCTTTTTCGAGGAATGGCGCGACACGGTGCTGGAGGAGGAAGAGCGCGAGCAGCACAAGCTCGGTCGCCAGATCGTGCGCGAGGAGCACTGGCTGCGCTATGGCGTGACAGCACGGCGCAAGCGCAACATGCGCCGGCTCGGTGAGTTGCAGACCATGCGCCAGCGCTTTCGTGGTCATCGCGGCGCCGAGGGTGCGGCGACGATGACAGCCAGCGACGCCGCCGAATCCGGCAAGCTGGTGATCGAAGCCAAGAACATCGAGAAGAGCTTTGGCGATCTGACTGTGGTCAAGGGATTCTCGACCCGCATCCAGCGCGGCGATCGCGTCGGCCTGGTCGGGCCGAACGGCGCCGGCAAGACGACGCTGTTGAAGATGCTGACCGGCGAATTGAAGCCGGACGCAGGTACGGTGCGGCTCGGAACCAATCTGGAGATCGCCACGCTCGACCAGAAGCGCGAGGCCGTCGATCCGCAGGAGACACTGGCGCAGTATCTCACCGACGGTCGCGGCGAGAACCTCGTCATCAATGGCGAGCAGCGCCACGTCGTCTCTTACATGAAGGACTTCCTGTTCAAGCCGGAACAGGCGCGCACGCCGGTGCGCGAGCTTTCGGGCGGCGAGCGGGCCCGGCTGATTCTCGCCCGCGTTTTGGCACGGCCGGCAAACCTGCTTGTGCTCGACGAGCCGACCAACGACCTCGACATGGAGACGCTGGAACTGCTGCAGGAACTGGTCGCCGGCTTTGCCGGCACGGTGATCCTGGTCAGCCACGATCGCGATTTCCTCGACCGCACCGTGACCAGCATTATTGCGCCGGATGGTGACGGCCGCTGGATCGAATATGCCGGCGGCTATTCCGACATGCTGGCGCAGCGCGGCGGCACCAGGCTGGATGACCGCAAGGCGCGGCCGAAGGTAGAGACCAGCGAGGCGATGGCTGCAAGCAGGACCAACGCGGCCGCTCCCAAGGGCCCGGCCAAGAAACTGTCGTTCAAGCAGAAATTCGCGCTGGAAACCTTACCCAAAAAGATCGAAGCGGTGTCGGCCTCGATCTCGCGGCTGGAGAACAACATCGCCGATCCGGCCTATTACGAGCGCGACCCGGCCTCGTTCCAGAAGACGATTGCCGCGCTCGACAAGGAGCGCGTCACACTGGCAGCGCTCGAGGAGCAATGGCTGGAACTCGAGATGCTAAGGGAAGAGATGGAGGGGTAATTCGCGAGTTCGAGCACCTTGTCATTGCGACTAGACAGAAATGCGCATATATTATGCGCATGCTGTGGAGGTGATCATGCGCAAGATAGCTGTGAATGCGGTCCGTCAGCCGGCAAATCTGTCTATCGACTCAAAGCTCATGAAGGAAGCCAAGGGGCTCGATGTGAATGTCTCGCGCGCCGCTGAAGCCGGCATCGCAGAGGCAGTGGCCGCCGAAAAGACGCGGCTGTGGAAGCTTGAGAACCGCGCGACGATAGATGCGTGGAACGAATATGTCGAAAAACACGGTATTCCGCTGGCAGAACATCGGCAATTCTGATGGCGCGCTACGACGTCTTCGCGGGTAGCATCGAAGGCGGCTATCTACTCGACGTCCAGGCCGATCTGCTCGACCATTTCAAGACCCGGGTGGTCGTCCCGCTTCTGCCAGTTGCGATGGCGCCATCACCAATGCGAAGGCTGCATCCCATCTTCGAGATCAATGGTCGGAAATTGGTCATGGCCACCCATTTGATCGCCACCGTTGCGGCGACGGAACTGGGCGAGAGCCGACTGACTCTGACGAGGCATCACGACGAGATCGTGAGCGCGCTCGACATGCTGTTCCAAGGCTTCTGAGCCAAGGAGGCGTTGGGCTGGCGAGCCGGCCTCACCCCGCCGTCTTTGTCTGCCAGGCCTTCAGCGCCTCGTCGAACACCTTCTCGCCGGGAATGCCCTTTTCCATGGTGAGCAGCGCCCGCCGCCCGGTCTTGTAGACGACCGGCACGTCGATCCAGTCCTGGCCTCTGAGCAAGGTCAGATTGGCGTCTTCATCCGCCTTGGTGTCGTTGAGCGCAACCAGGAAGAAACCGTCGGCGATCTTGGCCGGGATGCCGATCAGCGGGCTGCCGGCATCCTGCTCGGAGCCCTTCATGGCGACACGCAGGATGTTGTCGACACCGCCGCCCTCGAAGCCGTCAGGCGTCAGGAAGATCATCTCGATAATGTGGCTTGCCGGCAGCGTCTGGTCGGTGTTGCGACGGATCGTCATGCGCAACTGGATATCCTTGCCAGGAATAGTCGCTTCGGCGCGGATAGCCGGCTCGGGTGGCAAGTCGCCGCCGGGCGATTCCTGCACCAGTGACCAGACGATGTTGCCGGGCTCGGCCGAGCCTTGAGCGGTGCTGGTGCGCTCCTCGTAGAAGATCGCCTTCTGGCCGACGGCCAACGTGGCCTGCGGCGGAACTGCCGTTGGTGCCGCTGCCGGTGCGGGCGGCGGGGCGGCCGCTGCTGCGGCATCGGCCGGCGCTGCCGCCCCGTTGGCGGGCGGCGTTGCGGGAGTTGGTGCAGCGGCCCCATCGACCGCTGGAGCATTGGCCGTGGCTTGCGCATCGGCAGGTGCGGCCGGTGCCGGCGCGGCGGGTGCCGGGGTGGTCGGCGCTTGGGCGGCCGACGGCGGCGTGGTCAGTGCGGCGACGGATTCGCCTTCGCCGATGCCCGCCTGCCCGGCCGCGGGGCCAGGATCGACTTCGTGGCCCTCGGGCGTCAGGCGCTGCGTGAACTTCGCGCCTTCGCCGGCCTCCGTCGGAGGCGCGGCGGCCGGTACGGCCGCATCGGCCACCGGCTTGGCCGGAGCTGGTTTTACCAGCGGTTCGGTGGCGACGGCTTTGGTCTCGTCGAGGCCGAGCATGCTGCCGAACGCATCCTTGTTCAGCCAGATGCCATAGCCGCCACCGGCAATGACCAGCAAGGCAATGGCGGCGGCGATCACGCCGCCATAGCTGCGCCTGCGCTCGGCGGGATGGAGCCGCTGGAACCTGTCCTCCGCGGGGCTGCCGTCGTTGGAAAAGTCGTCGCCCCGAAAAACGCCGTCTTGGTCCTCGGCCGTCGGAATATCCATATTGGGCGGCGGCGGACCAGCGCGCACCTGAGAAAGAGCGACGGGCTGCGGCTTTTGCCAGTTCGGCGCCGCCTTGGCGGGCGTAGGCTGCCAGGCTGGCCCAGCCTTTGCTGGCTCCGTCTTTGCCGGCTCAATCCTTGCCGGCTCGGTCTTTGCCGGCTGCCGGACATGGCTGGACTGGTTCTTGTTGCGGTCGATGGAGGAGAAGATGTCCTCCAGTTCCGCCAGCGGGTCGGGTGGCGGCGCAGGCTTGGCGAAGTCCCGCTCGACTTTGGCGATGGCGTCTTCCAGCACACGCATCTGCCGGTCGACATCGGAAGGCGTCATCGTGGCCTTCTCTGCGAGTTGTTTCGCGATTGACGAACGGGCCTTGTCATAGACCCTGGCGCGCACTTCCGCCGACGGCTCACCGAGTTTATCGAGCGCCTTTTTCAGAATGGGAACAAAATCTACCATACGTCAGTCGACCTGCATTTGTTTCTGGGCCGGCCCCCGCAAATCAGCCGCAATGCCCGGAAAGGCTGAGAAACTAGTCTTGAAACGGATCGGTCACAAGTATCGTGTCGTCCCGTTCAGGGCTGGTGGAAAGGAGTGCGACCGGCGCGCCGATCAGCTCTTCGATGTAGCGGACGTACTTTACCGCCTGGGCCGGCAGGTCGTTCCAGCTGCGCGCGCCGGCGGTGGTGCCTTTCCACCCTTCCAGCGTCTCGTAAACCGGTTCGACGCGCGCCTGCGCGCCTTGGCTGGCCGGCAGGTAATCGATCGCCTCGCCGTCGAGGCGGTAGCCGGTACAGACCTTGATCTCGTCCAGCCCATCGAGCACATCGAGCTTGGTCAGCGCAATGCCCTTGATGCCGTTGACGGCGACGGCCTGGCGGACCAGCACGGCGTCGAACCAGCCGCAGCGGCGCTTACGGCCGGTGACGACGCCGAATTCATGGCCGCGCGTGCCCAGGAACTCGCCGATCTCGTTCTTCTGCTCGGTCGGAAACGGGCCTTCGCCAACACGCGTCGTATAGGCCTTGGTGATGCCGAGCACATAGCCGATGGCGCCCGGGCCGACACCCGACCCGGCGGCGGCCTGACCGGCAACCGTATTGGACGAGGTGACGAATGGGTAGGTGCCGTGGTCAATATCGAGCAGCGTGCCTTGCGCGCCCTCGAACAGGATGCGCTCGCCGGCGCGGCGCTTGTCGTCGAGGATTTTCCAGACGCGGTCCATATAGGGCAGGATCTCGTCGGCGACCGAAATCAGCTCGCTCATGATCGCCTCATGCGTGACCTCGGCATGGCCGAGCCCACGGCGCAGCGCATTGTGGTGCGTCAGCAGCCTGTCGACCTTTAAGGGCAGCGTTTCCAAATCCGCCAAATCCATCACCCTGACCGCACGCCGGCCCACCTTGTCTTCATAGGCGGGACCGATGCCGCGACGGGTCGTGCCGATCTTCGTTCCGGAATTGGAAGCGGCGTCCTCGCGGAATCCGTCCAGCTCTCGGTGCAAGGACAGGATAAGCGCGGTGTTTTCGGCTATTTTCAGGCGGTCCGGCGTCACCTCCACGCCCTGCGCTTTCAATTTCGCAACCTCCGCGACGAAAGCGTGCGGATCGAAGACGACGCCATTGCCGATGATGGACAGCTTGCCTTGCCGCACCACGCCGGACGGCAGCAGCGACAGCTTGTAGACCTTGCCGTCGACGACCAGCGTGTGGCCGGCATTGTGGCCGCCCTGGAAGCGCACGACAACATCGGCGCGCTCCGACAGCCAGTCTACGATCTTGCCTTTGCCCTCATCGCCCCATTGCGAGCCGACGACCACCACATTGGCCATATTTCTTTTCCCTTGAGACGCCGCACGAGCAGCTTGAAACAATTCGAAACGATAGGCCTCTATCGCATCGGCCCCCAAAAACGGAATCGATTTGGGAAAGCACGACGCGAGGATTAAAGCCTTCCGACGCGTAGCGTCCAATTGCACGCACGTCGCTCTATAGCGTCAAGACCCGGCGAGCGCGACCATTCTTTGCCGCCGAAAACGCTCCGAGGCACAACAATTTTCGCCTTTGACATCATTTACTTGCGCGAGCTGCCGCAATAGGCCCGCAACGACCGCGCATTTCTCTCCGCCTGGCCGGGAGTTCACGATGCATCGAGCCGCCTACCTATTCCTGCTGTCCACCACCTTGCTGTGGGGCGGCAACTCCGTGGCCGGCAAGCTGGCGGTCGACCACATTTCGCCGATGACGCTGGTCTTCCTGCGTTGGGTCCTGGCCGTTCTGATCCTGCTGCCGATCGGCTGGCGGACGCTGCATGAGGACTGGCCGGTGGTGCGTAGGCACTGGTTGCTGCTTGGCGGGCTCGGCGCTTGCGGCTTCGCCTTTTTCAATGTGATCTTCTACACGGCGCTCAACTACACGACGGCGATCAACGTCTCGATCGAGCAGGCGGCGATCCCGATCGTCATCATCATCGCCAATTTTGTGCTGTTTCGCCTGCGCGTCAATGGCGTGCAGGTCATCGGCGTCGTGCTGACCATCATTGGCGTAGCGGTGACGGCGAGCCATGGCGACCTGCGCCAGCTTCTCAAGCTGGATCTCAACTTCGGCGACGCGATCATGCTGGTCGCCGTGCTTTGCTACTCCTTTTATTCGGTGGGGTTGCGGCTGAAGCCGGTCATCCGCTGGCAGAGCCTGATGCTGGCGCTATCGGTTGCCGCACTCATCACATCGCTGCCTTTCTTCCTGTGGGAGATTGCCGCCGGCAAGGTCATCGTCCCCGATGCCCGCGGCTGGGCGGTCGCGTTCTATACCGCCATCGGTGCTTCGGTCATCTCGCAAATCTTCTATATCAGAGGCAACGAGCTGATCGGCGCCAACCGGGCCGGCCTGTTTATCAATCTGGTGCCGATCTTCGGTACGCTGCTGTCGGTGGTGATTGTCGGTGAGACATTCCAGCTCTATCAGGCGCTGGCTCTCGCGCTGGTGCTCGGTGGCATCAGCCTCGCCGAATACAGCGGACGGATGATGGCGGCATCTGCTGCTGAATGAAGTCGTTTGCCGCGACGTTTCCCTGCGAATCCATCAGCGACCGCGGAAGCGCCCCGCGTGCTGCTGCACACGGGGCGACCGAATTTCAGGCCGCGCCGACGTCGAAATGCAGCCGCTTGGCCGAGTCGATCGACTTGTGCGAGCGCACCTGCGCCAATACGTTTTCCGGGAACGGCGCGTCGAGATAGAGCAATGCAATGGCATCGCCACCCGGCCGGTTGCGGCCGAGCTGGAAGTTGGCGATGTTGACGCCGTTCTCGCCGCAAACCGTGCCGAGCAGACCGATGATCCCAGGCGCGTCGGCATTGGTCGTGTAGAGCATGTGCTGACCGACCTCGGCGTCGAGGTTGATGCCCTTGATCTGGATAAAGCGCGGCTTGCCGTCCGAGAAGCAGGTGCCGGCGATCGAGCGCGTCCTGTGCTCGGTCTTGACCGTCAGCTTGATATAGCCGTCGAACACGCCCGACTTGTCGCGCTTGACCTCGGCGACGATGATGCCGCGCTCCTTCACCATGATCGGCGCCGACACCATATTGACGTCGGAGACCTGCGGCCGGATCAGCCCGGCAAGGGTGGCACTGATCAGCGCGCGCGTGTTCATCGTCGCGGTCGAGCCGTCGAACAGTATCTCGACCTCCTTGATCGGATCCTCGGTGACCTGTCCGACAAAGGCGCCGAGCACTTCGGCAAGCTTGACGAAAGGTTTCAGCCGCGGCGCCTCTTCGGCGGTGATCGACGGCATGTTGATGGCGTTGGAAACGGCGCCCTTGATCAGATAGTCGGACATCTGCTCGGCGACATGCAGGGCGACATTCTCCTGCGCTTCGGTGGTCGACGCGCCGAGATGCGGCGTCGCCACGACATTCTCCATGCCGAACAGTTCATTATACTCCGCCGGTTCGACCTCGAACACGTCGATGCCGGCGCCTGCCACCTTGCCGCTTTTCAGTGCCGCGATCAGGTCGGCCTCGACGACCAGCCCGCCACGCGCGCAATTGATGATGCGCACACCGGTCTTCATTTTGGCGATCGCCGCGGCGTCGATGATGTTGCGCGTCTTGTCGGTAAGCGGTGTGTGCAGCGTGATGAAATCGGCGCGGGCGAACAGTTCGTCGAGCTCGACCTTTTCGACGCCGAGCTCCTCGGCGCGGCTGTCCGACAGGAATGGATCGAAGGCGATGACATGCATCTTCAGGCCGACGCCGCGCGCGGCCACGATCGAGCCAATATTGCCGCAGCCGATGATGCCGAGCGTCTTGCCGGTGATCTCGACACCCATGAAGCGGTTCTTTTCCCATTTGCCGGCATGGGTCGAGGCGTTGGCCTCAGGTATCTGGCGGGCCAGCGCGAAGATCATGGCGATCGCATGCTCGGCGGTGGTGATCGAATTGCCGAAGGGCGTGTTCATCACGATGATGCCCTTGCGGCTCGCCGCCGGTATGTCGACATTGTCGACGCCGATGCCGGCGCGGCCCACGACCTTCAGCCTGGTCGCGGCGTTGATCAGCTTCTCCGTGACCTTTGTCGCCGAGCGGATGGCCAGCCCATCATACTGGCCGATCACTTCGAGCAGTTTTTCCTTGTCCTTGCCGATATCCGGCAAATAGTCGACCTCGATGCCGCGATCCCTGAATATCTGCACGGCGGTGGTGGAAAGTTTGTCTGAGACGAGAACGCGGGGCGCCATGGCGGCCTCCTTCAATTAGGATTTGATCCGTTTGGGGGTGGGCGGCCCGAGAGCCGCCACAGGAAAACTCAGGCGGCTGCCTTCAGCGACGCCTTTTGCGCGGCAAAGGCCCAGTCGAGCCAGGGCAGCAGCGCTTCGAGATCGGAGGTCTCGACTGTCGCGCCGCACCAGATGCGCAGCCCGGGCGGTGCATCGCGGTAGGCGCCGATGTCATAGGCGACGCCTTCCTTGTCGAGCGCCGAGACAATTGCCTTGGCGAACGCAGCCTGTCCGTCGGCGTCGAGTGCCGCGACTTGCCGGTCGGTGAAGGAAAGGCAGACCGATGTGTTCGAACGCGTCGCCGGGTCGACGGCAAGATGGCCGAGCCAGGAAGATTTCCCGACAAAGCGATCGAGAACAGCGGCATTGGCATCCGCTCTGGTGACCAGCGCGTCGAGGCCGCCGATCGACTTCGCCCAACGCAGCGCGTCGAGATAGTCCTCGACGCACAGCATCGACGGCGTGTTGATGGTCTCGCCCTTGAAGATGCCTTCGATCAGCTTGCCGCCCGAGGTGAGACGGAAGATCTTCGGCAGTGGCCAGGCCGGCTTGTAGCTTTCCAGCCGTTCGACGGCGCGTGGGCCGAGGATCAGCATGCCGTGCGCGCCCTCACCGCCCAAGACCTTCTGCCAGGAGAAGGTGACGACGTCGAGTTTCTGAAAATCGAGCTTTTGCGCAAAGGCCGCCGAAGTGGCGTCGCAGATGGTCAGGCCCTTGCGGGCGGCCGGGATGAAATCGCCGTTCGGCACGCGTACGCCCGACGTCGTGCCGTTCCAGGTGAAGACCACGTCGCGGTCGAAGTCGATTTTGGTCAGGTCGGGCAGTACGCCGTAGTCCGCCTCTAACCTGCGCACATCGGCGAGCCTCAGCTGCTTGACCACATCGGTGACCCAGCCGGAGCCGAAGCTCTCCCAGGCGACCATGTCGACGCCGCGTTCGCCGAGCAGCGACCACAGCGCCATTTCGACCGCGCCGGTATCCGAGGCCGGCACGATGCCGATGCGGTAGTCCGCCGGAACCTGGAGAATTTCCCGGGTCAGCTCGATCGCTTGCTCGAGCTTGGTCTTGCCGATCTTGGCGCGGTGCGAGCGCCCGAGCGCGGCATTTTTGAGCGCCTCGACCGACCAGCCGGGGCGTTTTGCACAGGGACCTGAGGAAAAATTGGGATTTGCCGGACGGAATCCGGGCTTCGTATGCGTGGTCATCGTGGTCTATCCTTCCAGATAGTGGCCCCTCGTTGGGGAGGGGTGGCCCACGGACGGCGATATGCGTTCAGGCTTTCGGCGTCAAGGGGAAAGTTTTTGTCGCTGTCGGGATATTGCCAGCGCCCGGGGCGAAAATGCAAACGGCGGGCCTACGACCCGCCATTGTCCACGCCTCGACTTCGATCGGGCCTACCAGAGATCGTAGCGTAGTCCGACTTTGACTTGATGATTGTTGATTCCTTTGCGGATCGGAAAAGAAGTCAGGCTCTCGGCAGTCACATATTCGGCGTCTGGCGCGGAAAAATACTGATAGCCCAGATCGACTGAGACGTTCTTGGACACCTGGTAGGCAAGGCCGGCATTCAGCGTGTAGGCGAAGGAATATTGGGTCTTGTCGTCACGCAGGACGAAATCGTCGGCGGGGTTGGCGTTGTCGGTGAAGTAGCTCGCCGAGAGGCGACGCTTGCTCTGAACGACACCGACACCAGCGCCGAGATAAGGTGTGATTCCGACATAGGTGCCAAGGTCGACATAGCCATTGAGTATGCCTGAGAAGGCATAGTTCTTCAGGGTCGCCGATGCCACGGTCGTTCCGTCGTTATAGCCGACGTCGATCTTGTTGCCGGGAAGATAGCCGACATTGAGATCGGCGCGCAGATAGTCGTTGAAATGGTAGCCGAAGCCAATGCTGGCGAAGATGGGATCTTCCTTTTCGTCGAAGCTCGCGGGCGTGAAGGTGAAATGCTCATCCTTGAAGCTCTTCTGCACCAGATAGGAGACATCGCCGCGCAGATACCATCCCGAGCCAACCTCGACCGGTACATAGTCGGGCGCCTGGTCGACATAGACCGGCGGTTCGTAATCGGCGCCAAGCGCCGGCGTCAGCGGCATCAGGACGACTGCTGCAAGCGCCAGTGCTACAGGCGATTTGGATGTCATGGTCCTCGGCTCCCGAACTTGGCGCATTCGCGATCGCGCGCGCCGTTTCAGACAGCATTGTTAACCATAGTGGTTAAGTGCGGGTTAAGGATAACAAGGCGTTAGCAATTGATTGATCCGTTTTCGCTCCTCGAGCTGGACAGCGTTACAGAGCAACGCAGCATCTTTAGGCAGCCAAACGAAACCGCCCGGCATCAGCCGGGCGGTCGACAAAATCCTCGATTTCGAAGCGACTACTTCGTGTAGACCGGCTCCGGTTCCGGAACATAGGGTTCCGGTTCGACGCAGTCCGATCTGCCGAACTGGTAGCGCAGGCCGCCGCGCACCTCATGAACATTGATGCCGTCGTCATAGCCGGGGCCGACGCCGCTGCCGAAGTCGAACATCTTCCCACCGTTTATATGGCTGTAGCGGTAGCCGACGTCGAGCTTGACGCGATCGGTCAAACAGTAGGATGCACCTACCATGGCAGCATAGGCAAAACGCCAGCCCTTGCCGCCATGGTGGAAGAATTCACCGTCTTCATCACTGTTGTGGAGTGTATCCCACTTAACCCAGGCGCCGCCGATGCCGGCACCGACATAGGGCGTGATACCGTGCCATGTGCCGATATCGACATAGGCGTTGGCGAGCAGCAGCAGCGCCGTATAGGACGAGGTATCGACCGAAGTACAGGGATCTCCATCGAGGCAGATGCCGCTGGTCGAGCCGCGGAAAGTGGATTTGCTCATCCAGTCCGCGGTCAAGTCGGTGCGGAAGTGCCGGTCGATTTGATAGCCGACGCCGGCACCGGCCGAGAAGGCACTCTTCAGCTTGCCGCTGTCAAAAGTACCTGTCCCGGGAGGCGGTCCGTAGGTGATGTAGTCGGCGCCGCGAAACTTCGACCAGTGATAGTCGATGTCGCCGCGGATATACCAGCCGCCAAAGTCGGCCGGCTGCTCGTAGGCAACCGGTGGCGGCGCCTCCTCGACGACGGGCGGCTCGACGAAATCGGCGGCGAATGCCGGCCCGGCGCCGGCAAACAGCGCGGCCAGGAGAGCCATTCTTGCTGTGTTGAACATGCTTATCACCCCTGAGAACCCTCGAACGGCGAACGCGCCCGAAATGTGATTGACCTCAGTTGTGGATAATGAATCGGAAAGGTTAAAAGGCGTTTAACCGTATTGATTAACCACGAATCTCTAAAATTCGAGCAATCTGGCGGCCGTTGCTGCAGGCGGTGCTGGCCGCGACCCAATAAAAAGCCCGCCGGCAAGGCGGGCTTTTGAACCGATGTTGGAGAAAGATCAGGCGGCGCTGCGCGTTTCCGAAATGACCTCGACGATGTCGTTGACCACGGACTCGACAAGCTGCGGGTCGTCGCCCTCCGCCATGACGCGGATGAGCGGCTCCGTGCCGGAAGGCCGGATGACCAGGCGTCCGGCCTTGCCGAGGCGATTGCGCGCATCTTCGATCGCCGCCTTGACCGGCGCTTCCTCCAGCGGCTTGCCGCCGGAAATATGCACATTCTTCAAAAGCTGCGGCACCGGCTCGAATTTCTTCGACAGTTCGCTGACCGGCCGGTTATGCCGCTTGATGCAGGCGAGCACCTGGAGCGCCGAGACGAGCCCGTCGCCGGTGGTCGAGAAATCGGACAGCACGATGTGGCCCGACTGTTCGCCGCCGACATTGAGTCCATGGGCGCGCATGTGCTCGACGACATAGCGGTCGCCGACCTTGGTGCGATGCAACTGCAGGTTCATGTCGCCAAGGAAGCGTTCGAGGCCGAGATTGGACATCACCGTCGAGACGACGCCGCCGCCGGCCAGCCGTCCGCTCTGGTGCCACGACTCGGCAATCAGCGCCATGATCTGGTCGCCATCGACGATCGCGCCGTTCTCGTCGACGATGACGACACGGTCGGCATCGCCGTCGAGCGCAATGCCGATATCGGCGCGCACCTCGTGCACCTTCTTTTGCAGGCCGGCCGGATGGGTCGAGCCGCATTCCTTGTTGATGTTGAAGCCATTGGGCTCGACATTGATGGCAACGACCTCGGCGCCGAGTTCCCACAGCGCGTCAGGCGCCACCTTGTAGGCGGCGCCATTGGCGCAATCGACGACGATGCGCAGGCCTGACAGCGACATCGAGCGCGGCAGCGTGCGCTTGGCGAATTCGATATAGCGGTCATGCACGCCGTCGACGCGTTTGGCACGGCCGAGCCCATCGGAATCGGCGAGCGCCAATTCGATATCCTTGTCGAGCATCCCCTCGATACGCTCCTCGATCTCGTCGGACAGCTTATAGCCATCGGGGCCGAACAGCTTGATGCCGTTGTCGTAATAGGGGTTGTGCGAGGCAGAGATCATCACGCCGATATCGGCGCGCAGCGAGCGCACCAGCATGGCAACAGCCGGCGTCGGGATCGGGCCGAGCAGGAAGACATCCATGCCGGCGGCGCACAGGCCGGATACCATCGCGTTCTCGATCATGTAGCCGGAAAGCCTGGTATCCTTGCCGAGCACGACGCGGTGGCGGTGGCTGCCGCGCTGGAACGAGAGGCCGGCGGCCATGCCGACCCGCATGGCGACCTCCGCCGTCATTGGAAACTTGTTGGCTCGCCCACGAATGCCGTCCGTACCGAAATAATGTCCTGCCATGTTCGCCAGCTTCCCGATGGTTCTTTCCGAGCATCTCATGCCATAAAATGGCCCAAGCCCCGTCATCACATTGTATGATTATGGACGACCAATCCTTAGAAAATTGTTGTCTTGTGTGTTTTGCGTCACGCTAGTGAGTTGATTTTCAAGTTCCGAGCCCTTGTTGCGGCAGCAGCATCAGAAACGTCAACTTAAACCTCATCTGGATCCTTTGGTCTGTGGCAGTGTGGCCTTGAACCCGAATCCGCATCGTGCTGCTCCAGACAGCGGTAGGCTCAGGTTCGCCGCACCCGCCGATTTGACTGGCTGTTATGCGACGCAGTGCCCTCGCTGGGAACCAGCCATATGCGCGCGCTCCGTGCAATGCACCCGGACGAACTTGGCTGGGAGACAGTCCCGGCAACGAATTCATCACCTTAAAGAAAAGAATGCACTTCTAAATTTGTCTCTACGCTAGTTAGCATCTGGCGCAACCAGCCGTTGAGCGCTATTGCTGCACTGGGACATATCATGAACCGCCGTAGGGAGAACAAGCATGCTCATCCATCGACTTGCCACTTTGACGGGTCTCGCCGTCGCGACCTTATTCCTGGCGGCGCCTGCCAATGCGCTGACCATGGCCGAGTGCAGCACCAAGTATAACGCGGCCAAGGATGCGGGAACGCTTGGCGGGCAGAACTGGAACCAGTTCCGCAAGGCCCAATGCGGCACCGATGCCACCGCCGCTACGACCGACGCCGCGCCGGCCAAAGCCACGGCCAAGGCCGCCGACACGACCAAGGCAGCCGCCGCCGACGATGCGGCGCCGGGCCTGACGGCCAAGGAGTGCAGCACCAAGTACCAGGCGGCCAAAGCTGCCGGCACGCTCAACGGCATGAAGTGGAACGATTTCCGCAAGACCCAGTGCGCCGCCGGCGCAACGGCAGCCGCACAACCCGCCGCCACGACCAAAGCAGCGGCGGCCAGCAGCGATGACGCGGCGCCTGGGCTGACGGCCAAGGAATGCAGCACCAAATACCAGGCCGCCAAGGCTGCCGGCACGCTCAACGGCATGAAGTGGAACGACTTCCGCAAGAGTGAATGCGCCGCCGGTGCAACTGCAGCGGCACAACCTGCCGCGGCACCTGCCAAGGCGACGACAGCCGCCGCGACCGATACCGGCAAAGGCCTCAGCATGGCGGATTGCAGCGCCAAATATCAAGCTGCCAAGGCCGGAAACACGCTAAACGGCATGAAGTGGAACGACTTCCGCAAGAGCCAATGCGGCGCCGGCGCAGCCGACGACGACACCCTGCCGGCTCCCGACGCCAAGTACACCGGCGATCCGCAACCGCCGACCATCACCGCCCCCCAGGGCGTGAAATTCCCGACGGCGATCTCCAAGAAGTATGCAACCGAAACCCCGGCCAAGGGCCGCATGCACACCTGCCTCGACCTCTATTACGCCAACAAGGACGCCAACACGCTGGGCGGCCTCAGGTGGATCCAGAAAGGCGGCGGCTTCTACAGCCTCTGCAACGCCAAGCTGAAGAGCTGACCGGCGCCACCATCCGACGACATGAGCCCGCGAGCCGCAAGGTTCGCGGGCTTTTTTGTTGCTGCCGACTCCAAGGAGAGGCCCTGCGTTGCAAGGTGGCAGCGTCGATGACGCTGCCAATCTCCCCCCTCGTGGGGGAGATGCCCGGCAGGGCAGAGGGGGGCGCGAAGGATCGCAAACCTTTAATTTGTTTTCTCTGATTGGGATCAGATCAGTTGTGGCGTGGCTGCGATACGTTGGCAGGTCGGCGGGACAGCGCCCCCCTCTGTCCTGCCGGACATCTCCCCGCAAGGGGGGAGATTGGCCATCATACCGGCTTTCGCCAATCGCCAACGTTGCGGACAACTCCCTAATCGAAAGGTGCCTGAAACAAAAAACCCGCCTTGGCGAGCGGGTCGTTGGAGCCAATTGGCACCATACGCAAATTAGTAGCATAGCTGCCGGCACAAAGCAAGAACAAAATGTGGCGCCGTCGGCAAAAATGCGAACTTCATTATTCCAGCTTGGGTTCCTCGCCCCCACGAAAGTGGGGGAGAGGTGGCTCGGCGAAGCCGAGACGGAGAGGGGGAGCCGCCGCGCTCTACGAAGGCCCCCTCTCCGGCCGCTTCGCAGCCACCTCTCCCCCGCCTTGCGGGGGCGAGGAACCCAGGTCTTCAGAGGTCGGCAGGACAGGCCCCTTGTAACTCTACATTTGCTGAAGCCGTCACGGAGCGGATGCAATGGGTGAGGGGCTTTCGCGCCGTGGTCGGCTATCGGCACCTCCTGAACAAAAACGCCGCGGTCAGAGCCGCGGCGCTTCGAAGTCAATCTGTCCTGGGCCGGAGCCTAGCTTGACGGCTGGGGTTCCATGCCGCCTTCGGGCTCGGGGCCCTTCTTGCGGCGCCCGGACTTCGGCACGGCCGAGCCGCGGCTCGGCGGCGTGTCGTCGCCAAGGTCGCGTGCGGGCTTATTGCCGGCGATCAGCTGCTTGATCTCCTCGCCGGACAGCGTCTCGTATTCGAGCAGGCCCTGCGCCAGCGCGATCCATTCCTTCTTTTTCTTGGTCAGGATGGACCTTGCCGTCGAATAGGCCTCGTCGATCAGCCGGCGCACTTCGGCGTCGATGATCTGCGCCGTCTCTTCCGAGATGTTCTGCGTGCGCGCCACCGAATGGCCGAGGAACACTTCCTCCTGGTTGTCGCCATAGGCGACATGGCCGAGCTTGTCGGAGAAGCCCCAGCGCGTCACCATGGCGCGCGCCAGCTTGGTCGCCTGCTCGATATCGGAGGAGGCGCCTGAGGTGATGTTCTCCTTGCCGAATTTGAATTCCTCGGCGACACGGCCGCCCATCATGATGGCGAGGCGCGAGATCATGTATTTGTAGCTCATCGAGTAGCGATCGCCTTCCGGCAGCTGCATGACCATGCCGAGTGCCCGGCCGCGCGGGATGATGGTCGCCTTGTGCAGCGGATCGGCCGACGGCACGTTGAGCGCCAGGATGGCATGGCCGGCCTCATGATAGGCGGTCAGCTCCTTCTCGGCCTGCGTCATCGCCGACGAGCGGCGCTCGGCGCCCATCATGATCTTGTCCTTGGCGTCCTCGAATTCGGCCATGGTGACGAGGCGCTTGTTACGCCGCGCCGCCATCAGGGCGGATTCGTTGACCAGGTTCATCAGGTCGGCGCCGGAAAACCCCGGCGTGCCGCGCGCGATCACCTTGAGGTCGACATTGGGCGCCAGCGGCACGTTGCGCACATGCACTTTCAGGATCTTCTCGCGGCCGACGATGTCTGGGTTCGGCACCACCACCTGGCGGTCGAAGCGGCCCGGCCTCAGCAGCGCCGGATCGAGCACGTCGGGCCGGTTGGTGGCGGCGATCAGGATGATGCTTTCGTTGGATTCGAAGCCATCCATCTCGACCAGCAGCTGGTTCAGCGTCTGCTCGCGTTCGTCATTGCCGCCGCCGAGGCCGGCGCCGCGATGGCGGCCGACCGCGTCGATTTCGTCGATGAAGATGATGCAAGGCGCGTTCTTCTTGGCCTGGTCGAACATGTCGCGGACGCGGCTTGCGCCGACGCCGACGAACATCTCGACGAAGTCCGAGCCCGAAATGGTGAAGAACGGCACGTTGGCTTCACCCGCGACCGAGCGGGCGAGCAGCGTCTTGCCGGTTCCGGGAGGACCGACGAGCAGCACGCCGCGCGGGATCTTGCCGCCGAGCCGCTGGAATTTCTGCGGGTCGCGCAGGAACTCGACGATTTCTTCCAGATCTTCCTTGGCTTCGTCGACACCGGCGACGTCCTGGAAGGTGACGCGGCCGTGCGCTTCGGTCAAAAGCTTGGCCTTCGACTTGCCGAAGCCCATGGCGCGGCCGGAACCGGACTGCATCTGGCGCATGAAGAATATCCAGACGCCGAGGATGAGGATCATCGGCAGCCAGGAGATCAGGGTGCCGAACAGCGAATTGGAGCCGTCGGATTCAGGACGCGCATTGATGGTGACGTTCTTGTCCTGCAGCCGCGAAACCAGCGACGGGTCCCCAGGCGAATAGGTCTGGAAGCCGTTGGAACTGTCCGTGTAATTGCCGGAGATACGGGCGCCGGCG
Source organism: Mesorhizobium sp. M0751 (assembly GCF_040320265.1). NCBI lineage: Bacteria > Pseudomonadati > Pseudomonadota > Alphaproteobacteria > Hyphomicrobiales > Phyllobacteriaceae > Mesorhizobium > Mesorhizobium sp. M0751. Next base: position 239,037 of record NZ_JAMYPH010000002.1, read on the forward strand.
ATGGTCACCGACTTGATCCGTCCCGCCGCGACTTCCTGCAGGAACTGCGAATAGGGAACATCGCTCGAGGCTCCACGCGTCTGCGGCGTCTGGAAAAGATTGAAGAGAGCGATGAGCAGGACCGCTATGATCGCCCAGAGCGCGAGGTTGCGATAATTCGGATTCATCAATTGTCCCGTTGGCGCCGCTGGGCGGACACGCGTCGTGAGAGGAAACTTGGCCCTAACATAGGGAGAGCGTCTCCCCTTGCCAAGCATAACAGCAGGTCTCGGTTAAGCTTTCGCCCGTGGTAGGCCGGCACTGTGGCCGCCGAATGGCGAGGCTGGAACCGGCGCCGCGCCAAGCAAGGCGGCGACGGCATCGGCCGGCACGAGATCGAAAGACGGCAGGAAACGGGCGAACGGCGCGACTGCCGGACATGCGGCGACAGCCGCCGGCATCGGGCCTTCCCCGAGCAAATCCGGGCCCTCCCCGAGCAAACCAAGGCATTCGCCATCCCGCCATAGCGCCGGCTCGGCGGCCAAGGCGGCACGTACAAGGCTTGCCGGCGTGCCATGCCCTTCAATTGCCCGCTTTGCGGCAAGAGCCGCCCCGAGCGGTGCTACAAACAGCGGCGCGATCAACAATGCACCTGAACTGTCGCCCAATGTGATCCGTCTGCGGCCATCCCAAAGCGCATTGTCGGAAACCGCAACAGCGGGCGGCAGATCGCGCAATTCGCGATGCAGAAAGATGCCGGTACGCCGGGCATCGATCACGGTCCGCGACAATGTGGCACAAAGCGGCCCGGTGCGGAGCCGGTCGAAAAGGGCTTCGCTGCGGGTCTGGTCGGGAAGGAAGGCGGTGCCGCCGGTCGCCGCCAGCAGGATGCGCAGCGCATAGATAGCCGCCCGGCTGTCGGCGGCCGTCGCAAAATCCCGGTCGAGGCGGACGAGGCCAGCGGCCGGCCTGGAGGCCAGGCTGCGGATCAGCATGGCCGCGCGGTGTCCCAGTTGCTCACGCTCGGCCGCCGCCTTTCTGGCCAGCGCCATCGCTTCAGCCACGCGAGGCGCACCATCGCCTTCGGCAAGTGCTGCGCGGACGCGCGGCCGCTCGAAGCCGGTGTCGGCATTGGTCGGATCTTCGATCCAGGCAACCTGTTCACGCCGCAGGAATTCGCGCAGCTCAGCACGCCTTACGCCGAGCAGCGGCCGCACGATCCAGTGCCGCCACTCGTAGAGGGTTGCCGGCGCCATCCCGGCAAGGCCCCGCCCCTCGTCGCGCGGCCCGTCGTCGCCTTGCCCTTCATCACTTGGCCCCCCATCACGTGCCCACTCGTCACGCGCCCACTCGTCACGCGCTTGCCGCATCAGCACGGTCTCGGCCTGGTCGTCGGCGGTGTGGCCGGTCAGGATCAGGCCAATGCCAGCCGCTTGGGCGGCCTCGGCGAGCAGCCGATAGCGCGCCTCGCGTGCGGCGGCAGGCAGGCCGGTCGATGGTTTGTGCCCCGACCAGGCGAGGACGCGATGGGCAATGCCGCGCGCCGCGCACAGCCTGGCCACGGCTTGCGCTTCCGCTGCCGCTTGCGGCCGCAATTGATGATCGATCGTCACCGCCAGCAATTTCGTTGCCGGGGCGTTACGGTCGAGATGGGCTTTGAGGAGGAGGAGAAGGGCGGTCGAGTCGCTGCCGCCGGACACGGCCGCAACAGCGCCGTTGGAAAAGTCGATCCGCGAAAAATCCGAAAGGTCAGGCTCGCTGTCGAGCGTCATGCATGTCGCCCAAAAGTGGGCCCGGTTTTGGGGCAACGACACGCAGCGGAAAAACTAGCACGCCGCGAGTGCCCTTTCCTGCTTGACCCGCTCCTTGAGCGCGCCGGAAATATCGGGGTAGCGCTTGCCGATCTCGCTGAAAGTGGCACAGGCCACGTCGCGCTGCTTCAGCCCGACCAGTGAAACGCCGAGCTTCAGCAGCATGTCGGGCGCTTTCTTGGCCTTGGGATAGTCCTTGCTGGCAGCGAGGAAAATCTCGGCCGCATCGCGGTATTTCTGCTGGCCGAGCAGCGATTCACCAAGCCAGTAATGCGCATCCGCCGCTTTGGCGTCCCGGGGAAAACGGGCGATGTGGTCGCGGAAACCCTGTTCGGCGGTGCTGTAGTCGCCCGACAGGATGAACTGGTAAGAGTTGCGGTAAAGCTCCTCCGGGTCGTTGGTCGAGGGGAGTGCCGCGACCACCGTATCGTCGGATTTGCCGGCCTTGTTGCCGGCTGCGCTGGCGCCGTTGGCCGGGGCGGTATTCTGCTCCGGCGCGTTCGCCTGCGCATTGCCGTCGGCTTCGACGACATTGCCGTTTTTGTCGACGGTGATGGTGCCGAACGTCTTGGGCGGCGCGCCGGGGATCAGCTTGCCGGGATCGCCGTTGGGCGATTCGACGATGACGTCCTCGACGCTTTTGCCGCCGTCTGCTGCCTTGCCCGCATCGGCCGGAGCCGGCGTTGCCGGTGCCTCCGCCACGTTATTGTCGCCGTTGGGGCTGTCGCTGCCAGGCGCCGCCTCGGATTTCTTCTGATCGGCCGGCTGCTGCGCGCCTTGCGGACCGCCTTCCAGCTGCTGGAAGCGGAATTCGTTGTCTTCCTGCTGCTTGCGGATCTGCTCCTGCATCTGCAGGACCTGGAAGTTGAGTTCCTCGATCTTGCCGTTCATCTGCCGGAGCTGTTCCTCCAGCGCCGGAGTGCCGGTGCCATCCTGTTGCGCAAACTGAACCTGATCCGGCTTTTTCTTTTCACCGAAAATGCCAGGCAGTTTGATCGTCGGCAGGTGGAAGGAAAAACCGCTTTCCGATGACTGCCCGGTGCCGTTTGCCCCGACACCGTCAGCAAGTGCCGCGATACTTGATACGAGCAGCACCGCAAGCGTGCCGCTCAAGACCGATCTGAAATGCATGTGCCTCTCGCCGTGAAAACCGTTGTTGCGCGCCTCTCAATCGAAGTAGACCAGCCAACTGGACCAGCCAGACGCTCTCGGCTCTTAACAGGACGTGAGACTTCGGCCAAATTTTGTTTGGAGCGAGCAGATATGAAAAAGGCGGCCTTTTGGCCGCCTTTCGCACCAAGTGTTGCATTTATGCCGATCAGGAGCCGGCGCCGCCCAGCGTGGTGACGGCGCGGCGGTTCTGCGACCAGCAGGAGATGTCGTCGCAAACCGCGACCGGACGCTCCTTGCCGTAGGAAATGGTCTTCAGGCGCTGCGCCGAAACGCCCTTGGCGACCAGAAAGTCGCGGGTGGCGGCAGCACGGCGGGCGCCGAGCGCCAGATTGTATTCGCGCGTGCCGCGCTCGTCGGCATGGCCTTCGATGACGATGGCATACTGCTTGTACTGGTTCAGCCACTGCGCCTGGCGCGACAGCGTCGTCTGCGCATCGGCGCGGATCGAGGACGAATCGGTGTCGAAGAAGATGCGGTCGCCGATGTTGACCGTAAAGTCCTGGGCCGACCCGGGCGTTGCCGCGCCGGCGCCGTTGAGGCCGAGATCGGCGGCGCTGTTCGGCGTCTTCTTCGAGGCGCAACCGGTGATCGCGAGCATGGCGACGAGCGCGATCATGACCGGGTTTGTGGTAAGTGCTGCGATACGGCCCATGCCGCCTCTCCTTCGCAATTCGAGTGATTTCATTGATCGTCCAGTAACCACGTTTGGGTTAACCGGCGCTCAAGAAACACGGTTAAAATTTGGTTTCGGCTGCCGTCCACAACCGTTCTGCCGAGGGCTACTCAAGGGCGACAATGAGCGCGGACCGTAGGCGGAAATGCGGCCAAAACATGAAAACGAGGGAATTGAGGAACTGAAGAACTGAGGAATTGAAGAAAAGGAATTACGTCAGCTTCTCTCTGAGGCTCACGAGCATCCCATGGATTTGGGCATAAGATCGCCGCCAGGCTCGAGTTGGGACTGCGGTATGTATTGAAGATCGAACGCGTAAGATATCCACGTCGCCACTTCGCTGCATGACCCCACCGCCATCGAAACGAAGCGAGCGAATTCGGCTTTGGAATGGCTCTGCTTGGCAAATCCCTCAGCTAAATTGGCGCAGATTGCCTTGCTCGAGCGACGCAATTGATCGGCAAGCGCGTATTGCTCAATTTTCGGAAAAGCAAGCGTGGCTCTATGCACCTCAAGAGAAACCGCGTAGGCGCGTTTGTAGACCTCCAGGTCCCTCGCGCGCTCAACGTAGCGCCCCGCCTTCTCCATCTCTTCAGTTCTTCAATTCCTCAGTTCTTCTTCCATCACTCCAGCAGCGGCGACCAGGCCGGATCCGAGGCGAAGTTCGCCGTCGGGATCGACTGTTCGTTGCGGCCGGTGAGATCGACCGAAACAAGTTTTGGTCCGCCATTGGAATCGCGGAAGAACATCAGCACCCGGCCGTTGGGCGCCCAGGTCGGCCCTTCCTGCTGAAAGCCGGTCGACAGGATGCGCTCACCCGAACCGTCGGTGCGCATGACGCCGATCTGGAATTCGCCGCCGGTCTGCTTGGTGAAGGCGATGAGATCGCCGCGCGGCGACCACACCGGCGTCGAATAGACGCCGTCGCCGAAGGAGATGCGGGTCTGGCCCGAGCCATCGGCGCCCATCACATAGATCTGCGCGCGGCCACCGCGATCCGAGGTGAACACCACCTTGCTGCCGTCAGGCGAGTAGGATGGCGAGGTATCGATGGCGGTCGAATTGGTAAGCCTGGTTGTCGAGCGGCTTCTCAGATCCATGGCGAAGATGTTGGAATTGCCGTCATCGCGCAGCAGGCTCATGATCACCTTCTGGCCGTCCGGCGAAAAGCGCGGCGCAAAGGTCATGCCGGGGAAATTGCCGACCAGTTCGCGCTGCCCTGTCTCGATCTGCAGCAGGTACACCCGCGGCTGACCGCTTTCATAGGACATGTAGGTGATTTCTTGCCGGTTCGGCGAGAAGCGCGGCGTCAGCACAATCGATTTGCCGTTCGAGAGATAGCGGACGTTGGCGCCGTCCTGGTCCATGATGGCAAGCCGTTTCTTGCGCGCATTCTTGGCACCGGACTCGTCGATGAAGACGACGCGCGTGTCGAAATAGCCCTTCTCGCCGGTCAGCCGCTCGTAGATAGCGTCGGCGATGATGTGGGCGACGCGCCTGGTATTGGCGTCGTTGGCGAAGAACTGTTCGCCCGACATCTGCTGGCCGGCAAAGGTGTCCCACAGCCGATACTGGGCACGGACACGGCCGTCGGCTTCCTTGCCGACACTGCCGGTGACCAGCGCCTGCGCATTGATCACCTTCCAGTCTTCGAAGCGCGGTGTGGCATCCGGGTTCGAAATCTTTTCAATGAAAGCGCTTTTGTCGATCGGCGCGAACAGGCCGGAGCGTTTCAGGTCGGCACTGACGATGCCGGAAATCTCGGCGCCAAGTGCATCGCCGCCCTGGAAATCGGTGATGGCGATCGGCAGCGGCTCGACATTGCCCTTGTTGACGTTGAGCTCAACGAGCGCCCGCGCCGGCAAGGTGGCGGCGGCAGTCATGCCCAGCGCCATCGCTACGATCATCAGGAGCGGCTTGAGGATGGATTTCATGTCTTCTCGCTTCTCTTCGCTGATTCTGTGGGAGCTGGGCCTAAAGACCGAGCATCTCCCTGGGGTCGAAAGTGACCCGAACGTCGGACCAGATGTCTTGCTTGCCCGCAGGAACCTGCAGGCCGGCCATGTCGCATTTCTGAACCGCGCGCACTGCACTTTCGTCAAACGGGCGGTTTCCGCTCGATTTTTCGACAGTAGGCCGGCCATCCAGCTTGCCGGAGGCGTCCAGGTTGAACTGGATCACAGCCACGAAATTCTCCGAACCCTCAAGCCCTACCGGCAGGGTCCAGCAATTACTAAGCTGGGCCTCCAATGCCCCCTGCTCCGATTTCGAAAGCTTCTGGCCCTGATCCTTCTCGCCGCCGAGCGATGCCTGCTGGGTCGAGCGCTTGGCGCCGCCGCCGGACGGCTTCCGCTTGTCGAGCAGAGCCGAAATCTCGTCGGCGTTGAACTGCTTGTCTTCAGATTTTGGCCTGGACGAGGCTTCCTTGACCGGCTTGTCGGCATCCTTGCGCTCGGGCGCCTTGGCGCTTTCGGCCTGGGCCGGCTGCGGCTTCGGCCGAGCCTCGGGTGCTGGCGCCGAGTCCGGAAGCTGCGCCTCCTCGGTTGGGGGTTGCTTGGCAATCGCCTCGGCGACGGCGTCCGGCTTGACCTCGGGCTGCGGCTCGATCGCGGCAGTCTTGTCCTGCGGCGGCGTGGGCGTCGGCTCCTTGGCCGGCGTCGGCTTGGGTTCGGTCTGCTTGACAGGCTCGGGCTTGACCTCTTCCTTCGGCTGCGGCACCGGCGCTACCTCCGTAGCGGGAATAGGCTTCGGCTGTTCCTTCGGCTTCGGCACGTCCTCAGGCTTGGGCTTTTCGACCGGCGTCGGCGCGGGTGGCGGAGCCGCCGTCATATCGACTGGGTGGGGCTTGGACTCCGGTGTCGGCGGCTTGTCGGTGTCGACGCTGTTCTCGCCGATTTTCTGGGCGTCGGGAACGATGTCGGGACGCTGTGTCGGCAGCGGCGCCGGCTTTTCGTGCATCACAGACTTCTTGTCGCCTTGCAGGACCTGTGCCGTCGCTTCCATCGGCACGATCTCGACCGAAACCGATTCCGCATCGGACGCAGGCATCGCGGGGGGCGAGGACAACGTGAACAGCCCGAAGGCGATCGCCACCGTATGCAGGATCACCGATGTGGTGAGGCCGGTCCTCATCTTGCGTCTATTGATCCTGTTCCTGCAGTGAAACCAGGCCGATATTCTTGTAGCCGGCAGCCGAGATGCGGGCCATCACCTTCATGGCCGTGCCGTAATCCGTCGCCTTGTCACCCCTGATGAAAATGCGCTCGTCATAGCCGGTCTTCGAGATCGCCTGCAGCTTGGCCACCAATTCCTCGATCGGGATCTCGGTTTCCTGGAGGTAGATCTGACCGGCCGGGTTGATGGACACGGTTATAGGCTGCGTATCGGCGTTCATCGCTTTGGCCTGGGTATCCGGCAGGTCGATCGGCACGCCGACCGTCAGCAAGGGTGCTGCGACCATGAAGATGATGAGCAGCACCAGCATCACGTCGACCATCGGCGTGACGTTGATCTCCGATATCAAGGCGTGATGGCGGCCGCGCCGCCTGTGGCCGCGCCCGCCGCGTCCTCCGCCACCTGCGCTTACGGACATTCCCATGATCGTTCCTCAGGCCTTCTGCGCGACTTTTTCATCGATTTGGCGCGAGAGTATGGCGGAGAACTCATCCGCGAACCCTTCCATGCGCACCGCGATCTTGCTCGCGTCCGACGACAGCTTGTTGTAGGCGATGACGGCGGGGATGGCGGCGAGCAGGCCGATGGCCGTCGCCAGCAGCGCCTCGGCGATGCCGGGCGCGACCACCGACAGGCTGGTGTTCTTCGAGGCGGCGATCGCCTGGAACGAGGTCATGATGCCGATAACCGTGCCGAACAGGCCGATGAACGGCGCCGCCGAGCCGGTGGTGGCGAGGAAGCCAAGCCGCCCTTCCAGCTTTTCCATCTCGCGGGTCAGCGCCAGATCCATCGCCTTGTCGATGCGGGTCTGCAGGCCGAGCGGCGATTTCGCGCCCTTCTCGAAGCTTTTCTTCCATTCGCGCATGGCGGCGACGAAGATCGCGCTCATGCCGGTCGTCTTGCGGTCGGCGAGCGTGCGGTAAAGTTCTTCCAGCGACTGTCCCGACCAGAACACCTGTTCGAAGCGGTTGAGCGCCAGCCGCATGCGGGCATAGGCGACGAGCTTGTCGACGATGATCGCCCAGGTCCAGATCGAGGCGCAGAGCAAGCCGATCATGACCAGCTTGACCACCCAACCGGCCTGCATGAACAAGGCCCAAATCGATAAATGCGCGCCCGGGTCGGCGAGAGCGATGTTTTCCATGTTACGTCCTTAAAGATTTTCCGGGCGTGGCTGGCGGCTGGCCCATGGGCATCCCTTGTGGTCCGTTCGCGTTAAGCTTGCGGAATAACCCCAAATGCACCGTTGGCGGCCTTTTCGGGGCAAATATTGGTGAAAGGAAGGCGCTTGGATTCTCCCAATCTTAACCAATCCCTTCATGGACCGTTATGGTTAAGGATGGGTTAGGACGTACAGCGCGGCGCATTGCCGCGCCTATGTGGGTCGCCCCGGCGATCCTGGCCCGGACTGGACTGCGGGATCGTCGCCTCTGAACCTTTATTTGCTCGTTCTGGGCATGAAGGCTGCGATCCAGTCCTTGGGAAAGCGCCGCGGCCGGCCGTTCTCGCCGACGATCGCCGCTTCGACCCGCGCCTCGACCAGCACTTCGCTGCCGCGTTTCAACTGCTGCGCCATGACGATGCGGGCGCCGGAAATGTCTTCGGTGCGCGTATCGATGGTCAGGATGTCGTCCATGCGGGCCGAACCGCGGAAGTCGATCTCCATGCGCCGCACCACCCAGACTATTTTCTCGCCATGCTTGCCGTCGGCAAGCTCGGTGTGGTGGACGCCGGCCAGCCGCAGATAATCGGAACGGCCGCGCTCGAAGAATTCGAGATAGCGTGCGTGGTAGACGACGCCGGAAAAATCGGTGTCGGCATAATAGACCCGCGCCATCAATCGATGGCCGAATTCCGTCAGCGCGCCGGAAAGGCCGGCGGACAATGCCGATTCACCGTGATCGTCCATTGCGCTGTCCTTTTGGTCCCGACGGGCCCTGTTTCAAGCAACACCTGTTTTGCGCATAGACCGGCGATGATCAAGACCTGGAGGGCTGGGCCGGGGACTGCCAGCACCGAAGCCATAAGCAGCGGAACTTACGGTTCTTCCTGGAACAGGCTGATCTGCTGCTGCGCCAGGTCCTTCGGCGCGTCGAGGCCGAGATGTCGCCAGGCATTGGCTGCCAGCACGCGGCCGCGCGGGGTACGCATGATGAAGCCTTGCTGGATCAGAAAAGGCTCGATGATGTCCTCGATGGCATCGCGTGGTTCGGAAAGCCCGGCAGCGATGGTCTCGATGCCGACCGGCCCGCCGCCGAAATTCCGGGCGATCATCTGGAGATAACGGCGGTCGAGCGCGTCGAGGCCGAGCCCGTCGACCTCCAGCCGCGTCAGCGCCTCATCGGCGATCTTGCGGTCGACATGGCCGTCGCCGGCAACGCTGGCGAAGTCGCGCACCCGGCGCAACAGCCGGCCGGCGATACGCGGCGTTCCGCGCGCCCGCCGGGCGATCTCCAAAGCACCATCGTCGCCGAGCGGCATGGCAAGGATGCGGGCGCCGCGCCGCACGATCTGCTCGAGTTCCTCGACGGAATAGAAATTGAGCCTGACCGGAATGCCGAAGCGGTCGCGCAGCGGGTTGGTCAACAGCCCGAGCCGGGTGGTGGCGGCGACGAGGGTGAAGCGGGCCAGGTCGATCTTGACCGAGCGCGCCGCCGGCCCCTCGCCGATGATCAGGTCGAGCTGGAAATCCTCCATCGCCGGATAGAGGATTTCCTCGACCGCCGGGTTGAGCCGATGGATCTCGTCGATGAACAGCACGTCGCGGTCTTCGAGGTTGGTGAGCAGCGCCGCCAGATCGCCGGCCTTGGCGATGACCGGACCCGAGGTCGAGCGGAAATTGACGCCGAGCTCGCGCGCCATGATCTGCGCCAGCGTCGTCTTGCCGAGTCCGGGCGGGCCGACGAACAGCACATGGTCGAGCGCTTCGCTGCGGCCCTTGGCGGCCTCGATGAAGACTTTGAGATTGGCCCGCACCGCCGCCTGTCCGACGAAGTCGCCAAGCGTCTGCGGCCGCAAGGTCTGCTCGGCATCCTCGCCGCGTCTGTCGGGAGCAATGAGGCGTGGCGAAAGGCTCATGCGAGCAGTTCCATACCGGGAATGGCCTTGGCAGCGCGCTGATCGAAGGTCACCGTGTGCGAGCAACCTAATTTTCGATTGTGCTCCGCAATCAACGCGTCGGCAAAGTCGACCTGCACTGAATTCGATCGCTCGAGCGCGATGACGATGGCATCGAAGTCTTCGAACTCCAGCGTCTTGATCTTGAGCAGCCTCTGGATCGCGGCCAACACCTGTTCCTTTGGTTGCCTGTAGCGCGAAGCCAACGACCAGCTGAATTCGACCAGCACGATCAAGCTCACGAAGCCGGGCATTTCCACACTGAGGCCGCTGCCGAACGCAAGTGCCTTCGCCCGCTGCTCCGGATCATCGTTGAGCACCATGCGAAGCAGAACGTTGGTATCGATGCCGATCGACGTCAAGCGGCACCCTCTTGTCCGTCATTTGGTCTATCCCCGACAACATGCCGGCCGACCGCATCCCGCACAGCGGCGTCGATTTCCTCCAGCGTAGCGGGACCACCAGGCGGATCGCCCAAGAATCCAGCGAGGTCGGCAAATCCGAGGTTGCGCGGCGTTCCGATCAGGTAACCATCCATGACCGTCCAAGCGATCGTGTCGCCTGTCTTGAGCGACAAGGCGTCGCGGACGTCCTTTGGAATCGTGAGCTGTCCCTTGGAGGTCAGGCTGGCATATGCGCCCATATTCTTACTCCTGGAGAAAATTCTTACCGACCACATAGTAGTTGGAATTTCACTTTCCAGCAACGTCTCACCGTGCCAGCTCCTTCAGCCCGAAGCGGATCAGCTTCGACGCGTCCGCCTCCTCGCCTGCCGTCTTCAGTGCCGCCGCCACCGCATTGGCGGCCGTGTCGCGCGAATAGCCGAGATTGACCAGCGCCGAGACGGCGTCGGTGATCGGCGCCGAAGCAACGCCTTCGCCGAGCTCCTGCTTCAGGCCGATGGTGCCGGAGGCAGTGCCCGCATAGGCCGGCGCCTTGTTCTTCAATTCGGTGACGATGCGCTCGGCGACTTTCTTGCCGACGCCAGGCGCGCGGCTGACCATGGCGATGTCGCGCAGCGCAATCGCATTGGCGAGGTCGGCTGGGGCCAGCGTCGACAGGATGGCCAGCGCCACCTTGGCGCCGACGCCCTGCACATTGTTCATCAACAGCCGGAACCACTCGCGTTCCAGCACCGACTGGAACCCATAGAGCCGCAGCATGTCCTCGCGCACATAGGTCTCGATGAACAGCACCACCGCCTCGCCGGGCGGCGGCAATGCGGCAAGCGTGCGCGCCGAGCAATAGGCGACATAGCCGACGCCATGCACGTCGACGATGCAGAAATCCTCGTCGATCTCGTCCAGCGTGCCTTTTAGCTTACCGATCATTTGCGATCCCTCATGCCAGCGCCGCCATCCTGTAGGCGATGCTCTGCCGGTGATGCGCGTGACAGATGGCGATAGCCAGCGCGTCGGCGGCATCGTCGCTGTCGAAAGTCGCTTTCGGCATCAGTACCTTGACCATCATGTGGATCTGCTTCTTGTCGCCATGGCCGACGCCGATCACCGCCTTCTTGACGGCGTTTGGCGCATATTCGGCAACGACGAGGCCGGCGCGCGCCGGCACCAGCATCGCGATGCCGCGTGCCTGGCCGAGTTTGAGCGTAGCCGCGGCGTCCTTGTTGACGAAAGTTTGCTCGACCGCCGCCTCGTGCGGCATCGCGGCATGCAGGACCTCGGCGAGCCCGTCATGCAATTGGCAAAGACGGACCGCCAGCGCCGCCTTGTCGTCGGACCGCACGGTGCCGGAGGCGACAAAGCGCAGCGAATTTCCGAGGCTTTCGACGATGCCCCAACCAGTGCGCCTCAGCCCCGGATCGATGCCGATGATGCGAATCGCTTCCCCCATCCGCCAAGTTTACCCTTGGCTAGGGGAGCGATGCCAGCGAAATGTGAACAAACCAGAAACGATGGCTCAACATGTCCAGAGAGCCTCTGGGACCGTTTCGAAAGTCGCTCCGGCGAGTCATATGGTGGTGGTTTCGAGAACCGGAGCGCAGCGGACATTTGGGTCCGTGAGCACCGGAAGCGGAGAAAACGCCGCCAGATGGCCGCTGGAGTAGAGTTTCCAAACGGTCTCTCAGCCGCGGGCGAAAGCCGTGTTGAGCAGCGTGATCTGGTCGGAGACCGGATTGAGGCGACGGCTCGACGGCGGCACCTCGGCAAGGCCGCCATAGATCTCCTCGTCCATGCGGCGCACCAGCGCCTGCAGGCGCAACGAGCGGTTGACGAGGTCGATGAAATCCTGCGGCAGCTCGGCCCAGCCGGGCGCCTCCTCATGCGCGGAAGCAGTGTCGAGGCGCACCTTGGATTTTTCGGATGCCACCTGATCGCGGGTCATCTCGCCGGAATTCGCTGCCCGCTGCAAAAGCAGCCACGAGGCGACCTGCATGAGCCTGGTGGTCAGCCGCATCGATTCGGCCGCATAAAGCGTCGCCGCCGGCCTCGACAGCTTCTTGACCTCGGCGCGGCCCTTGCCGTCGAGATATTCGGCCGCCTGCTCGACCAGGCCCATGCCTTCCTGATAGAGCGGCTTGAAGGATTGGGAGAAAACCCGGCGCTCCGCCAGCTTGATGGTTTTCGCGCTCGCCTTCGAAGGCTCGTTCATTGCTACGCCCCTGCACTTGCCTGACAGCCGGCCGATTCGGCTCTTGGCTGCCATATCCGGCAGCCTAAACGACTGAAGCTTGAAAATGCGCTTCGCTGCCAGCGAAGGCAAGCACATGTTTAACAAACGGTTAACGGCCGCATTTAGCCGCAAGACGTCCATGCCGGCGAACAAAAAAAGAGCCGCGGATAAGGCGGCTCTCAGGAGTTTAACAGGGAGGCGTCAAACAAAGTGGCTCCAACCACTCGGTAAGAATCCAGATCACTGGATGGACATAGTAAACGCCCGTAAAGCTTAACGAAGCCTTAACGCAGGGTATATTTTTCTATCAAGCGCCCAGCATCTGTGCCGTAACAGCACAGCTGTCCGGCCAGGGCGCCGTTCACACCGCTGGCTGGAAGGTGGGGCGACGCGCTTGCGCCACGGTTCCTCCAGATCGTGACCGGCTTACCGAAACAAAACCGCACCGCGCGCGACATCGTTCCGAAACAGGCGCCACGCTAAACGCCCCGCTCCTCGCAAACGAGGCGGAGCAAACCTTGCGCTCCGGAATCATGAAAATCTCTCAAGGAGCGAACAATGGACTCGTACTCGGCCGTTAAATTTCTGCACATCGTCTCGGCGATCCTCTGGGTCGGCGGCGGCTTCACGCTGATGCTGCTTGCGGTACGCGCCGACCGCGCTGGAAACGTCGAAGGCATGCTGCAGGCGATGCGCGCCACCGGCGAGCTCGGCAACCGGTTCTTCGCGCCGATGTCAATGCTGACATTGCTTTTCGGCCTCATCATGTGCGGCTTCTGGGTCGGCTTTTCCGATCTGTGGGTGCTGATCGGCCTTGCCGGTTATGCGACGACCTTCTGCATCGGCATGTTCATCTTCAAGCCGACTGCCGACCGGATGGCAGGCATGATCGCCAAGGATGGCGTGACGCCGGCAGTGCTTGCCCAGGGCCAGCGCGTCCTCAGCGCCGCGCGCTTCGACTATTCGGTGATGCTGGTGATCATCGCGGACATGGTGCTGAAGCCGACGCTGCACGACATCACCATTCTTGGCTGCATGGCGTTCGTGCTGGCAACCGGCGCTGCGCTCGCGCTTGGCAGGACGCGGCCGCTGCTGCCGAGTGCCGCCTGAAGGTTAAGGAATCCGGCGGCGGCCGACAGGGGCCGCCGTCTTACAGAAGGCCGGCGATGCCGTCCCACAGAAGCTTGACCGCGACGACCGCCACGGTCGCATAGGTGAAGGGATAGAACAGTTCCGGCCGCATCCGCCGCACCAGCCAGGCGCCAGCGATTGTCGACAGCGGCGCCAGCGGCATCAGCACCGCCGACGCGGTCAAATTGGTGGTGTCGAACTGGCCGAGCGCGAAATAAGGGATGAGCTTCAGCGCATTGGTGACCGCGAAAAAAATCGCCGCGGTGCCCGACAGCACCTTCGGATCGAGCCTGATCGGCAGCGCATAGACCTGAAAAGGCGGGCCGCCGACATGGGCGACGAAGCTGGTGAACCCGGCAACGGTACCCCAGAAGCCAGCCGCGACGCGGTTGGGCTCCGCCGCGTGGCCGGCACCGTGGCGGAGTTGCAGATAGAGCCAGCGCAGCACGAAGATCAGGGCAACCGCGCCGACGATCAGCCGCACCATCTCTTCGGTTACAAGTGCCGCCGTCAGCCAGCCAAGGGCGATGCCGATCACGGCGCCGGGCATCATGTCGGCCAGCATCTTGCGGTCGAAGATGCCCCACCATGTCCATACCGAGACAATGTCCATCAGGCACAGAATTGGCAGAAGGATTGCGGCAGCCTGAACCGGCGGCATGGTCAGCGCCATCAACGGCACGCCGACAAAGCCGACGGCGCCGCCGAAGCCGCCTTTCGACAGGCCGACGAGGATGACGGCCGGAATGGCCGCGGCATAGAACCAGGGATCGACGAGCAGGCCTGACATGGGGGAAGGGAAGCTGGAGAAAAAGTTGACCTCTGGAATAGACCAGAAATGACCGGACCGCGACCGCAAATATGTGGGCCACGCCACCGAACCCCGTCACATGTTTGGCATATCGAGCGGCGGCGGGCGTCTCCGGATCGGCTGCGCCTTGATGATGGCGGTGCTGGTTTCGGCCTTGTCGGCGATGCGGTCGAGAATCCCGTCGAGCTCGCCGATCGAGCGGACGAACAGCCGCGCAACGAAGCAGTCATCGCCCGTCACCTTGTCGCATTCGCCGAATTCGGGGATTTCCTCGATCAGCTTCTGGACGATGTGCAGCTTGCCCGGCAATGGCCGGATGCGAACGATCGCCTGCAAGGCGTAGCCGAGCGCCTGCGGATCGATGTCGATGGTGAACGCACGAATAACGCCGCGATCCTCAAGCCGCCGAAGCCGCTCTGAAACGCTTGGCGACGACAACCCGACCTGCAGCGCCAGTTCCTTTAGCGAAGTCCGTGAATCCTTGACCAGGATATCGAGAAGCTTTCTGTCGAGCTCGTCCAGCATTTTACAATTCCAAGAAAAAGCCGATGTTTACCTAATTAAATTAGGTTCATTCTGCATATCACCAGCTACAAGTCATGGAAAGGCCCGATCCGCCGTGGGATTATAAAATCTCAACGAGTTTCAGGAGCATCCATGGACAACACGGTACGCGGCACGATCGAAATGACGGCGGCGATGGCGATGCTCGGCACGATCGGCTGGTTCGTCGTCCTTTCCGGCCAACCCATCATGGACGTGGTGTTCTGGCGCTGTGCTTTCGGGGCGGTAACGCTGCTGATCATCTGCGCGGCCCTTGGGCTGTTGCGCGGCAGGCTGTCGCTTCGCATCGTCGCGATCGCGGCTCTCGGCGGGGCTGCCATCGTCATCAACTGGCTGCTGCTGTTCAGCGCGTTTTCTCGCGCATCGATCTCGATCGCCACGGCTGTCTACAACACGCAGCCTTTCATGCTGGTGGGTTTTGGCGCGCTCTTCTTCTCTGAACGGCTGACGATGACCAAGCTGACCTGGCTCGGCATCGCCTTTGCCGGCATGCTGCTGATCGTGCAGGCCGCGCCCGATGCAGGCGACCATGGTACGGATTACTTTACCGGCATTGCGATGGCGCTCGCGGCGGCTTTCTTCTGGGCCGTTGCGGCTATCGTCACCAAGAAACTCAAAGGCACGCCGCCGCACCTGATCGCCCTGATCCAGGTCTGCGTCGGCGTTCTCATGCTGGCACCCTTCGCCGATCTCACCCACCTTCCCGTCGATGCGCGGAGCTGGGTCATGCTGGCGATGCTCGGCATCGTCCATACCGGCCTGATGTACATCCTCATGTACGGCGCCATCCAGAAGCTGCCGACGCATCTGCAGGGATCGCTGTCCTTCATCTACCCCGTCGTCGCCATCCTCGTCGATGTCGTCGCTTTCGGCCATCGGCTGCATCCGGCGCAGATCGTCGGCGCCGCCGCCATCCTGGTCGCCGCCGCCGGCATGAATCTCGGCTGGTCGCTGTGGAAATCGAAGGTGCCTGCGTAGGGCCGCAAGCGACCAGGCGAGGAGAATTTCGGCCAACGGCAGTCATGCGCCGAGCCCCATGGAATCGTTGATGGCAATCGTGATCCTCCTGCCGCCTGTTCAATCCCCGCACTTTGCTCTATGCCGCAATGCAACCATCTTCGCCCGGCATAGGCGATAACCGGGATCGAACATCAATGAATGACGCAACGCCGCCCAACCGCTGCCGTATCGTGCTGATCGCGCCGCCGAACGTGCCTGCCGAGCGCATCGCCGCGGCCTTCGACGGCGGTGACGTCGCCTCGCTTATCCTGCCGGAAAACGGCCTGGACGAGGCCGCCTTCCAGGCCTTTGCCGAACAGATCGTGCCGGTGGCGCAAGCGGCCGGGATTGCCGTCATCATTGCCGGCGACACCCGCATCGCTGGCCGCGTCCAGGCCGACGGCATCCATGTCGAGGTCGGCAAGGACGAGCTCGCCGAAACGATCGAACATTTCCAGGCCAGGATGTTGGTCGGCACCGGCGGTGCCAAGACCCGCGACGATGCGCTGGAACTCGGCGAGGTCAGGCCCGATTACATTTTCTTCGGCCGCTTCGGCTACGACAACAAGCCTGAACCGCACCCCCGCAACCTGTCGCTCGGGCAATGGTGGGCGGACGTGATCCAGATCCCTTGCATCGTCATGGCCGGATCCGATCTTGCCTCGGTGGAAGCGGTCGCCGCCACCGGCGCCGAATTCGTGGCGCTGTCCAGCGCCGTCTTTGCCGACGGCGTCGATCCGAAGATGGCGGTTGCTGCCGCCAACGCGCTGCTCGACGAAACCGCGCCGCGCTTCGAGGACTGACGTGCTCTCGCGGACAATCCTTTTCAGCGCCTTTCTCGCAACGGCCGTGACGCAGGCGATAGCGGCGGAACCCGTTCCGCTGCCGCAGCCCAGGCCGGATTCCAGCGAAGCTGCCGACAAGCCGATCGCCGCACAATTGCCGCAGCCCGCCACCACCGCCCCGTTGCCGTCGGCCGATACCATCAACCCCGACCGCTTCGGCGCAAAACCGTCCGACGCCGCCTACGGCGCCTTTCAGCGCGGTCTCTACAAGACGGCCTACAACCTTGCGCTTTCCCGTGCTCAAAACGGCGATCCGGCGGCACAGACGCTGGTGGCCGAGATATTGTCGCGCGGCCTCGGCGTGCCTGTCGACGCGGCAGGGGCGGCGAAGTGGTACGCGCTTGCCGCCGAGCAGGGCGTCCCGGAATCGCAATTCCAGTATGCGCTGATGCTGCTCGACGGCCGCTACGTCAAAAAGGACGAGAAGGAAGCCTATGCGCTGATGCAGGCCGCCGCCGAGGCCGGCAACCGCCTGGCGCAGTTCAATTTTGCGCAGTTGATGGTTGAACAGGAGCCCGGCGATGCCGGTATTGCCAAAGCCGTATCCTATTACGAGCGCGCTGCCGCGACCGGGCTTGCCGACGCACAATATGCGATGGCACAGGTCTACGCCAATGGCGCCGGCGGCAAGCCGCACGATGATGTCCGCGCCCGCGGCCTGCTGGCACAGGCCGCGCGGCAGAACTATGACACCGCACAGATCGATCTCGCCACCTGGATGATCGAGGGGCGCGGCGGCGCCCGCGACCTGAAATCCGGCTTCAACTGGATGAAGCAGGCCGCAGAAGGCGGCAATGTCGCCGCCCAGAACCGTCTCGCCAAGCTCTACATGAACGGCATCGGCACCGACCCGGATCTGATCCTCGCCGGCGCCTGGTATGTTGTCGCCCGCCGCGCCGGGCTCATCGACCAGGAGATGGACGATTTCCTGCAGGGCCTGACCGACGAGCAGACGCAGCAGGCGCTGCAACGGGCTAACCGCCTGCCCTGACCGCGATCTCGCGACTCATCGCACCCAGGCTCGTCAGGCGGGCTCATTGCGTATGATCGAGCACGACCTTGCCGAAGGGCGAGCCGTGTTCAAGGTACCGAAAGGCTTCGGCGGCCTGGCTCCACGGCACGACCCGGTCGATCACCGGTCTCAACCGGTTGACGACAATGGCGCGATTCATCGCCTCGAAGGATTCGCGTGAGCCCACCGGTATGCCTCGCGCCCGGACCTGCCGGCGGAAGATCTCGAGCGGGTTGATGGCGCCGTCACTGCCGCCGAGATAGCCGATGGCGTTGATCTGGGCGCCGCGCGCCGTTGCCCTCAGCGATTGTGCAAAACTCTGCGGTCCGCCAACCTCGATGATATGGTCGGCGCCGCGGCCATCGGTCAATCCCAGCACGGCCGATGCCCAGTCGGGGACGCTGCGATAGTTCACGCCATCCTGCGCGCCAAGTTGCTTTGCCCGCGCAAGCTTCTCGTCGCTGCTCGACGTCACGATGACGCGCGCCCCGGCGGCGGCGGCGAACTGCACCGCAAACAGCGAAACGCCGCCGGTGCCGAGGCAAAGCACGGTGTCGCCGGGTTTGACGCTGCCCTCCGTAAACAGCGCGTGCCATGCCGTGACGCCGGCGCATGGCAGCGTCGCCGCCTCGAGGTCGCTCAGATTGGCCGGCGCCAGCACCGCAGCCTGTTCGTCGAGCCGGGCAAATTCGCTGAGCAGCCCGTCGATCGGGCCGCCGCGCTGATAGGAGGGCTCGGCCATGGCGAAACTGCCGCCGACCCAGCGTTGCCAGAACGTGCCGCAGACCCGGTCGCCGATCTTGAACCGGCTGACCTCGGCGCCGATGGCAACGACTTCGCCGACGCCGTCCGACAGCGGCACCAGCGGCAATGCAAACTTCGTGTGATAGCTGCCGCGGACGATCTCGGCATCGCGGTAGTTCAGCGCCGTCGCCTTCACCTTCACAATCATCTCCTGGCGCCCTGGCTCGGGCATCGGCCGCTCGACCATTCTGAGGTTCTCGAGGCCGCCCGGGCTCTGCAATTCGATCGCTTTCATCGTCGTTCCTTTCCGGCTGGGTCCTGCCGGAGGAAAATCGCTTGTCATCCATCGGATTTCAAATTCATAATGTTCAGGATAATTATGCTTCTATGACATGTTCGGGTGCGTCGTGCTTGAAGAACTGAAGACACTGGCCCTCTTTGCCGAGGAGGGTTCGATTCAGAAGGTGGCTCGACGCCTGCCGTTGACGCAGCCGGCCGTCACCCGCCAGATCCAGCGGCTGGAGGAGATGCTCGGCACGGAATTGCTCGACCGCCGGCTGAAGCCGTCGCGACTGACCCCGGCCGGCGTAGAGGTGCTGGCACGCGGCAAGGACATTCTCGCCGCGGTCGCCGCGCTGAGATCATTCGCCAAGGGCGACGAGCCGGAGGGCCTGCTGCGGCTCGGCCTCGCGCACGGACTTTGCGACAAAGCCGTGGCCGCCGCTATTGCTGATGCCGTGGCGCGGTTTCCGAAGGTCTCGCTGCGCCTGAAGAGCGGCTGGAGCCTTGAGCTGGCCGACCAGCACAAGCGCGGACAGCTCGACCTCGCCTTCATCCTGGACGGCAGCAATTCCAAAGCTGGCGACGGCGTTGTCGGAACCGAGCCCCTCGGCATCATCGCTGCCGAAAACACCGGCCGGCAAGCCGACGTCAGGACCATGCCCTGGGTCCTCAGCCCTGAGCCTTGCGACGCGCGCCGGCGGCTGGCGGCTGCCCTGGCCGAGGGCGGCCACAGGTTGATGGTCGGCGCCGAGATTCAGGATAGCGCGCTGCAGATCGACTGGGTTCGTCGAGGCCAAGGCCTTGGTCTGCTGCCCAGGCGGCTGCTGCGGGAAAAGCTGCCGGAGGGCATTGCCCTGGTCGACGCTCCCGGCCTCGAGCTGTCGCTGCGAATTGTCGTGCTGCGTTCGCCGCACCTGCATCTTTTGACAGAGGTCGCCGACGCAGTGACCGAGGCCGTCACCGCGACTGTCAGGGCGGACTGAGGCTGCCGCGCCGCGCTGCCGGGCCAGCTTCGTTGCCGCTTCATCGGAAGGCGCTCCTTGCCTCTGCTGGCGATTTGTGGTCTTGGAGGCGCCAAATCGCCCTTTGCGGCGATCATCTCATTTCCGGATCACCTCACCATGGCCAAGATCAGTGGCAACGAAATCCGTCCCGGCAATGTCATCGAGCATGACGGCGGCCTTTGGGTGGCGGTCAGGACCAACACCGTCAAGCCCGGCAAGGGCGGCGCCTACAACCAGGTCGAACTCAAGAACCTGATCAACGGCACCAAGCTCAACGAGCGCTTCCGCTCAGCCGAGACGGTCGAGCAGATCCGGCTCGATCTGAAGGATTTTTCCTTCCTCTACGAGCAGGGCGACGCGCTGGTGTTCATGGACACCGAAAGCTACGAGCAGCTCGAATTGCAAAAGGAGTTCGTCGGCGATCGCGCCGCCTTCCTGCAGGACGGCATGATGGTGACGGTCCAGCTCTATGACGAAAGGCCGATCGGCATTTCGCTGCCCGACTATGTGACGCTGACCATCACCGAGGCCGACCCGGTTGTTAAGGGCCAGACGGCAGCCTCGTCCTACAAGCCGGCGATACTCGAAAACGGCATTCGCGTGCTGGTGCCGCCGTTCATCGGCTCGGGCGAGCGCATCATCGTCGACACCAACGAAATCACTTACGTACGCCGCGCCGACTAAGGCGTTATCCCAAAGAGTGGCAGACTTTTTGGATAAGAACATGCGTCAAGGCAAATAGGCGCAGCGACAGGAAGAACAGCAATGGCGCGTTCCGCGATCCTCAATGTCATGGTCCAGGCCGCAATGAAGGCCGGCCGCTCGCTGTCGCGTGACTTCGGCGAAGTGCAGAACCTGCAGGTCTCGATGAAGGGGCCGGGCGACTATGTCAGCCAGGCCGACCGCAAGGCCGAAGACATTGTCTTTGCCGAACTGTCGAAGGCGCGGCCCGGCTACGCCTTCCTGATGGAGGAACGCGGCGTGATCGAGGGCGACGACGGCCAGCACCGCTGGATCGTCGACCCGCTCGACGGCACCACCAATTTCCTGCACGGCATTCCGCTCTTTGCCGTTTCGATCGCGCTGGAGCGCCAGGGCCAGATCGTCGCCGGCGTCGTCTACAATCCGGCGATGGATGAACTCTATACCGCCGAGCGCGGCGGCGGCGCTTTCATGAACGACCGCCGGCTGCGCGTCGCCGGCCGCGCCAAGCTGGTCGATGCGGTGATCGGCTGCGGCATGCCCCATCTCGGGCGTGGCCAGCACGGCAATTTCCTCATCGAGTTGCGCAATGTCATGGCCGAGGTCTCTGGCGTCCGCCGTCTCGGCTCCGCCTCGCTCGATCTCGCCTACGTCGCCGCCGGCCGCATGGACGGGTTCTGGGAAACCGGCCTGTCGGCCTGGGATGTCGCCGCCGGCATTTTGCTGATCCGCGAGGCGGGCGGTTTCGTCTCCGACTTCGCCGGGGGACAGGATGTGCTGAACGCCGGTTCGCTGGTTGCCGGCAACGAACTCATCCAGCGCGCGCTGTTGAAGACCATTAAAAGGCCACTCTCAGCCAGCTGATAGAGGCACGCCGCGCTGAAGCGCCGCAGTCGCAAAACCGCAACCAAAGCTTGAAATACTGTCCCGCGGCCGCCCAGATAAGGGGACGCAGGATCATCAATGACGAACAGCCGGCCCCAATCCCAGAGCGAATTCTCCCAGCTCGACATTCCCTTTATGGGGCGCTGGCATTACTCGCGCGCCGAGATCATCGCCGACGGCATCGTCCACGCCGTGGGCATCGTGCTGGCGATCGCTGCCGGCTCGATGCTGCTGGCACTGGCCGCCTATCGAACCGGCCCCGGCGAATATGTCGCCGCCGCCTTCTATGTAGTCTCGCTGCTCACCGTGCTGTCGGTTTCGCTGGCCTATAATGTCTGGCCGGTGTCGTCGCCGGCAAAATGGATATTGCGGCGCTTCGACCATGCGGCGATCTACCTGCTGATCGCGGCGACCTACACGCCTTTCCTGGCCCAGCTCGGTGGCTCGCCGCTGGCCGTTTCCATGATCGTCCTGGTCTGGACCGCCGCGGCGATCGGCATCGCCATCAAGGTCTTTCTTCCCGGCCGTTTCGACCGACTGGCGATCGTCTTCTATCTGGCTATCGGCTGGAGCGGCATCGTTCTGGTGGAGCCGCTGGTGCGGACGCTGCCGGCGACGTCGATCGCGCTCATCGTTGCCGGCGGCATCGTCTACTCCTGTGGCGTGATCTTCTTCGCCTGGAAGGGCCTGCGCTTTCACAATGCGCTGTGGCATGGCTTTGTCGTCACCGGCGCCGGCCTGCATCTGGCCGCCATGGTCGACTGCCTGGTCATCAACCGGCTTTGACCTCTGGTTGCGGACAGTGGCAATATTGCCAAGCGCCATTCAATTTCGTCACAATTCCGTTTAGAGTCGCAAACACAAATTGATCGGCGGCGACGGCATCGGAAACGGGGCACGGATGACTCTTCTCAGATCCTTCGGCATGGGCAGGCGCTCCGACGTTCTGATCTACGATCCGCACAAATTGTCGAGCCCGCAGGTGTTCCTGCTGACCATGGTGATCTTTCTGTTCATCGTGGCCTTTATCGCTGCCATCCTGACCCGCCAGATCTCGACCGCCTTCGTCACCAATCCCGGCCTCAACGGCCTGATCATCGGCGTGCTGGCGGTCGGCATCCTGCTGGCCTTCGTCCAGGTCGGCCGGCTGTTCCGCGAGGTGCGCTGGGTCAACTCGTTCCGCGCCGGTTCCGAAACCACCGAACCGGTGCTGCTGGCGCCGATGAAGGCGATGATCGGCCGCTCGTCGACGATTGCCTTCTCGACCAGTTCGATGCGCACCATGCTGGATTCGATCGCCACCCGCCTCGACGAAAGCCGCGACACGTCGCGCTACCTTGTCGGACTGCTGGTGTTCCTCGGCCTGCTCGGCACCTTCTGGGGCCTGCTCAACACGATCGGCTCGATCCGCGAAACGATCGAGTCGCTCGATCCCGGCACCGGCGATGCCGCCGCCGTGCTCGAATCCCTGAAGCAGGGGCTTTCCGCTCCGTTGGCCGGCATGGGCACCGCCTTCTCGTCCTCGCTGTTCGGCCTCTCCGGCTCGCTGGTGCTCGGCTTCCTCGACCTGCAGGCCGGCCGCGCCCAGACGCGCTTCTATACCGAACTCGAGAACTGGCTGTCCTCGGTCACCGACCTGTCATCCGACATCGTCGTTGCCGACGCAGTCAAGACCGAACCCTCCGAGGAAATCCGGCTGTTGTCGGAAAAGCTGCGCACGCTGCAGGAGAATGGCGGCAGCTCCAATCCGCGCGTCGCCACCGCCATGGCCAATCTCGCCGACGGCATTTCCGGCCTGGTCAAGAACATGCGTTCGGAACAGCAGATCATGCGCGACTGGGTCGAGGCCCAGTCCGACGAGCAAAAGGCGATGCGCAACACGCTGGAGAAGATCGCCGACGCCTTGAAGAAGCCTGGAGTGCATTGACGTGGCGTTGGCACGAGGCCGGCGCTCCGACCGCCGCATCGATTACTGGCCGGGCTTCGTCGATGCGCTGTCGACGCTGCTGCTGGCGATCATGTTCCTGCTCACGGTTTTCGTGCTGGCGCAGTTCCTGCTCGGCCGCGAGATCTCCGGCAAGGACACGGTGCTCAACCGCCTCAATTCGCAGATCAACGAGTTGACCCAGCTTCTGGCGCTGGAGCGCTCGACGACGCAGGACAAGGAGGACACCCTTGCCAATTTGCAGGCATCGCTGTCCGCATCGGAGGCGGAAAAGAGCCGGCTCGAGCAATTGCTGGCGCAAGGCGCCGGTGCCGGCGACGCCGCCAACCAGCGCGCAACGGCACTTTCCGGCGAGCTCGACAGCCAGCGCCAGATCAGCCAGCAGGCGCTAAGCCAGGTCGAGATCCTCAACCAGCAGATTTCGGCGCTGCGCAAGCAGATCGCAGCGCTCGAACAAGCGCTCGACGTGTCCGAAACGCGCGACCGCGAATCCAACACCAAGATCGCCGATCTCGGCCGCCGCCTCAACGTCGCACTGGCGCAACGCGTGCAGGAGCTGAACCGCTACCGCTCCGATTTCTTCGGCCGCTTGCGTGAAATTCTCGCCGACCGCGAGAACATCCGCATCGTCGGCGACCGCTTTGTCTTCCAGTCGGAAGTGCTTTTCCCGACCGGCTCCGAAGTGATCAACGATGCCGGCAAGGTCGAGATGAAGAAGCTCGCCGATGCCATCATCGAATTGCAAAAGGAGATCCCGCCGGAGATCAACTGGGTGCTGCGCGTCGACGGCCACACCGACAACAAGCCGCTCTCCGGCACCGGCCGCTACCGCGACAATTGGGAATTGTCGACGGCGCGCTCGACATCGGTGGTCAAGTTCCTGATCGAGAACGGCGTGCCGGCCAACCGGCTGGTCGCCGCCGGCTTCGGCGAATTCCAGCCGCTCGACCCCGCCGATACCGAAGAGGCACGCAACAAGAACCGCCGCATCGAGCTGAAGCTGACCGAGCGGTGATCTGCAACCATTTGAATTGCGCCATGCTCCGGATCGGGTCCGGCCGAAGCGGCGGAGCCATCTAGGGCACCGGCGCGGCACCGGCAAGGCCCGAAGAAATTACCTTTTTTTGATTACAATTTGCCGCGACGCGTCACTAGCTGTTGGCAAGGGGCCGGGAACCGCCGGCGATGCCTCCCACATCGCGACGCGACGGAACCTGACGGCCCGCGGCCGGAAGGCAGGACCCTCCCAACCACTGCCTTCCCCAGTAAAGGAGACGCAACCATGCGCTTCTTCGCTCCCATGAATCTCGGGACTGATACGCTCGCCACACTTCTCCTCGCCGTTCCGCTTGCTGGCGCTTACGCTGGCCCGCGTGAGACGGCCTTGATCAATCAGATCAAGAGCGTGGAGACGGGTATCCAGGGCGCCATCCGGGCGAACAAGCTCGAGCCGGGCGAGGCGCGCGACTTGCGCACGCAACTCGCTCAGCTCGATCGGGCCGCCCAGAGGGCTGCGCGCGACGGAACGATGCCGAGCACGCAATATCAGCGATTGCTAGCGCAGTTCGACGATGTCAGCCAAAAGCTGCGCGCGGCTACCGGCAGTGCCTTCCTGATCGGCAACGGCGCCGATGGCGGATACTATCCCAACGGCTACGGCCCAATCTATCCAGGCGGCTGAAATCGGCCGCAGCGCCCGGCGCTGTGGCAATTGGTTTTGCGCATGATCCTTTTCCAGCTCGGTTCAGGGATCATGCGCTAGCCCAACGCCAGCGCAATCAGCGCCAGCACCGCCGGCACCGGATCGGTCGCGGACGGCTTTCGGGGTTGCCAACAGTTTTGCATTGGTATCTTTTCCCGCCGTCAAATCAGCGGAACCCACAATGTCCTTTCAAAAACTCGACGACCTCGGCCACAAGCTCGAAGCGCTGGAGCACGCCCTCGCCATCCTCGGCGCCGACGAGGCGACCCATATGGCGGTCGGCGGCGGCGAGAAGCGCGCGGAGGCAATGTCGGCGCTTGCCGGCATGCACCATGCCCGGGCGACTGCGCCGGAGATTGCCGACTGGATCGCGGCGGCCGAGCAGGAGACGCTGAACGAAGAGCAGCAGGCCGCGGTCAGGGAATTCCGCCGGCAATACACCAACCTGACCTGCCTGCCGGTCGAGTTCGTCGAGCGCCAGACGACCGCGCGCATGCGCTCCGAGCAGCTCTGGCGCGACCTGCGCGCCAAGAACGACTGGGCCGGCTTCCTGCCGGCGCTCGAAGGCGTCGTGGCGCTGGTCCGCGAGGAGGCGGCACTTCGTGCCGAGGCGCTCGGGCTCGAGCCTTACGACGCGCTGATGGAGCAATATGACCCGGGCAATCGCGCCGCCGACATCACGCCTGTGTTTGCCGAGTTGAAGACCTTCCTGAAAGGCTTCGTGCCGGAGGCACTGGCCGTGCAGGAAGGGCGGCTGGCGAAACATCCGCTGAAGCCGCTTTCCGGCAGCTACCCCCTGGACAAGCAGCGCGAGCTTGGCCTCGCCATGATGGCGGCAGTCGGCTTCGACCTCACCCACGGCTCGCTGTCGGTTTCGCACCATCCGTTCTGCGGCGGCGTGCCGAGCGACGTGCGCATCACCACCCGCTACAAGACCTCGGATTTCCTGTCGGCGCTGATGGGCGTGCTGCACGAGGCCGGCCATGCGCTGTACGAGCAGAACCTGCCGAAGGCGTGGGCGCACTGGCCGCTCGGCAAAGCGCGCGGCATGGCGGTGCATGAAAGCCAGAGCCTGTTCGTCGAAAAGCAGATCGGACGCAATCCAGAATTCTGGCGCTGGGCGCTGCCAGTGGTCGAAAGGCACCTTGGCGAGAGCTGGACGATCGACGACATCCTGCCGCATGTGCACCGGGTCGAGCGCGGCCTCATCCGCGTCGATGCCGACGAGGTCACCTATCCGCTGCACGTCATCCTGCGCTACGAGCTGGAGCAGGAGCTTGTCTCGGGGCGGTTGGAGGCAGCCGACCTGCCTGAAGCCTGGGATGCCAAGATGCGCGATTATCTCGGCCTGTCGACATCAGACAATCCGGCGGATGGTCCGATGCAGGACGTCCACTGGCCGGGTGCCGCCTTCGGCTATTTCCCCTCCTACACGCTGGGCGCCATGATGGCGGCGCAGCAATGGGCGGCGCTGACCAGAGATCATCCTTCAGCCGACGAAGACCTCGCCAAGGGAGATTTCGCCGCGATCAACGACTGGCGCCGCAAACGGATCTGGTCGCAAGGCTCGCGCTGGTCGACGCCGGAATTGCTCGAACGCGCCACCGGCGAAAAGCTCAATGCCGTGCATTTCACCGACCATCTGAAGAAGCGGTACGGGAACTGAGCCGCTTCATCTATTCCCGGTTCTTGCCGCGGTGACTGCAGAAATCCGCGAAACTGGCCTTTACTTTGGTGGGAAAGCCTCTGAAAAAGGAGTTCTTGCAAGTTGGGCGAGCGTAGATGTCTGTCTGTTACAGTTTTCATAGGATGAAGTCTTTCTGGCCCCGCTTGGTATTTTTCATCTTATTGATCGGCCTGAGTTCTCCGGCCATGTCCGACGACATGGTTCTCAAGGGTCCGGCAGAAAGCTGGGTAAAGCAGCTTGATATTCCGCCTGCCGACCCCACCCGATCGGATCAAATCAAGAATGGCGTTTCATGGCTGCTCTCGGACGACCAGATCAAGCATCGTGCCGGCGGCTACATCGAGTACTCGCGCACGGTCTATAAGATCGTCGACCGTCCCGGCCTGGATCGTGGCGCGAGCATCGATCTGCAGTTCGATCCGTCCCGGCACAAGGTTACGCTCAACCATCTTCACATCATCCGCGATGGTGGCGTTCTGGACCGGCTGGAAGGCGTCCAATTCGATATCTTCCGCAGGGAAAGAGACGCCGAGAAAGGCGTCTTCGACGGCTGGCTGACAGCACATGTCAACATCGATGACGTGCGCGCCGGCGACATCGTCGATTACGGGTCGACCTACGAAGTAACGCCGCTCGTCGGCAAGGATCTTTTCTTCAAGAATTTCTCCACCGAATGGGAGGAGCCGGTAGCGCTTATCCGCACAAGCATCATTTGGCCTTCGGCCCAGCCGCTCGAGATCAAGACAAGGGGAACCCGTCTTAAGCCCTCAATCTCCCCGACTGGACCGGACACCACCTATCTATGGGAAATTCCAAACCCGAAACCGGTCAATGTCGAGGATAACCTGCCCGTGACCTATCCAGGCTGGGGCTCCATCGATGTCGCGTCTACCGCGAATTGGCAAAGTGTGGTCGATGCTGTTGCGCCCTATTACAAGCCAGCGACCGTTTTTCCCTCGGCTTTTGCCGCAAAGCTCGACGACATCGCTCTGCGGCATCCGGTGCCCGAAGACCGGATGGTCGAGGCAATGCGGTTGGTGCAGGACCAGATCCGCTATGTAAGCCTGTCGATGGGTG
Organism: Mesorhizobium sp. M0751; assembly: GCF_040320265.1. Lineage (NCBI taxonomy): Bacteria > Pseudomonadati > Pseudomonadota > Alphaproteobacteria > Hyphomicrobiales > Phyllobacteriaceae > Mesorhizobium > Mesorhizobium sp. M0751. Next base: position 266,985 of record NZ_JAMYPH010000002.1, read on the forward strand.
CCGGTTCCTACGTTCCGCGTGATCCCGCGACGGTTATCCTGAGCGGGTTCGGTGACTGCAAGGACAAGGCCCTGCTGCTGGTTTCGTCGCTTGTGCGGCTTGGCATTGCTGCCGAGGTCGCCTTGGCCGATCTCGACGAGGGAAGGGCCCTGGACCAGCATCTGCCGGCGCTTCGCGATTTCGACCATGCCATCGTCAAGGCAAGGATCGGAGCAAAGACATATTGGCTGGACGCCACGAACTATCTTCAGGGCGGCAGGGCGCACAATCTCGCACAGCCGGACTACGGCTTCGCGCTGCCGCTTTCCAGCACCGGCGGGTTGGAGAAGATGCCGAGCCCTGTACTCACCAGCCCATCGATCCAGATCGCCGAGGAATTCGACTTTCCGCCGAAACCGGGCGATCCCCTCGTGCTGACCGTCTTCTCGACATATGAGGACGCCGATGCCGATTGGATGCGCGGCAATTTTGCCAGCCGGTCGCTGAGCGAGGTGTCGGACGCCTACCTGAAATACTACAACAAGCAATATCCGGGCATCCAAACCATCGCCAAGCCGGAAATCGTGGATCGCCGCGATGGCAACATAGTGAGCGTGAAGGAAAGTTATCGCTTGCCGGCGGAGGCGCTGGCGGCCAACGATCTGGCAAAGAATTTCCCGATCCGCGCGGCCGATCTCGGCAACAGCTCTTTTCCAACCCCGACAATCGTCGACCGGACCGGGCCCGTCTCCCTCGGCCCCCAGTTCTACCGCCGCCACAAGGTGACCGTGCGCAACCTCAAGGCGAGATTTTCCGGCGAGTCGATGAAAAACGTCGTGACGCCCTATCTGTCTCTCAAGGCGTCCTGGTCCAACACGCCCACCGAATTTCAAGTTGAATGGAACTTTCAGACGCTGGCAACTGAAGTGCCGGCGAAGGCGATTGCCGATTATCTGAAAACCGTCGATGAGGTCGCAGACCAAATTCGCTGGCAGTACGATTTTACCTATGAAGAGCCGCCTGCCGATGTGCAGCTCAGCGATCCGGCAAAGGAGCAGCGACAGACCGTCGCCAGCATGCTCTTGTTGTCGTTGCTTGTCGGCGTTCCCCTGTTCATCGCCTATCGACGCGGCAAACGCCGAGCTTTCGGCAGCTGAAGAATCCCGCCGGCCCCGGGCAGACCCAGATCCCGAAAAGCGGATGCCGGTTTTCGGAAAAGATCACGGTCAAACAAGAAGATGAAGCCCGACCCCGATGAGATCGGGATGGAACAGGCTCCGACTCGGTAGCGATGCTACTCGGCCGCGCCCTTGAAAGCATTAGCCCCGGTATCGAACTGCAGCTTGGCCAACCGCGCATAGATGCCGCCCTTGGCGACCAGGCTCTGATGCGTGCCTTCCTCGACGATGCGGCCGCCATCCATGACCAGGATGCGATCGGCCTTCAGCACGGTTGCCAGCCGATGGGCGATGACGATCGTGGTGCGGCCCTGCATCAGCCGGTCCAGCGCCGTCTGCACCAGCGTCTCGCTTTCGGCATCGAGCGCCGAGGTCGCCTCGTCGAGCAACAGGATAGGCGCATCGCGCAAAATGGCGCGGGCGATCGCCACGCGCTGGCGCTGGCCGCCCGACAGCGTCACGCCGCGCTCGCCGACCTGGCTATCATAGCCCTTTTCGAGTTTCAGGATGAACTCGTCGGCAAGCGCGTCCTTCGCCGCCGCCTCGATCTCGGCCTGGCTGGCGCCAGGCCGGCCAAAGCCGATATTGTCGCGCGCGCTCGCGGCAAAAATGGTGACATCCTGCGGCACGATGGCGATGCGCGCGCGGATCGCGGCCGGATCGGCCTCGCGCAGATCGATCCCGTCGATGACGATCCTGCCGGCCTCCGGATCGTAGAAGCGCAGAAGCAGCGAAAACACCGTACTCTTGCCGGCGCCGGAAGGCCCGACGATCGCCAGCGTCTCGCCGGGTTTGACCTGAAAGCTCAGACCATGGACGGCGGAACGGTCGGGCCGGGCCGGATAGGAGAAGGAGACATCGTCGAAGCTGATCGCGCCTCTCGCCTTTGCCGGCAGCGGCTTCGGATCGGCGGGCGCCTGGATCGCGGGTTTCTCGGCCAGGATCTCGGTCAGCCGTTCGGCAGCGCCCGCTGCCTGGGACAGTTCGCCCCAGACCTCCGACAAGGCGCCGAGCGCGCCGGCGGCGAACACCGAATAGAGCAGGAATTGGCCAAGCGTGCCCGGCGACAGCGTGCTGTCGAGCACGTCGCGCGAACCGAACCACAGCACCGCCACGACTGAGGAAAAGATCATGAAAATGGCGAAGAAGGTGAGAAAGGAGCGGGCAAAGATCGAGGCCCGCGCCGCTTCGAACGCTGCTTCCACGGCGGATGAAAAATACCCGGTTACAAGCTTCTCGTTGGTGAAGGCCTGCAGCGTGCGCACCGCGCCGATCTGCTCGCTGGCATAGGCGGTGGCATTGGCCAGTGTATCCTGCGCCAGCCGTGACTTGCGCCGCACCGAGCGGCCGAAGGCGACCAGCGGCAGCACGATTAGCGGAATGGCCGCGATGACCAGGCCGGACAGTTTTGGGCTGGTGAAGACCATCATCGCCACGGCGCCGAGGCCGAGGATGACGTTGCGCAAAGCCACCGAGGCGGTGGCACCGACGGCGGATTTGACCTGTGTCGTATCGGCGGCGAGCCGCGAGACGATCTCGCCCGACTGGGCCGTGTCGAAGAAGGAGGGCGACAGCGTAGTGACGTGGGCAAAGACATCGCGGCGGATATCGGCAACGACGCGCTCGCCGAGCGTGATGACGAAATAGTAGCGGCTGGCAGACGCCGCCGCCAGCACGGCGGCCATCACCACCAGCATGGCGAAATATTCGGCAATGAAGCTGGAATCGGAAGCGGAAAAGCCGTGATCGATCATCCGCCGCACGGCCAGCGGCAGCGCCAGTGTCGTCGCCGCAGCGACGGCTAGCGAGATGATCGCGCCGATGACCATTTTGCGGTAATGGGTGATGTAGGGAAACAGGCGCTGCAGCGGCCTCAGCGAGCGCCTGCGCTCGTCTGCATCGCCGCTGATGTTCGCCATGACCGTTTCCTTTGGCCCTTTGAGGTTTGCGCCATCAATATGCGCTCGCCGCGGCCTTGTGATTCAATTCCGGCTGATGTATAGGCTCGCCGACCGTTTTAGAAGCCGTGGCTCCTCAATAGCTGCGGCTTCGAGTTTTAAAAAGGGGCGCATCGACGCAGGCTTCAGCCCGTCGGCAGCACCCGGCAAGCCAGGAACAGACCCATGAAGACCGATATCCATCCCGACTACCACACCATCAAGGTCGTCATGACCGACGGCACCGAATACATGACCCGTTCGACCTGGGGCAAGGAAGGCGATACGATGAACCTCGATATCGACCCGACTACCCACCCGGCCTGGACCGGCGGCCAGCAGACCCTGCTCGACCGCGGTGGCCGCCTGTCGAAGTTCAAGAAGCGCTTCGAAGGTTTCGGCCTTTAAGCCGCAGGCCCGTCGCATCAGAAAAAACCCGCCCTTGTGGCGGGTTTTTTCTTGACCTTTAATGCGTTGCGGAACGCATCCGGCAGGGAGGGCGACATGGCTATTCTCGAAGATGAGCGATGTTCCAACCTCATGGGCGGATACAAGACCATTTATGATCCGCGACCGGCCTTGCAAGCGCTCGCCCTTCAGTACGGCAACAAGTCTATCTGGGATGAACTCTGGAATGAATTGCATCACCAGGGAGATGTCGGAGACGCATCTTACGCAGCAGTTGTTGAAATCGCTCACATCTCCGAAGGCCACGCCCCCGCCTATTGGGGAGCCTACGGTCTGGCTGCCACCATCGAAGAGGCTCGACTGGTCGACGGTCGAAACCCGCCAATTCCGGATTGGATCGAACCGCACTACAAGCTTGCCTGGCAGACTCTTTTCCAGTTGGCTTTGCGGGATCTGGCACTTTCGGCGGATGACGAGACCATTAGCTGCGCATTGGCCGTTGTCGCCCTTCATCGAGGCCGGCTCAACCTCGGCCGAATGGCGATGTGCACGGAGGATGAACGTGCGGAAATGCTGCGGGATTACTTCGGCCGCTAGCGTACAGCTTTATTCGCCGAGCAACTCCCTGAGCGCCATCCGCTTGTACGCCGCAACCAGCCGGTCGCCTTCCTGCCGCCCGACCGAGATCGCCAGCCGCATTGCGGCCTCGCCCATCTGCCAGATGAGAAATGCCGTCGTTTCCAGTGCTTCCGGATCGGCGGACGACCGCAACCGCTTCAGCACGGCAGTGAGGAATTCGGCATTGGCCCGGCTGTCGGCGAGCTCAAGTTCGCGCAACGCCTTGTCGGCCTGCGTGCCCGACCAGATGTCGCGCATCACCGGCTCCGCCAGGAACATTCCGTAGTAGATATCCACCAGTTCCGAAAATGCCCGGCGCAGGCCTTCGGCATCATTGACCTCGGCCAGTGCTGCCGCAATGCAGGCCTGGCTTTCGGCGGTGTAGCGTTCGGCCAGCGCCCAGATGATCGCCCGCTTGTCCGGGAAGAACTGGTAGAGCGAGCCGATCGACACGCCGGCCCTCTCTGCAACCTCGCCCATGCGCATCGCATCGCTGCCTTGCTCGGCGATCAGCGCCGAGGCGGCGGCCAACATGCGCTCGACCCGCTCGCGGCTGCGCTGCTGGCTCGGCGCCCGGCGCGGCGATGCGATCTGGCCGTCCTGTGAATCCGATACGGCAGAGCCTTCCATCACTGTCTCCAGACGAACAATCAACAAATTTGCTTGACTCGCAAAATACGAGGGTTTATCACGTTTTGCAAATGTGAGGACTACTCACATTTTCAAACTGAGGAAAATCGACATGAACCCTACTGTAACGAAACCAATTTTGATCGTCGGCGGCACCGGCAAGACCGGCCGCCGTCTCGCCGGGCGGCTGACGGCGCGGGGCCTGCCCGTGCAGATCGGCTCGCGCTCGGGTACGCCACCCTTCGACTGGGAAAATGACACGACCTGGGAACCCGCGCTTGATGGTGTCGGTGCCGTCTACATCAGCTACTATCCTGATCTTGCGGTGCCCGGCGCGGCCGACACGGTCGGCGCCTTCTCTCGTCTTGCCGTGGAGTGTGGTGTGCGCCGGCTGGTCCTGCTGTCGGGGCGCGGCGAAACGGAAGCACAGCGCGCCGAAGAGATGCTCAAAGCTTCAGGCGCCGATTGGACGATCCTGCGCTGCGCCTGGTTTTCCCAGAACTTCAGTGAAGGCTTTCTCGTGGATTCCCTGCGCGAGGGTGAGGTGGCATTGCCGGTGGGCAATGTCGGTGAGCCATTCGTCGATGCCGACGACATCGCCGATGCCGCGGCTACGGTGCTTACCCGCCAAGGCCATACCGGTCAGCTTTACGAGCTGACCGGGCCGCGGCTGCTGAGCTTCGCCGACGCGGTCGCCGAGATCGGCAGGGCGGCCGGCCGCAACATTCCCTTCAAGCAGATTTCACATACCGAGTTCACCGCCGCCATAGCCGAGCACGAGTTGCCGGCCGAGTTCGCCTGGCTGCTTAACGAGCTGTTCACCGAAGTGCTCGACGGCCGCAACGAGTCGCTGACCGACGGCGTCCAGCGCGTGCTCGGCCGCGCCCCAAAAGACTTTTCCGCCTACGCAACCGAAGCCGCCGCCACGGGCATCTGGAGGAACTGACATGATCATGAAACTGCTTCCCACCCTCACCTTCGTCGCTGCCATTGGCTCAGGCGTTGTCGGCGGCGTTTTCTTCGCCTTCTCCAACTTTGTCATGCCGGCGCTCGCCCGCTTGCCTGCCGGAGGCGGCATCGCGGCCATGAATTCGATCAACATCACCGTGATCACACCGGCTTTCATGACCGCGCTTTTCGGCACCGGGCTGGTCTGTCTTGTCCTTGCCGCCGGCGCTCTTATCGGCTGGAGCCAACCGGGTGCATTCTGGCTCCTCGCCGGCGCCCTGATCTACCTCGTCGGCAACCCGATCGTGACGATGATGTTCAACGTGCCGCTCAACAACGCCCTGGCGGCCCTGGATCCGGCAAGCGCCAACGGCGCCGCGGTATGGGCCACTTATCTCAGGGACTGGGTGATGTGGAACCACGTCCGCACCATCACCGCTATCGTGGCGCTGGGCTGCTTCATCTTGGCATGGCGGTGAATGCAGGACGGAAGTGTAAATGCCTTCAGGCAGGGTCTTTTGACTTATGGCCCTTGCGATCGGCATGGCCTAGATCGCGATCCGGATCGATGACGTCGCGAACCAGTTGCTTGAGCTTTGCAGCGTCCGGAAAACCGCCGTCACGCTTGCGGTCCCAGACCAGCGTGTCATTGCAGGAAATGGTGAAGATGCCGCCAGTGCCGGGCACCAGCGTCACTTCGCCGAGATCGGTGCCGAAGGTCGACAACAGCTCCTGCGCCATCCAGCCGGCCCTGAGCAGCCACAGGCACTGGGTGCAATAGGTGATGCGGACGGTGGGCGCCTGTTCGCTCATGCCGCACTGAGCTTCGCCAAGGTCTCCTCGTCGACCTCGAAGTTGGCGTAGACGCTCTGCACGTCGTCGTCGTCCTCGAGCGTCGCGACCAGCTTCATCAGCGATTGTGCCCGCTCCTCGTCGACCGCGATGCTGGTCTGCGGCTTCCAGATCGGCTTCACCGATTCAGCCTCGCCGAGCGCGCCTTCCAGCGCCTTCGATACTTCGCCGAGATTCTCGAAGGCGCAATAGATCGTGTGGCCTTCCTCGTCCGACTGGACATCGTCGGCGCCGGCCTCGATCGCTGCGTCCATCACCTTCTCGGCGCTGCCGGCCGATGCCGGATAGTAGATCTCGCCGACGCGGTCCCACATGAACGAAACCGAGCCGGTCTCGCCCATCGCCCCGCCGGCCTTGGTGAAGGCGGCGCGCACATTCGACGCCGAGCGGTTGCGGTTGTCGGTCAGCGCCTCGACGATCAGCGCGACGCCGCCCGGCCCGTAACCCTCGTAGCGAACGGCTTCGTAGGTCTCGGCATCGCCCATCGACGCCTTGTTGATGGCGCGCTGGATATTGTCCTTCGGCATCGACACCGCCTTGGCGTTCTGCACCGCAAGGCGCAGGCGCGGATTCATCGACGGATCGGGCGTGCCGCTCTTGGCGGCGACGGTGATTTCGCGCGCCAGCTTGGAAAACATTTTCGACCGCACCGCATCCTGGCGGCCCTTGCGGTGCATGATGTTCTTGAACTGCGAATGGCCAGCCATGGCACCCCTGTCGTCTTCTCGGCTAGAGCATCTGCCGCCTGGTGAACCACCCGGCATCTTGCAAAATGCTCGAATTCAAAATTTCAGAACGTCCTGCTGCGTCCTGACGGACGGACGGCGCTCTCTGTCGGAATGGCCGGCTTATAGATAAATCGGCTCAATTCGTCCAGCCGCGCCAGTGCTGCCGGCACGCAAGGGTTTCTAGAACCGAAAATCGGTAGGCTTCGGCAACCATTCATCCCTCAAGATCGGATTTCAGCCGGTCGAGGATGCTGATCGCGTGCGTGGCATATTGGCTGATCCAGCGGTCGTGGATGTGCTTGATCGGCAGCGCGTTGAGATGGTTCCAGCGCTCGCGCCCCTCGCGCCGCGCCACCACCAGGTTGGCCTCCTCCAGCACCTTCAGATGCAGCATGACCGTGCAGCGGTCCATATCGGGGAAGGCATCGCACAACATGCCGGTGGTCTGCGGCGCATCCTTCAGCCGGTCCAGCAACGCACGCCGGCGCGGATGCGCCAGCGCCTTGAAAACATTGTCGTCTCGCGATTGGCTTGACATGTTATGTTTCTATAACATATCGTTGAGCCATTCAAGGAAGGAGCTGTGGATATGTCTCTTGGATTCAGGGTTTCGGGCCGCATCGGCAAACCGGTCGCCGAAGTCTTCGATGCTGTCGTCAATCCGAAGAAGCTCAGCGGCTATTTCACCACCATCGGCGGCGCCAGCGCACCGCTGGTGGCGGGCGCCGGCGTCGTCTGGTGGGGCAAGGTCCCGGTCGAGGTCGACGAGGTGAAGAAAGACAGCCGCATCGTGCTGCGCTGGGATGCCACCGGCGGCGACGGCAAGCCAGCCTACAAGACCCGCATCGAGATGAATTTCGAACCGCTCGACGACGGCGGCACCTTCGTCACCATCGCCGAGACCGGCTGGCACGAGGACGCGGTCGGCCTGAAGAAGTCCTACCTCAATTGCGAGGGCTGGTCGCAGATGCTGGCCTGCATGAAGGCCTATGTCGAATACGGCATCAATCTGCGCGACGGCTATTACCGCAGCGAGATGAAGGGCGAGCCGGCCAACGAGAACAACATCTGAAAAACCACCAAGATGACGGAGGCCTGCGATGAAGCAAGTGACGCCATTTCTGATGTTCGAGGGCAAGGCCGAAGAGGCAATGACCTTCTATTGCGAGACGATCCCCGACAGCAACGTCCTTGACGTCACGCGTTACGGCTCCGGCGAAGGCGGCCCGGAAGGAACGGTCAAGCTGGCGCGCGTGTCCATAAGCGGTCTGGAAGTGATGGTCTACAACAGCCCCGTGCACCATGCCTTCACGTTCACGCCGTCGGTCTCGCTGTATGTGGATTGCTCCACGGAGGCAGAGCTGAACGGCATTGTCGAGGCGCTGGCCAAGGACGGCAAATTTCTGATGCCGCTGGACAATTATGGTTTCAGCCGCCGGTTTGCATGGCTCAACGACAGGTTCGGAGTCTCCTGGCAAATCAATTTGGCATAGCGAGTTCTGGACCGAGCCGGCCAATCGAACCTGAACACGGCAATGGAGCCCGCAAATGACCCCGAAGATCACCGGCGGCGTCAACATCGCCATGAAAGTCCCGCCGCATCAATACCAGGCAACGATCGCCTTCTATCGCGACGTCGTCGGCCTGAAGCCATTCACGGCCAAGGCGCCGGCCGTTGGCTTCGAACTCGGTCCCAATCGGCTGTGGATCGACGAGGCGCCGATGATGAGCCAGGCCGAGATCTGGCTGGAGCTGTTCACCGATGATTTTCCGGCCGCTGCGGAGCATCTCGCCAAGGCCGGCGTCGTGCGCTGCGACGCCATCGAGGCACTCGGTGACGGCTTCCGCGGCGGCTGGATTACCAATCCGGCCAACATCATTCACCTCGTGCGCGAGCCCGATGCCTGGTGAACAGGCCGCGGTGCCGTGGAAAGGAGGACGCTATGGAAATCCGCGAAACACCGATCGCCGAAGCCGGCATGCTGATCAGGCGGCCGGTCGCCGACGTATTCGAAGCCTTCGTCGATCCGGCGATCACGACAAAGTTCTGGTTCACCCATGGCAGCGACAGGTTGGACAGCGGCGAGGAAATCCGTTGGGAATGGCGGATGTACGGCGTCTCGACGACGGTCAATGTCAGCGAGATCGTCGAGAACAGGAAGATCGTCATGCAATGGAGCGATCCGCCGACCACGGTAGTGTGGACTTTCGCCGAGATGCCGGGCGGCACGACCTTTGTCGAGGTCCGCAATTTCGGCTTTGCCGGCAGCCCCGATGAGCAGGTCAAGCAGGCGATCGATTCGACAGGCGGTTTTGCGCTGGTGCTCGCCGGCGCCAAGGCGTGGCTGGAGCAAGGCCTGACGCTCAACCTGATCGGCGACCGCCATCCGAAGGGCCTACACTCGTCATCCTAGGGCGGAGCAAGGAGCGAAGCGACGCGCGTAGACCCTAGGATCCATGCCGCGACGCCGACGTATCGCCGCGCATCAGGATGAAACACCCAGAAGTCCGACGACTAACCGTTAGCCGCTACTCAATTCTGCAACGCTGCATTCTTCGGTATGGGTAGCGGCATGAATCCTAGGGTCTGCGCTCCGCTTCGCGTCGCTCCGCCCTAGGATGACGAGGTGATGTAAACATCAGTGCCCACCGCCCTTTGCCTTCTTCCGCCGCCGCGCCAGCATGTTGAGCCCTTCGACCAGTGCCGAAAAGCCCATGGCGGCGTAGATGTAGCCTTTCGGCACATGGTAACCCATGCCGTCGGCGATCAGCGTCATGCCGATCATCAGCAGGAAGCCGAGGGCCAGCATGACGATGCTGGGATTCCTGGCGATGAAATCGGCCAGCGGCCCGGCCGCCAGCATCATCACGCTCACCGCCACGATCACCGCGATGTACATGATCGCGATCTCGTCGGTCATGCCGACCGCGGTGATGATCGAGTCGATCGAGAAGACGAGGTCGAGCAGCAATATCTGGAAAATGGCGCCGGCCAGCGACAGCTGCAGTGTCTCGCCCATCATCGTGTCCTGGTGATCATCGAGATCGACCGTGTGGTGGATCTCCTTGGTCGCCTTCCAGACGAGGAACAGGCCGCCGGCGATTAGGATCAGGTCGCGCCATGAAAAGCCGTGGCCGAAGGCGGTGAATATCGGCGTCGTCAGCTGGACGATGATCGAGATGGTGGCCAGCAGGATCAGCCGCATCACCAGCGCGGCGGAGATGCCGAGCCGCCGGGCGCGGGCTCGCTGCGCTACCGGCAATTTGTTGGTCAAAATCGAGATGAAGATCAGATTGTCGATGCCGAGCACGACCTCCAGCACGATCAGCGTCAGCAGCGCGACCCATGCCGTCGGGTCGGAGACAAAGGCGAAATGCGGCGCCAGGAATTCGACTAGCTGCATGGAGGTCGTCCCCTCTACGATCTAGAGCAGTTTCGCCGGCAATTGGGTATTGTAAGCGTCCATATCAATGTCACGACCAGAAGGATGGAGCCGTTTCCTCCAGCCGCGGGCCGCGGCGAAACGGCGCGATGCGTTCGGTCAGGCCGCTACGGTCGGAAATGTCGACGCCGACGCCGCACAACGTCGCCGGTCCGGTCGACGCCTCGAAGCGGCCTTTCGGCACCTTGGACAAAAACCGGTTGAGCGGCTCCTCCTTGTCCATGCCGAGCGAGGAATCGTAATCGCCGCACATGCCGGCATCGGAAATATAACCGGTGCCGCCATTGAGGATCTGGTGATCGCCGGTCGGCTGATGCGTGTGGGTGCCGACAACAAGGCTGGCACGGCCGTCGACGAAATGGGCGAAGCACATTTTTTCCGAGGTCGCCTCGGCATGGAAATCGATGACGATCGCATCGGCCTGCTCACCAAGCGGACAAGCGGCAAGCTCGCGCTCGCCGGCCTGGAACGGATCGTCGAGCTCGGGATGCATGAACACCCGGCCCATGATGTTGGCGACCAGCACGCGCGCGCCGTTCCTGGCGATGTAGACGCCTGAGCCGCGCCCCGGCGTACCCTTGGGGAAATTGGACGGACGCAGGAAGCGCTCTTCGCGCGGCGCGAAAATCAGCGCATCGCGCTGGTCCCAGACATGGTTGCCAGTGGTGACGACATCGGCGCCGGCCGAGATCGTCTCGCGAAAAATCTCCTCGGTGATGCCGAAGCCGCCGGCGGCGTTCTCGCCATTGACGATGACGAAGTCGAGTTTGAAATCCGAGATCAGGCCGGGCAGTTGTTCCCACACCGCCGTACGTCCTGTCTTGCCGACCATGTCGCCGAGGAAGAGAAGTCTCATATAAGCGTGATCCCGAACCGAAGGTCAGCGAAGCAAAAAGCTGCATGACTTTCGGAAAAGATCATGCGTCCAGGAACTTATCTACAATTTCGGCGCGAACCGGCGCAACCCGCTCTCGGTGAGTATTTCCGGAATGATCATGTCATGCGGCTCGTCCGGCACCAGGGCCACCTCCTGGCAGTCGAAGGCAATGCCGATCAGCCGCGGCTGCTGCCCTTTGTCGGCCAGCCGCGCGATCGCCCGGTCGTAATAGCCGGCGCCGTAACCGATACGGTGGCCGCGCGTATCGAAGGCGGCAAGCGGCACCAGCATAATCTGCGGATCGAGCACCTCGGCTTCCTCATGCGGGCCGACGGTGCCGAAACCCATGTCGATCATCGGCGCGCCGCGTACCAGCTCGCGAAAAACGATGGTGGTCTTGTCGAGGATGGCCGGCAGGCAGAGCCTTGCGCCCTTCTCGCGCAAGGCAAACATCAGCGGCCGGACGTCGACTTCCGAGCGCATCGGCCAGAAGCCTGAGACGATCTGGCCCGGCTCGACCGTTAACCGGTCGCGCGCCGTCTCCGCCATTTCGAGTGCTGCCTCCACCCGCCAGAAAGGATCGAGCGCGTCGCGGCGCCCGAGGGCTTGGTTGCGGAGACTTTTTTTCAGGTCTTTTGGGGATGTCATGCGCCGACGATAGAAAAGGTCAGATTTGGATGGAGTTTTACGAGCGACATTTTGGAGGAGCGGCGCGAACTTTTCGTTCGTGAGAGCACCGCATAAAGCGGCGCGACGACAAGATCCGCCAGATGGCCTTTTCGATACCAGATGGCCTTTTCGACAGGTGACGATCCACACAACCGGTGGAGAGAGCGATCCCGGGAACCTACAAAGTAGGTGGGCGCCGTATGAGAAAACCCACGGGTCTTCCCAGGGACAGCTCCCTAGGGATCATTAAGGCCCCGGGGAAAATGTTCTCCTGCCGGGAAGCGCAGACCGCCTCCGCCAATATAGGCTGACGCCAGACCAAGCGCCAGAGAGGCGACATGTTTCGACGCTTAAATCGACGCAGAACCCCTCAATGAGGTCAGCGCCCGCAAGATCCCCGCTTTGCCAGCGGCGCCTTGCACAGCGAAGGCCGCGTCCTTAGGGTCGCGCGATGAACCCGGGAGCAAAAATGCGTTTCGAAGGCACGGCAGCCTATGTTGCCGACAAGGATCTGATGGTGGCAGTCAACGCGGCGATCGCGCTGGAGCGGCCATTGCTGGTCAAGGGCGAGCCCGGCACCGGCAAGACCGAACTTGCCCGTCAGGTGGCGGCAGCGCTCGGCCTGGATCTGATCGAATGGCATGTCAAATCGACCACACGGGCGCAGCAGGGTCTCTATGAATATGATGCCGTCTCGCGGCTGCGCGACAGCCAGCTCGGCGACGAGCGCTTCAACGACATTCGCAATTACATCAAGCGCGGCAAATTATGGGATGCCTTTGCCGCCGGCAAGAAAGTCGTGCTTCTGATCGACGAGATCGACAAGGCCGATATCGAGTTCCCCAACGATCTGTTGCAGGAACTGGATAGGATGGAGTTCTTTGTCTACGAGACCGGCGAGACCATCCGCGCCACCGTCCGGCCGATCATCATCATTACCTCCAATAACGAGAAAGAGCTGCCGGACGCCTTTCTGCGCCGCTGCTTCTTCCACTACATCCGCTTTCCCGACGTCGAGACGCTGCACAAGATCGTCGACGTGCACTATCCCGGCATCAAGCAGAACCTGGTGCGCGCCGCACTCACGCAATTCTACGAAATCCGCGACGTGCCGGGCCTGAAGAAGAAGCCGTCGACCTCCGAGGCACTCGACTGGATCCGCCTGCTGGTCGCCGACGACATCGCGCCCGAGGACCTGCGCGCCGACCCGAAAAACGCGCTGCCGAAACTGCATGGCGCGTTGCTGAAGAACGAACAGGACGTGCATCTGTTCGAGCGCCTGGCCTTCATGGCGAGACGGCAAGGGTGAAGGGCGGTCGACGAAAGCCGCCGGACAGCGCTTTCCCGTCGCTGGACCGTTGCCGCCGGCGAGGCGTGAAGGCAGCTTCGGGTTGCCGAGTTCAGAGGGAAATGAAATGACCGAGATCACCGTCCGCCCGCTTGCGCAATCCGACCATGCCGACTGGCGGCGTCTGTGGACCGCCTACCTCACCTTCTACGAAACCAAGCTGCCGGAAGAGGTTTACGCCGTCACCTGGAAACGGCTGTTCACGGCGGGCGAGTTCGAGCCGAAAGGCTTCATCGCTACCCTCGAAGGCAAGGCCGTCGGCCTGACGCACTATCTCTACCATCGCTCCAGCTGGTCGCAGATAAACAACTGTTACCTGCAGGACCTGTTCGCCGACCCCGATGTGCGCGGCAAGGGCGTCGGCGCCGCCCTGATCGAAGCGGTCAAGCAGGAAGCCGGCAAGATCGGCGTCAAGAACGTCTACTGGATGACCCACGAGACCAACACCACCGCACGCAAGCTCTACGATCACGTGGCGCGGCGCACGGGCTTCATCGAGTACGATCTGCTATGATGAGAGCGGTTGAAATACCTGAGGACGAGCTGAATGATCTGCTATTTCGGAATTCTGGATAGCGCCAATGACATCTGGGGAGTGCGGGTGCCCGATCTTCCCGGCTGCCACGGCGGCGGCGCAAGCCCCGAGGAAGCAATCGCCGACGCGACGTCCGCCACGCGCGAATGGGTCGAAGCACGCATTGCAAAGCACTTACCCATACCCAACCCAAGTACGGTAGCGGATTTACTGCGATCCCGCGAAATCGACAGTTCCGGGGGTGAATCCGTCGTGATCGTGAGGCCATGATCGTGAGGCACAGATAGCAATTGTTCATCCCCTTCTTCCTCGAACTGAAGGCAGCGCGGGTTCCGGTCTCGCTCCGCGAATATCTGTCGCTGCTGGAGGGGTTGGAAGCCGGGCTGGTCGACTATGATGTCCAGGGCTTTTACTATCTCGCCCGCGCCGCGCTGGTGAAGGACGAGCGCCACATCGACCGCTTCGACCAGGTCTTTTCGCACATCTTCAAAGGTGTCGAGGCGCTGGCCGGCGAAGACCCGGTCGATGTCGCAAATATCCCGGAGGAGTGGCTGCGGAGGCTCGCCGAAAAGCACCTGACCGACGAGGAGAAGAAGCTGGTCGAGGCGCTGGGCGGCTTCGAAAAGCTGATGGAGACTCTGAAGAAGCGGTTGGAGGAGCAAAAGGGCCGGCATCAGGGCGGTTCGAAATGGATCGGCACCGGCGGCACCTCGCCCTTCGGTGCCTATGGCTACAATCCCGAAGGCGTGCGCATCGGCCAGCACGAAAGCCGCAACCGCCGCGCGGTAAAAGTCTGGGACAAACGCGAGTTCAGGAATTTCGACGATGCCGTCGAACTCGGCACCCGCAACATCAAGGTCGCGCTGAAGCGGTTGCGCCGCTGGGTGCGCGAAGGCGCCGAAGAGGAATTCGACCTGCCCGGCACCATCCACGCTACCGCCGAGCACGGTTATCTTGACGTTAAGACACAACCCGAGCGTCGCAATGCCGTGAAGCTGCTGATGTTCTTCGATGTCGGCGGCTCGATGGACGACCATATCAGGAGTGTCGAGGAGCTGTTTTCGGCCGCCCGCGCCGAGTTCCGCCAGCTCGAGTATTTCTATTTCCACAACTGCCTCTACGAAGGGGTGTGGAGGGACAATCGCCGCCGCCATGCCGAGGTGATTCCGACCTTCGACCTCCTCCATAAATATGGCCCCGACTACAAGGTGATCGTCGTCGGCGACGCCTCGATGAGCCCCTATGAGATCGCCCAACCCGGCGGCTCGGTCGAGCACTGGAACAAGGAGGCCGGCGCCGTCTGGCTCGGCCGGTTGCTGCAGCAATGGCCAAACGCGGTATGGCTCAACCCCGAAGCCGTGAAAAACTGGGGTTTTACCCATTCGATCGCCATGATCCGCGATATCTTTGGCGGCCGCATGTTTCCGCTGACGCTCGCCGGCCTCGAAGCCGCGACGAAGCAACTTTCAAGGAAGCACTGAATGGATGCACGCAAAACAGGATGGTCGACCTGTTTCCTTTGCCTGCAATGCGGTGTCCAGTTCGCGGCGACAGCGACGCCGCCGCAACATTGCCCGATCTGCGAGGACGAGCGGCAATATGTGCGCTGGGAGGGCCAGGCCTGGATCACGCCGGAAGAGCTCGCCGCCGGGCATCGGATCGTGATCAAGGAGGATGCCGGCGTGCTCGCCTTCGGCATCGAGCCGCGCTTCGCCATCGGCCAGCGGGCGTTGCTGGCGCAAACACCGCACGGCAATGTGCTGTGGGACTGCATCTCGATGGTCAGCGACGAGGCGGTGGCGGAGATCAACCGCCGGGGCGGCCTGGCGGCAATCGCCATTTCGCACTGCCATTATTATTCGGCAATGGTCGAATGGAGCGAGGCGTTTGGCGACGTGCCGATTTATCTGCACGCCGATGATCGTCAGTGGATCATGCGGCCGCATCCGGCGATCATCGGCTGGGAAGGCGAGATGCGCGCCATAAACCCGTCGCTGACGCTCATCCGCTGCGGCGGCCACTTTGCCGGCGGCCAGGTGCTGCACTGGAGGCGCGACGGCGGCAATGCCATCCTGGCCGGCGACATCCTGCAGGTGACGCCGACGCGCCGTCATGTCAGCTTCATGTACAGCTATCCGAACTACATCCCGCTCAACGCGACGAAAGTGCTCGCCATCAAGGCTGCGCTGGAGCCTTTCGCATTCGACCATATCTACGGCGCATGGTGGAACCAGAACGTCATCGGAGATGCAAAGGCGGCATTTTCAGCATCGGTCGCGCGCTATCTCGCTGCCATCGCCTGAGGAATTCTTCGCAACAGGATTGGAAATATGGGCAAACGCCGTAACAAATGCCTATTTCAGGCGAAGTTGGGAAGGCAACCCAAATAGCGACATAAGCTAAGAGGAAAAAATGGACAGCCACACCTACCCCGTTACCCGCACAGATGCCGAATGGCGCGCCCGGCTGACGCCCGAGCAATATGCGGTGATGCGCAACCACGGCACCGAGCGGCCGGGAAGCTGCGCGCTGCTGCACGAGAAGCGCGCCGGCACCTTCTCCTGCGTCGGCTGCGACCAGCCCTTGTTTGAATCCAAGCTGAAATTCGAAAGCGGCACCGGTTGGCCGAGCTTCAACGACCCGGTTCCGGGTTCGGTCGAGACCACCGTCGACCGCAGCTACGGCATGGTCCGCACCGAGTGCCATTGCGCCCGCTGCGGCAGCCATCTCGGCCACGTCTTCGACGACGGCCCGCCGCCAACCGGTCTGCGCTATTGCATCAACGGCGTGGCGCTCAAATTCGAGCCGGCCGCCTGATCGTCAGGCCACGACCACCAGGATCAGCCACAATGTGGCGCCAAGCGTCATCAGCGTGGCCTTGGCGCCACTCGATTTTCCGGCAGTTCGCCAAACGGCAAAGGTCAGGAAGATATTGTAGGGTACCGGCGCGAAATGCACCGCCAGGACCAGCGCAAGCGGCAGTTTCAGCCCGAGCAGAATGAGTGCCGCCACCGACGACGCGACATTGATCGCTGTGCCGACAATGACCAGGTCGCGCCAGAACAGCCGATCGAGCGGCACGTCGCCCAGCCAGCGTGAGCGGAAGAAAGCGGCAACGCGCGACATGATCGTCATCGATCCACCGGCTCCCTCGCCCTGCTCACCAGAGCAACCCTTTCATAAGGATTGCGTCTGGAACCCTGCTTTATTCCTGACCCAGAACTTCGGCAATCGCGCGCTCGAAACGTGAGGCTTCCGTCACCAGCCAGTCGGTCATCGCCGGCCAATTGTCCTCGGCAAAACAATTCACCCGCCACATCGAATTGATGCCGAGGCCGTCGCAACTTTGTTCTGGCCTGAGCTTCAGCCTGTCTTCGATGGCCGGCTGGAACGGCTTCAACCGCGACCAGGCTTGCGTGGCACCGAATTTCTCGTTGCGGCCGAAGAAGACGCCGACATGATTCTGCGCGGGCGCGACATACATTGAAAGGACCAATGCGAAGTCGGGCAGCCCACGCTGCCAGAACCACGGTCCGCGCCTCGCCAGCAGGGCCCTTTCATCCGGATGCCGTTCCGCGAACAGCGTCCAGAAGCTGCGTTGGCGGAATTCAGAGGCGCGGCGGGCGCCAAAATCGAATTCGCTCATATTCGAACCGTCGAGGGGCGCCGCAACCGGCGCCCAAGGCTGTTACCGGCTTACACCATGCCGAGCGCGGCCTTGTACAGATCGAGAATGGATTCCTCTTCCTGCCGCTCGGCCTGGTCCTTCTTGCGCAGCCGGATGATCGATCGCATCGCCTTGGTGTCGAAGCCGGTGCCCTTGGCCTCTGCGAACACTTCCTTGATGTCGTCGGCAATCGTCTTCTTCTCTTCCTCGAGCCGCTCGATGCGTTCGATGAAGGCGCGCAACTGGCCGGCGGCAACAGTCTGGCTGGTCTCGGTGATGTCGTCGGCCATAGTCTTCTCTCCGCGTCGTTTTCTCGCCGCGACTCGGGGGGGCCCGAGCGGCGAATTGCAGCGGTTCGATGCCCGACAGGGCGCGGCGGGTCAAGGTGCTATCGATGCGGCATGAAGGGCAACGCTTCAGGTTTGAATTTGCATCATCTTGCCAGGCGTCGGCGCTGCCCCTCACCTGCCTGCCGGCATCCTCTCCCCGTATAGTGACGGGGAGAGGGGCGCTCTCATTGATGATTTCGCCAATTTTCAGCGTTGCAAATAAGCGCTGATTTTTGGCGCTCAGCCCCTTCTCCCCGTCACTATACGGGGAGAAGGTGCCGGCAGGCGGATGAGGGGCGGCGCCAAGGTCGGCAATTGTCCTGAAGCGATTACTCTGGATATCCGACGAAGGGCAACTCACCTTACCCGAACGCGATCAGCAGATCCTTGGCATCGATCTGGTCGCCGGCCTTGACCAGCACCTCGGCTATGGTGCCGTCGCGTTCGGCATGCAACGCCGTTTCCATTTTCATCGCTTCGATCGACAGCAGCACGTCACCAGCCTTCACCGCCTGGCCGGCAGCGACCGCAAGCGCCGAAACGACGCCAGGCATCGGCGCGCCGACATGCGCCTCATTGCCCGGCTCCGCCTTGCGCCGCGCCTTGGCGGCAGACGCGCCATGCGCCCGGTCCGGCACCTTCACCCGGCGCGGCTGGCCGTTGAGCTCGAAGAACACGGTGACCATGCCCTTTTCGTCGACATCGCCCAGGGCAAGGCAGCGCACCACCAGCGTCTTGCCTTTTTCGATATCGACGAAAATCTCGTCTTCCGGCTTCATGCCGTAGAAATAGGTCGGCGTCGGCAGCACGCTGACCGGCCCGTAGGTCTCCTGCGCGGCGGCAAAATCGGAAAACACCTTCGGATACATCAGCCACGACGCGAACTCGAACTCGCTGAGCTTGCGCTCGAGCTTTTCCTCGACCTCCGTGCGACTGGCCTTGAGGTCCGCCGGTTTGAGCAGCGAACCCGGCCGCACCGTGATCGGCTTTTCGCCCTTGAGCACCTTCTTCTGCAATGGCTTTGGCCAGCCGCCCGGCGACTGGCCGAGATCGCCGCGCAACATCGACACCACCGAATCCGGGAAGGCGATGTCCCTCGCCGGATTTTCGACGTCGGCGACGGTCAGGTCCTGGCTGACCATCATCAGCGCCATGTCGCCGACGACCTTGGACGACGGCGTCACCTTGACGATGTCGCCGAACATCAGATTGACGTCGTGATAGGTCTGCGCCACTTCGTGCCAGCGCGTCTCCAGCCCGAGCGAGCGCGCCTGTTCCTTGAGGTTGGTGAACTGCCCGCCCGGCATTTCGTGCAGATAGACCTCCGATGCCGGCCCCTTCAGGTCGCTTTCAAAGGCGGCGTATTGGTTGCGCACCGCCTCCCAGTAGAACGAGATGTTCCTGATCCATTGCGGGTCGAGGCCCGGGTCGCGCTCGGTGCCTTTCAGCGCCTCGACGATCGAACCCAGGCACGGCTGCGAGGTGTTGCCCGATAGCGAATCCATCGCCGCGTCAATGGCGTCGACGCCGCTCTCCACCGCCGCCAGCACGGTTGCCGCCGACAGGCCGGATGTGTCGTGGGTGTGGAAGTGGATCGGCAGGTCCGTCGCCTCGCGCAGTGCCTTGAACAGCACGCGGGCCGCCGCCGGTTTCAAAAGCCCGGCCATATCCTTGACGGCGATGATATGGGCGCCTGCCGCCTGCAATTCCCTGGCCAGGCCGACATAGTATTTCAGATCGTATTTGGCCCGCGCCGGATCGAGTATGTCGCCGGTATAACAGATAGCCGCTTCGATCAGTCTGCCCTCGGCGCCGACCGCATCCATGGCGACGCGCATGTTGTCGACCCAATTCAGGCAATCGAAGACCCGGAACAGGTCGATGCCGCCGGCAGCGGCCTGGCGGACGAAATGCTGGACGACATTGTCGGGATAGTTGGTATAGCCAACGCCGTTGGCGCCGCGCAGGAGCATCTGCAGCAGAAGGTTGGGTGCTGCCTCGCGCACCAGCGACAGCCGCTCCCACGGGTCTTCGGTGAGAAAGCGCATGGCGACGTCGAATGTGGCGCCGCCCCAGCATTCGAGCGACAAAAGTTGAGGCAGAGCACGCGCATAGGTGCCGGCAATTCCGGCGATGTCATAGGTGCGCACACGCGTCGCCAGCAAGGATTGATGCCCGTCGCGCATTGTCGTGTCGGTGACCAGCACCTCTTTTTGTTCGCGCATCCACGCGGCGAATTTCTCCGGCCCGAGCACGTCGAGCTTCTGCTTGCTGCCTTGAGGCACATTGCCGTTGAGATATGGCACCACCGGCGGCGCCGCATCGGCCTTTGGCTGCGGCCGGCCGCGCGTCTCGGGATGACCATTGACCGAAACGTCGGCAAGATAGTTGAGCAGCTTGGTCGCGCGGTCCTGCCGCTTCACGCTGGCGAACAGTTCCGGCGTCGTGTCGATGAACTTGGTGGTGTAGGAATTGTCGGCGAAGCTCGGGTGATTGATGATCGCCTCGAGAAAGGTGAGGTTGGTCGCCACGCCGCGGATGCGGAATTCGCGCAGCGCCCGGTTCATGCGGGCGATGGTCTCGGCCGGCGTCGGCGCCCACGCCGTCACCTTTTCCAGCAGCGGATCGTAGAAGCGGGTGATGACCGCGCCCGAATAGGCGGTGCCGCCATCAAGGCGGATACCGAAGCCGGTGGCACCGCGATAGGCGGTGATGCGGCCATAGTCGGGGATGAAATTATGCTCGGGATCTTCCGTGGTGATGCGGCACTGCAGGGCGTGACCGTTGAGCCTGATGTCCTTTTGCGCCGGCACGCCCGATTCCGCCGTGCCGATGGCAAAGCCGTCGAGGATATGAATCTGCGCCTTGACGATGTCGATGCCGGTCACCTGTTCGGTGACGGTGTGCTCGACCTGGATACGCGGATTGACCTCGATGAAATAGAATTTTCCGGTGTCTGCATCCTGCAGGAACTCGACCGTGCCGGCGCCGATATAGCTGGTTTCGTGCGCGATCCTCAGCGCGTAGCCGCAAAGCTCCTCGCGCTGTGGCATTTCAAGATACGGCGCCGGCGCCCGCTCGACCACTTTCTGGTTGCGGCGCTGGATCGAACAATCGCGCTCGAACAGGTGCACCGCGTTGCCATGCGTGTCGCCCAGCACCTGCACCTCGACATGGCGGGCGCGCTCGATCAGCTTTTCGAGATAGACCTCATCCTTGCCGAAAGCCGCCTTCGCCTCACGCTTGCCTTCCATCACCTCGCGGGCGAGATCGGCCTCGGAGCGGATGGCGCGCATGCCGCGGCCGCCGCCGCCCCAGGATGCCTTGAGCATTACCGGGTAGCCGATCGTCTTGGCGAGTTCCTTTACCGCCGCCATGTCGTCCGGCAGGGGATCGGTGGCGGGAATTACCGGCACGCCGACTTCGATCGCCAGATTGCGGGCGGCGACCTTGTTGCCCAGCCTGCGCATCGTATCCGGCTTTGGCCCGATGAAGATGATGCCGGCCTGCGCACAGGCTTCGGCGAACTCGGGGCTTTCGGATAGCAGCCCGTAGCCCGGATGGATGGCATCGGCGCCCGAAAGCCTGGCGACGCGGATAACCTCCTCGATCGACAGGTAGCTTTCGATCGGCCCCATATCCCGGGCCAGATGCGGCCCGCGCCCGACCTGGTAGCTTTCGTCGGCCTTGAAGCGATGCAGGGAGTATTTGTCCTCCTCTGCCCAGATCGCCACGGTTTTAAGGCCGAGCTCGTTGGCCGCGCGGAAGACGCGGATGGCTATTTCGGAGCGGTTGGCGACAAGGATCTTCGAGATTGCCAAGGACAGGGCTCCGGACGCGGGGAAGGGAACTGCCGGACATGATTAGCGCGAAAATGCTGCAGTGCAAACAAAATCGAAAAGAGGATTAAACCGATTTAGTTTGATCTATCGCGCTGACACATTGCGTGTCGATCCGAAGAACGCCTGGGCAGTTCCGATCCAGGCTTTCGGGAACTCTCATAAAAAAATGCCCGGCGCGCGGCGCCGGGCATTTTCATGTAGCAACGTCCGGTTATTTGCCGGGTGCGTTCTCGACATAGGTGTATTTGCCGTCGTCACCCTTCTTCCAGGTGTACATGACGTAGTCCGGACGGGTGATATCGCCCTTCGCGTCGTAGCCGATCTCGCCGATTGCGGTCTTCCAGGGGCCGGCCGACTTGATGGTCTCGGCTACCTTCTGAGCGTCATCGGCTGAACCGGTCTTGGTAATGGCGGCCGCGATGATTTCCATCGCTGCGTAGGAGTAGAGGGTGTAGGCCTCGGGCTCGAAGCCGGCCGCACGGAACTTCTCGACGAGTTCCTTGGCGTTCGGATTCTTGCGCGGATCCGGAGCGAACGTCATCAGCGTGCCCTCGACGGCGTCGCCCGCGATGGAGGCCAATTCGTTCGACACGATGCCGTCGCCGG
This sequence comes from Mesorhizobium sp. M0751, assembly GCF_040320265.1. Classification (NCBI taxonomy): domain Bacteria; kingdom Pseudomonadati; phylum Pseudomonadota; class Alphaproteobacteria; order Hyphomicrobiales; family Phyllobacteriaceae; genus Mesorhizobium; species Mesorhizobium sp. M0751. The sequence goes on from NZ_JAMYPH010000002.1 coordinate 289,579, forward strand.
ACATGAAGGTTGCCTTGAGGCCCTGGTCGGCGAGCTGGCGTATGATCAGGCCGGCTTCGGTGTGCAGGCCGCCATAGTAGACGACCGTGACGCCCGCGTCCTTCATCTTGGCGATGAGGGCCGAGAAATCCTTGTCGCCGACATTGATGCCTTCATACATGGCCTCAGTCACGCCGTTGGCCGCGAGCGCCTTCTTGGTTTCGTCGGCGAGGCCCTGGCCATAAGGCGTCTTGTCATGGATGACAGCGATCTTGGCATCCTTGAAGTTCGCGGCGAGATAGTCGCCGGCGACCTTGCCCTGCTGATCGTCGCGTCCGCAGGTGCGGAAGGTGTTCCACATGCCACGTTCGGTGAACTTCGGATTGGTCGCGGCCGGCGTGATCTCAAGGATGCCGTTCTCGGCGTAGACTTCCGACGCCGGGATCGAGACGCCGGAGTTGAAGTGGCCATCGACGTACTTGACGCCGTCGGCGACGAACTTGTTGGCGACCGAGATGCCTTGCTTGGGATCGGAGACGTCGTCGCCGACTTCAAGCTTGAGCTGCTGGCCAAGAACGCCGCCCGCCGCATTGATATCGGCGACTGCCTGTTCGGCACCCTTCTGAAGCTGGGCGCCGAACGCTGCGTTCGGACCGGTGATCGGACCGGCAACGCCGATCAGGATGTCAGCCCACGCGTTGCCGCTGAACGCGACAAGCGCGGTCAGGGCGACGGCGGACAAAAGTGACTTTTTCATTGAAACGCTCCCATTTACCGAGTGGGCGTGGATGTTGCTTTCATGCGATGCCCACTCTTGCTCGCAGAAAGAGTACTTTGCCGATTTTCAGGCACTTGTCACGCCGATTCATCCCTGAAACGCCGTTAATGATAAATGTCAACCTTTTGGTTTCCAGCTCAAAAGAGAGGCTCTTTCGTAAAGCCAATTATACTGCGTTACCATCTGGTTGGTGCGCGTGTATTGGTAGCCAATGAAGCCCAATATCATCAGCACGATGGTATCGACCACGTAGTAATGCAGCGAAAACATCGTTCCGCCGAACAGCGCATGATGGATGAATCTTACGCCGATGCCGAGCCCCAGCATATAGGCGAATAGCTGGCCAAAGCTGCGCCATGTTTGGGCACACGCCTTGCCCGTCATCCAGGCCGCCCAGCCACCGAGCAGGCAGGTGACGAAGAAGAACTGCCAGATCGAGGGTTCCTCATAGAGAATGCCCTGCATGATGAAGACTCCTGAAACTCAGTGATGGCCGCCCTCGAGATAGGCGGCGCGCACTTCCGGATTGGCGAGCAGTTCCTTGCCGGTGCCGCTCATCGTCACATTGCCGTTGACCATGACATAGCCGCGCGTGGCGAGCTTCAGTGCGCCGAAGGCGTTCTGCTCGACCAGGAACACGGTCAATCCCTGCGTGCGGTTTAGCTCGCGAATGGCGTCGAAGATCTGCTTGACGATCAGCGGCGCCAGGCCTAGCGACGGCTCATCCAGCAAGAGCAGCTTCGGCCGTGCCATCAGCGCGCGGCCGATCGACAGCATCTGCTGCTCGCCGCCCGAAAGCGTGCCGCCACGTTGGCCGACGCGTTCCTTGAGCCGCGGGAACAGCGTGAAGACCCTCTCGACGTCCTCGTCGTAATGCTTGAGACCGTCGAGGCTGGCGCCCATCTGCAGGTTTTCCATCACCGTCATGCGCGGAAAGATGCGCCGGCCCTCCGGCGACTGCGCGATACGCATGCGCGCGATCTCGTGGGTCGGCATCTGGGTGATATCGGTGCCGGCGAAGGTGATCGTGCCGGCGCGAGCGCGCGGAGCACCGAAGATGGTCATCATCAGTGTGGACTTGCCGGCGCCGTTGGCGCCGATCAGCGCCACGATCTCGCCCTGTTTGACGGTGACGTCGACGCCGTTCAGCGCCCTGATGTTGCCGTAGTAGGTCTGGACGCCCTTGATATCGAGCAGCGTTGTGCCGGCCATTATTTCCGCCCTCCGCGCCGATTAGAGGTGCCGGGAGTTTTCGGCTTCGCCGGAGCCTTGCCCGGCTTTGCCGTGGAAGATTTCGCGGCCGATTTGGCTTTGGCCGACGATCCGGACTTTGCAGCAGCGCTCGACTTTGCATCGATCTGCCCGGCCTTCGAAGCGCCCTTTGACACTGTGACGCGTTCGCCCTCGCTATGGCCGACCGTATCGACCACCGGCCCGGCGAGATAGGAAGACGATGTGCCCGGGCCGTGTGCGTAATCCGGACCGGTATCCAGTTGCTCGATGACGTCCTCGTCGCCGACCTCGGTCAGCACCGTCTCGACGTCCTCGTCTTCGACACCGAGATAGGCGGCGATGACGCGCGGGTCGGTTCGTACCGATTGCGGATTGCCGTCGGAGATCTTGCGCCCGTATTCGAGCACGACGACATGGTCTGAAATCTGCATGACCACCGCCATGTCGTGCTCGATCAAAAGGATCGACGTGCCGGTGTTGTCCTTGATGTCCATCAGCAACGCATTGAGTGCCGCCGATTCCTTCGGATTAAGGCCGGCAGCCGGTTCGTCGAGGCACAGAAGCTCAGGGCCGGTGCACATGGCTCGAGCAATTTCGAGCCGTCGCTGCGCGCCATATGGCAGATCGCCGGCAGGATCGTCGGCGCGGTCGACGAGATCGGCCTTCTCCAGCCAGTGCTCGGCCAGTTCAACCGATTCCGCCGAAGCCTGTCTGTATCCGCTATAGCCGAACAGGCCGAGAATGGTATAGCCGGACGCCTTCATCAGCTTGTTGTGCTGAGCGACCAGAAGGTTCTCCAGCAGCGTCATGCCCGAGAACAGGCGGATATTCTGGAAGGTACGCGCCACCTTGGCACGCGCCGGGATCTCATGGTTCGGCAAGCGTTCGAGCAGGAAGGTCGAGCCGTCGCGCCGGTTGAGCGTGATCATGCCTTCCGACGGCTTGTAGAAACCGGTGATGCAATTGAACACGGTGGTCTTGCCGGCGCCGTTGGGACCGATCAGAGCGGTGATCTCGCCACGTTTGGCCTGGAATGACAAATCGCCGATGGCGACGAGACCGCCGAACTTCATCGACAGATGCTCGACCTGCAGGATGGCATTGTTCACGGAAGGGTTCGCGTTCATCAGCCGTGTCCCTCCTTGGTGAAGGACCCCGACACCGCCCTGCGCACCTTGAGGAAGGCCGTCGGCTCGCGGCTGCCGACGAAGCCACGCGGCTTCCACAGCATGACGATGACCATGGCCATGCCGAACAACAGCATGCGATAAAGCTCCGGCGTGAAGTCGGGGCCGAACCCGGGTATGACCTTGATGTTGCCCCAACTCAGGCCGGTCTTGAGGAAATCCAGTTCGCGCAGGATTTCGGTGCCGCCGATCATCACCATGGCGGCGACGGCAATACCGACCAGCGAGCCCATGCCGCCAAGTACGACGATGGCAAGGATGATCGCCGATTCCAGGAAGACGAAGGATTCCGGGCTGACGAAGCCTTGCCGCGCGGCGAAGAACGAGCCGGCGAAGCCGCCGAACATCGCGCCCGTGGCAAAGGCCGTGAGCTTGGTGGTGGTGGTGTTGATGCCGAGCGAGCGGCAGGCGATCTCGTCCTCGCGCAGCGCTTCCCAGGCGCGGCCGACCGGCAGCCGCCTGAGCCTCACCGTGACGAAGGCGGTCAGCAGGCAGAGTCCAAGGATCAGGTAGTAGAGGAAGATCTTGTAGTAGGCGCCGGACTGCGCGATGCCGAGCACCTTGGAGATGTAGTTCGGGTCGGAGACGTTGAACGACATCAGGCCGAAGAAAGAGACCTTCGGGATGCCGGAAATCCCGGCCGAGCCGTTGGTCACTTCGCGCCAGTTGATGATCACCAGCCTTATGATCTCGCCGAAAGCGAGCGTCACGATCGCCAGATAGTCACCACGCAGGCGCAGCACCGGGAAGCCCAGCATCACGCCCCAGAATGCAGCCATCAGGCCGGCGGCGGGTAGCAGGATCCAGAAGGAAAGGCCGAAATGCGTGCCGAGCAGCGCATAGGCATAGGCACCGACGGCGTAGAAGGCGACATAGCCGAGGTCGAGCAGGCCGGCCAAGCCGATAACGATATTCAACCCCCAGGCCAGCATCACATAGATCAGGATCTGGATGCCGAAATTGTCGACATACTTCAGCGAACCCTGGAAACCGACCGCCATGGACCCGGCATATAGCGCCAGCACCAACACCACGACGATCGGGTAGAGCGCCAGTGCGGTTATGCCCAATGCCGAGAAATGAGCATGAATGAAGGCCCGGAAACGATAAATCAGCCACGCCAGCGCATAGATGATTGCGAGCGCCCGCAGGAACCGCACAAAATCGGAAATTTCCGGCCCCAAGGCCTCGGTCAGGAAGCCACTGAGCGCGAGCAGAATAACAGCGACGGCGAGCGCAACGATGAACGCGGGAAGGCGGAAGAATCGCGAAGCCAGGCTGACCGGCAGCAGGCCGGTGGCGACGTCGACGATCTTCTGGTTCGCCAGGAAGGGTTGGCCATAGGCGACGTAAAGGAAGCGTCCGGCCATGGTGGCGATCACCACGCCGGCGAGCAAGCCCCAGCGCTGCACCAGGATCAGTTCGTTGGAGATGTTCTGGTCGGTCTTCAGGCCGATGAACAGCACGAACAGGCCAAGCGAGATGGCGCCGGCATAGAGTGCTTCGCGAAAAGCGCGCTGGACCGGGGTGGCGACGACGGTGCTATCCGGAGATACGGTAACCGCCATGATCTCAGACCTTTTCGACTTCTGGCCGGCCGAGAATGCCGGAAGGCAGGAAGATCAGCACGATCGCCAGGATGGAGAAGGCGGCGACGTCCTTGTAATCGATCGAGAAATAAGCCGACCACATGCTTTCGATGAAGCCAATCATCAGCCCGCCGAGCACGGCGCCGGGCAGTGAGCCGATGCCGCCGAGCACCGCGGCAGTAAATGCCTTCACACCGGGCGTAAAGCCGTCGGAAAACACCACCACACCGTAGTACATCAGGAACAACGTGCCGGCGACGGCGGCAAGGGCGGCGCCCATGATGAAGGTGATCGAGATGGTGCGGTCGACGTCGATGCCAAGCAGCGCCGCCATCTTGCGGTCCTGCTCGCAGGCGCGCTGCGCCCGGCCGAGCGAGGTCTTGTTGACCAGGTACCAGAACAGCGCCAGCAGGACTATGGTGACCAGGACGATGATGATCTGCTTCAGCGAGACGCTGATGCCTTCGATGTTGTAGACCTTGGACACCATTGGCGGGACCGGCTTGTTGCGCGGCCCTTGCGTCACCTGGACGAAATTGGACAGCGCAATCGACATGCCGATCGCGGTGATCAGCGGCGCCAGCCGGAATGAACCGCGCAAAGGCCGGTAGGCCACCTTCTCGATCGTCCAGTTATACAGGCTGGTCAGCAGCATCGCGACGATCATCATGATCAGCAGCGCAACGACGATCGGTAGCGAATAGAACAATGCACCGAGGATAAGGAAAACGATGAGCGCGGTGAAAGCGCCGATCATGAAAATGTCGCCATGGGCGAAATTGATCATGCCGATGATGCCGTAGACCATCGTATAGCCGATCGCTATCAGCCCATAGATCGATCCCAGCGTCAGCCCATTGATAAGCTGCTGGACAAAATACTGCATGCTGTCGTGGCTCCCCTGGAATGTCGCCCATGCAGACGCATTCCTTTTCGTATTTCCCCTAGTCGTAAAGTTTCGAGCCCGGATTGCAACGTGATTTTTCGATCATTATGCGTGTTTTCGCCGCACGCCATCCGATTGCCCGTTTTGTTCCCGTCCGACCCCTGGACCATCGCGGACCCTATCATTGGCCTAACGCAATGTCTTTGACGATTCAATCGCAGCATGAGCCCCATTTCGAAGAAATCGGCGTCAAAATAAGTTGATGAGCGGGATCGTTGCGTGATCGATCGCAATTCGTTTGCGCTCTCTTTCCTTCCCCTGCGTCAGTGATTTCCTATTTGACGACGAAACCGTGCGCGAACGGGTCGCGGTCGTCGATGAAGATCGTGTTCAATCCGGTCATCCGCGCCCAGCCGCCGATCGAGGGAATGATTGCCGGCTTGCCAGCGACGGTGACCTCTTTCTCCACCCTGCCCTTGAACAGCGACCCGATGATCGATTCATGGACGAAGTCGTCGCCGACCCCAAGCTTGCCCTTGGCGTGAAGCTGCGCCATCCGCGCCGAGGTGCCGGTGCCGCAGGGCGAGCGGTCGATTGCCTTGTCGCCGTAGAAGACGGCGTTGCGGGCATCGGCTTGCGGGTTGGTCGGCGCGCCGGTCCACAATATGTGCGACAGCTTGTTGATGCCGGGATTCTCCGGATGCACGAAGGTATATTTTTCGTTGAGCCGTTGCCGCACCACCGGGCTCCAGGCGATCAGTTCGCCGGCCGAATGCTCGGCCATGTCGCGATAGTTCTTTTGCGGTTCGACGATGGCGTAGAAATTGCCGCCATAGGCGACATCGACGCTGATCTCGCCGAGCCCGGGGCACTCGACCGTCAGCCCTTCGGCATAAAGGAAGGACGGCACATTGGTGATGCGCACCTCCTCGACGTAGTCGCCGACTTGGCTGTACTCGGCGACGACCACGCCCGCCGGCGTATCCAGCCTGAGCACGCCCGGCGTCCTCGGCTTGATCAATCCATGTTCGACGGCAAAGGTCACCGTGCCGATGGTGCCATGGCCGCACATCGGCAAACAGCCCGAGGTTTCGATGAACAGGATGGCGATGTCGCAATCTTCGCGCGTCGGCGGATAGAGGATCGAGCCGGACATCACGTCATGGCCGCGCGGTTCGAACATCAGGCCGGTGCGGATCCAGTCATATTCGGCCAGGAAATGCGCTCGCCGCTCCATCATCGTCGAGCCGTTGAGCAAAGGCCCACCGCCGGCGACCAGCCGCACCGGATTGCCGCAGGTGTGGCCGTCTATGCAGAAGAAGGAATTCTTGGCCATGCCGGCTCCCAACTGAATGTCTTCGAACTCAAAACCGTTGCGGGTTGAACGGGCCGAGATCGAGCGATGGACTCTGCCCGAGAACGAGTTCGCGGATCAAGCGCCCGGTCGCCGCGGCCTGGGTCAGGCCGAGGTGACCATGGCCGAAACCATACACCACCGACGGCGTTTGTTGCGACCGCCCGATCACCGGCAGCGAATCCGGCAGCGACGGTCGGAAGCCCATCCATTCGCGGCCATTGGCCGGATCCAGTCCCGGCAGGAATTTCTGCGCCTTTTCGAGCAGCGCTTTCGAGCGCGCATAATTGAGCGGCCTCTCGAGGCCGCCGAGTTCGACCGCACCACCGACCCGCAGGCCCGTCTCGAGCGGCGTGATGACGAAGCCATGCCCGGAGAAGATCAATTGTCGCTTTACGTCGAAGGCAGTCTTCGGCAACGTCGTGTTGTAGCCACGCTCGGTCTCCAGCGGGATGCCGTCGCCGAGATGTCTCGCCAGCAGATGCGACCAGGCCCCGGCAGCAATGACGACGTGCTTCGCCCGTCGCCGCGTGCCGCCGGCCGCCGTCAGGATCGCCCCGTCCTGTCCCGCCTCGACACGCTCGATCCGGGCCTCTTCGAACTCCGCGCCCCACCTCTCGGCATAGGCCCATAAGGCCTTTCCAAGCAGCTTGGGATCGGCGACGGTTTTCCACCCCGGCACGAACGTTCCCGTGACGAAGCGCGGCGACAGGCCGGGCTGCAGGGCTGTGAGAGCCCTGCCCTCGACATGGCTGAAGCCGATGCCGAAGCGCTGCCTTGCCGCCCAGCCGGGCAGCGAAGCCTTGAACTCGGCCTCGCTGTCGTAGAGTTCGAGCGAGCCGTCCTCGTGCAGCATCGGCCGTGTACCGGAACGGTCGAGCAAGCCCATCCATTCCGCCTCGGCGAGTTTCATCATCCCGGCCTGTGCGGCAAGGCCGGCTTCATAGCGGTCGCTTCGGCCGGCGCGCCAGAAGCGGACCAGCCAGGGCAGCAGCTTCGGCAAATAGGCGGGCGGAATGCTGAGCGGGCCGAGCGGGTCGGCGAGCCATTTCGGCAACTGCCTGATCATGCCCTTGTGGGCGAGCGGCAGCACATCGGAGAAGGCAAAGGCAGCGGCATTGCCGGAGCTGGTCTCCTCGCAGATCCCCGTCCGATCGAAAATCGTGACGGTTCGCCCCGCCTCGGCCAGAAAGGCGGCGGCACAGATGCCGATAATGCCGCCACCAATGATGGCGACATCGAGCGTAGCATTGTCATTCATTGCCGTGCGCCGCGCTGCACATCTGCAAATGCCATCAAAGCGACTGGATCAGAATGCCGGCAGCTCTGGCCGCACCGCCAGCGCATCCCTGACGATCTTTTCGACTGCCTTGCGCCGCTCGCCCGACAATGGCTGGCGCGGCATGCGTACGCGGTCGTTGGTGTTGATCGCCAAGACTTCGGCGAGCTTGATGTTCTGCACCAAATAGGTCGAGACGTCGAGGTCGAGCAGCGGCCGGAACCAGCGGTAGATTTTCAACGCCTCCTCGCGGCGGCCCTGTCTCATCAGCTGGTAGATGGCGACGGTCTCGCGCGGGAATGCGGTGACCAGGCCCGCCACCCAGCCGATGGCGCCGACCGACAGCGCCTCGAAGGCAAGATTGTCGACGCCGGTGAACAGGTCGTAGCGGTCGCCGAGACGGTTGATGATCTCGGTCGAGCGGCGGATGTCGTCGGAGGACTCCTTGATCGCGACGAAGCGCTGGTCCTTCGCCAACTCCTCCATCTGGTCGACAGTGACGTCGACGCGGTAGGCAAGCCTGTTGGAGTAGATCATCACCGGCAGATCGCCGGCGGCGGCGACAGCGCTGAGTGCCGCGACCGTCTCCTCGGCATTGGTATGATAGATCGGGCTCGGCACCACCATCAAACCGTTGGCGCCTTCCTTGGCGGCGCGGCGCGCGATCGCCGCCGCCTCGCGTGTACCGGCCTCGTTGACCGTCAACAGCACCGGTTTCTTGCCGGCGATCTTCTGCGCGGTCTTCAACACCGCGATCTTCTCGTCATGCGACAGCATCGGGCCTTCGCCGAGCGACCCGCAGACGATGATGCCGTCACAGCCGGCCTCCATCTGCAGCGCAAAGCAGCGCTCCATCTCGGCATGGTCGAGGCCGTCGTCCTCGGTGAATTTGGTCGTAACGGCGGGGAAGACTCCGGCCCACATGTCGATCGCTCCATCTGATATATCAGTTGTATATTTCTTAAGAAGCCGGCTGTCAACATTGAATCCGCTATGATATATCAACAATATATCAGGAGACGCCGCATTGGTATATGACAACCCGGGCTCCGAGCCGGCAACTGCCAAGGCCCATCGCAGGCTCGAGCACATGATCGTAACCCTCGAATTGGCACCGGCGAGCTTCATCACCGAGGGGGCGCTGATCGACAGGCTCGGCCTCGGCCGCACCCCGGTTCGCGAAGCGATCCAGCGGCTGGCCTGGGAGGGGCTGCTCGAGGTCCGGCCGCGCGCCGGCATCGCCATCGCGCCGCTTCACCCCGGCGACTGGCTGCGTGTCCTCGACGCCCGCCGTGGCGTCGAGGTGGTGCTTGCCCGCTCGGCCGCCCGCTTCGTCACCCGCGAGGCCGCCGACCTGTTTCATGACGCTGCCCTTGCCATGCAAAAGGCGGTGATTTCGGAAAATGTGTTTTACTTCATCCAGGCCGACAAGGCGCTCGACGAGGCGCTGGCGCTGGCTGCCGACAACCCGTTCGCCGCGCGCCTGGCGGCGCCCTTGCAAACCCACAGCCGCCGCTTCTGGTTTCGCTACAAGGCCGACACCGGCTTGGCCGAATCCGCCGAGCACCACGTCGCGCTGATCCGCTCGATCCTCGCCGGCGACGAAGAGGCCGCGGCCAAGGACGCCAAGCGGCTGATGGCGCTGCTGCGCGGCCACGCTGAGGCAGCTGCTACGCGCTGACGCCGCCCGCTCCCTCATGAGTTTTGGCCGGGCAGGGCCTCCACGCTTTCCCAATTTTCGCCGGCTGCGACGATGCAGCTTCTGCCGGCGACGTCGGTCACGATGACCGTCCAGCTTCCGCTATCGGCGACAAAAACTTCCATGACCGCCTCCTGACCGATCAGTCCGAGAGCAAACTGTTTTTCCTGGAAATTCTCAGTCAGGTGGGCGACGAGGGCGCCATGTTCAACGCAGTATTGATATTGGGCGCTTGCGGCATTCGTACCCACCGCGAATAAGCCGGCAAAAGCTACGGTCTTCACCCATCCTAACAGCGATTTGCGTGCCATAGGGCACCTCCTTTGCCATCGCGATCCGGCAAAGGGAGGTGATTGACGGCCTCATTTTGCCGGAGCGATCCAGGCCGGTTCCGACGTCATCATCGCGTCGCTCCTTTCCGTGTTCCGGTCTGCCGTCAGCGGGAACGATTCTGGATGTTCTCGCTATGTTCGATATATGGTATCGCTAACGAAAAATAGCAAGCGATGCACGCCTCAAGCGGGCGCGGGGAGATCCGTTTCAAGGTCGCCGAGAATAAGGCCGCTGCCCGGCTACCGTGCCGAGGCTGCGGCCAGGTGAATAGGAAAGGCCTACTTCAGGTGCCTGGCAGCGCCGCTATCGTCATCGCGCTTTCCCAGCCTTCGCCGACTGAAATCACGCAGCTTTGACCTTTTGTGTCGCTGGCGAGGATGGTCCATGTGCCCTTGTCGGAAACGAAGACTTCAAGCACCACATTCGGATTGACGACGCCGACCGCGCTAGGGTTTTCATGAAACTTCTCGCCGAGCGCCTTGACCATATCGGCGCGTGCCGCACATTGCTCGGCAGCCATTGCCGGGACGGCGGAAAGCGCCATCGCAGCGCAAGCTATAGTCGCCATGAGACGTGTCATCTGACACCTCCTTTGCGCCGGACGATGTCCCCCGGAGCCGTCACCAGCGCCGTTGGTTGATCTGCCAGCGTCTCCTTCGCGGCAGGACTGAAACCTAAGAAGATTGCTGGCTTCTTGGTTCCATCACATTAGTGTTCATGCCGATGAAGACCGCGACAAAAAGGCCCGAGCTTGGTGCTCGGGCCTTGTCTGCTTTCTGCGATTTGGATCAGTTCATCGTCGGAATGACGAACTCGGAGCCATCCTTCACGCCGGCCCCCGCGCCCGAAGCCGAAGGCGAGGACGCGCAGACAGAAAACCGTCCGGCTAATTCATCGTCGGGATGACGAACTCGGCACCATCCTTCACGCCAGCCCCCGCGCCCGAAGCCGAAGGCGAGGACGCGCAGACAGAAAACCGTCCGGCTAATTCATCGTCGGGATGACGAACTCGGCACCATCCTTCACGCCGGACGGCCAGCGCGACGTTACCGTCTTGGTCTTGGTGTAGAAGCGGAACGCGTCCGGCCCGTGCTGGTTGAGATCGCCGAAGGAGGACGCCTTCCAGCCGCCAAAGGTGTAGTAGGCGATCGGCACCGGGATCGGCACGTTGATGCCGACCATGCCGACCTGGACCCGCGAGGCGAAGTCGCGCGCCGCATCGCCGTCGCGGGTGAAGATGGCGACACCATTGCCCATCTCGTGCTCGTTGGCGAGCTTGATGGCGTTCTCGTAGGTCGGTGCGCGCACCACCGACAGCACCGGCCCGAAGATCTCTTCCTTGTAGATGCGCATGTCGGCGGTCACGTTGTCGAACAGGCAGCCGCCCATATAGTAGCCATTCTCGTAGCCCTGCATGGAAAAGCCGCGGCCGTCGACGACCAGCTTGGCGCCTTCCTTGACGCCGGTGTCGACATAGGACTTGACCCGCTCCAGCGCCTGCGCCGTGACCAGCGGGCCGAAATCCGCGGAAGAATCCGTCGACGGACCGACCTTCAGGCTCTCGACGCGCGGCACCAGTCTTTCCATCAGCCGGTTGGCGGTGTCGTTGCCGACCGGAACGGCCACCGAGATCGCCATGCAGCGCTCGCCGGCCGAGCCGTAGCCGGCGCCGATCAGCGCGTCGACAGTCTGGTCCATGTCAGCATCCGGCATGATGATCATGTGATTCTTGGCGCCGCCGAAGCACTGCACGCGCTTGCCGGCCGCGCAGCCGCGCGAATAGATGTACTGGGCGATCGGTGTCGAGCCGACGAAACCGATAGCCTTGATGTCGGGATCGTCGAGGATGGCGTCGACCACTTCCTTGTCGCCGTTGACGACGTTGAGGAGGCCCGCCGGCAGACCGGCCTCGATGAACAGTTCGGCAATCCTCATCGGCACGCCCGGATCGCGCTCGGACGGCTTGAGGATGAAGGCATTGCCGCAGGCGATGGCCGGCGCGATCTTCCACAGCGGGATCATCGCCGGAAAATTGAACGGCGTGATGCCGGCAACGACGCCGAGCGGCTGGCGCATCGAATAGACGTCGATGCCGGGGCCGGCGCCATCGGTGAACTCGCCCTTCATCATATGCGGCGCACCGATGCAGACCTCGACCACTTCGAGGCCGCGCTGGATGTCGCCCTTGGCGTCGGCGATGGTCTTGCCGTGTTCGCGCGCCAATATCTCGGCCAGCGCGTCATACTCCTTGGCGACCAGCTCGAGGAACCGCATCAGGACGCGGACGCGCCGCTGCGGATTGGTCGCCGCCCAGCCGGGCTGTGCCGCCTTGGCGTTTTCGACCGCCGCGCGCAATTCCGCCTGCGAAGCCAACGCCACCGTGCCGCGCACCGTGCCGTCCATCGGCTGCATGACGTCCTGCTTGCGGCCACTGGTTCCGGCGACGCGCTTGCCGCCGATGAAATGACCGTATTCGATCATGGTCTCTCTCCCTGGTTCGTGATGAGCCATTGTCCGCCTTTGCGGGAGCGATGGCAACGCGAGCGAAAACGCAACCGTTGTGCAGAAAATAGAGTGCGATTGACGACAGGGCATCAATTCCCGCAAATGAGAGAGATGTAGTTGCAGATATACGGATTGAGATTGAGATCCTTCACCGCCCCCCTCTGTCCTGCCGGACATCTCCCCCTCAAGTGGGGAGATTGGACGTCACGCCCGCCTTCGCAAATCTTCACCGCAGCAAGAGAGGCGCCTGCAGCGAAGCTGCTAATCTCCCCCCTTGAGGGGGAGATGTCCGGCAGGACAGAGGGGGGCGCCGTAGAGCGCTGCTGTAGTCGTTATCATCCGGACCATCCCGATGAACTGGGATGACGCCCGTATCTTCCTTGCCGTGGCGCGGGCCGGCCAGATCCTCGGCGCCGCCAGGCGGCTGGAGCTTAATCATGCGACCGTCTCGCGCCGCATTGCCGCCCTCGAGGATGCGCTCAGGACAAAACTGTTTCGCCGGCTTACCACCGGCAGCGAGCTGACGCCGGCGGGCGAGCGTTTCCTCGAGATCGCCGAACGCATGGAGGGCGACATGATCGCCGCGCGCTCGACCGTTTCAGGCGAAGGCGACGATGTCTCGGGCACCGTGCGCATCGGCGCGCCGGACGGTTTTGGCGTCGCCTTCCTGGCCAGGCGCCTCGGCGCGCTGACTGCTCTGCACCGTGAACTCACCATCCAACTGGTGCCGGTGCCGCGCTCCTTCTCTTTGTCCCGGCGCGAGGCCGACATTGCCATCACCGTCGAACGGCCGACGGAAGGCCGCCTGGTGGCAGGAAAGCTTGTCGACTACACACTCGGCCTGTTCGCGTCGCGCACCTATGCCGAAACGCATGGCCTGCCCGGAACCGCCGCCGAGCTAGGCCAGCATACGCTGATCGGCTACGTGCCGGACCTGATCGTCAGTCCCTCGCTCGACTACGCGGCGGAATTCAGCGCCGACTGGCGCACCAGCTTCGCCATTTCCTCAGCGCTCGGCCAGGCCGAAGCGGTGCGTTCCGGCGCCGGCATCGGCATACTGCACACCTTCGTTGCCCGCTCGATGCCGGAACTGGTGCCTCTCGATATCGTCGCACCCATCCGCCGCGCCTACTGGCTGGTCTATCACGAATCGGTCAGGCCGCTGCGCCGCGTCCAGATCGTCTCGAGCTTCATCACCAAGGCCGTCGAACGGGACAGGGGTTTGTTCGCGTAAAGCCTGTCGGCCGCTGGCCGTCTTTAGCTGATGGCGTCTCACTTGGCGTATCGTCCCGGCCCGAGATCGCCGACGTCGATGTCCGGCACTCGGCTGGAGATGATGTCGGCCAGAACCTTGGCCGAGCCGCAGGCCATGGTCCAGCCGAGTGTGCCATGGCCGGTGTTGAGATAGAGATTGGAGAAATCGGTGCGGCCGATCAGCGGCGGCCCGTCCGGTGTCATCGGCCGCAGCCCGCACCAGAAGGTCGCCGATCGCATGTCGCCGCTGCCCGGGAACAGGTCGCCGACCGAATGTTCGAGCGTGCGCCGCCGCGATTCGTGCAGCCGCAGGTCGAAGCCGGAAATCTCCGCCGTGCCGCCAACCCGGATACGTTCGCCGAGCCTGGTGATCGCTACCTTGTAGCTCTCGTCCATCACGGTCGAGACCGGTGCGGCGGCGGCGTCCTTGATTGGCAAGGTGATCGAATAGCCCTTGACCGGGTAGACCGGGATGGGCCGCTTCAGCATGCGCATGAACCGCGCCGAATAGCTGCCCATCGCCATCACATAGGCATCAGCGACCATCCAGCCCTTGCTGGTGCTGATATTGGTGATGCGATCGCGCTTCTTGACGACGCGCCGGATCTCCGTGTCGTATTCGAAAGTGACGCCGCGTGCCGCGCAAAGCTCGGCAAGCCTGTCGGTGAACATCTTGCAGTCGCCGGTTTCGTCGCCGGGCAACCGCAGGCCACCGACGAATTTTTCGCGCACGCCGGCCAGCCCAGGCTCGGCCGCAATGCAGCCGTCGGGGTCGAGGACCTCGTAGGGGACGCCATAGGTCTTCAGCACCTCGACATCGCCGCCGACGCCGTCGAGCTGCTTTTGCGTTCGGAAGAGCTGCAGCGTGCCCTTGGCGCGCTCGTCGTAGGCGATGCCGGTCGCCGCGCGCAGCGCCTTCAGCGTGTCGCGGCTGTACTCGGCCAGCGGCACCATGCGCGCCTTGTTCAGCGCGTAGCGTTCAGCCGTGCAATTGCGCAGCATCTTGATCAGCCATATCCACATATGCGGATCGAGGGCCGGTCGCACCACCAGTGGACCGTGCTTCATCAAAAGCCATTTGATGGCCTTCAGCGGAACGCCGGGCCCGGCCCAGGGCGAGGCATAGCCGGGCGAGATCTCGCCGGCATTGGCAAAGCTGGTTTCTAGCGCCGGGCCTTTCTGGCGATCGATCACGGTCACCTCATGGCCGGCCTCGGCAAGAAAATAGGCGGTGGTGACCCCGATCACGCCGCCGCCCAGCACGAAGATCTTCATCGTTTGGTTCTCCGCGGCGGCACCTCGTCGGGATTCGAGAGCGGGATCATCGCCGCCTTCTGTCTGCCGGATTCTGTGGCGTCAGCCAAGGCCCGATGCTTAGGGAAAAGACATGCGTGAGGACAACAAGCTTGCGTCCTAGCCATTCACATAGCGCCGGTGGAAACGGTGGCCGAGGCTGGTCAAGACCTCGTAGCCGATAGTGCCGGCCTGGCCGGCTACCTGGTCCACCATCTGCGACGACGGCCCGATCAGTTCGACGAGGTCGCCGGCATGCAGCCTGCCGGGCGGCAATGCGGAAATGTCGACGATGATCGAATCCATCGAAACCCGGCCGATGAAGGGCAGCCGCACATTTTCGAACCAGGCGGAGGAAGCGGCGCGTCGATGCCAGCCATCGCCATAGCCGAGCGAAATGGTCGCCGCGGCAAGCGGAGCCTTGGTGTGGAAGGTGTGGCCGTAGCCGACACCGGCGCCGGCCTCCAATATCCGCGTCTGGATGACCTTGGCTTGCAATCGCACCACCGGCAGCATCGGATTGTCCTTCGCCGGCGTCGGATTAATGCCATAGAGAGCGGCACCCGGACGGACGAGGTCGTAGTGGTAGCGCTGCCCGAGAAAAATACCCGATGAATTGGCAAGCGAAGCCGGCGCCTCCGGCAGCATCCGGCGCAGCCGTTCGAATTCCAGCCGCTGCCGCTCGTTGGCCGGTTGCTCGGGTTCGTCAGCGCAGGCGAGATGGCTCATCACGAACGTCAGTTCGACACCGCCGAAAGCCTGCGGATCCCGCGCCACTGCCTTCACCTCGGACGGCGTCATGCCGAGCCGCGACATGCCGCTGTCAACCTGGAGGGCGGCCGGCAGCTTACGGCCCACCCGCCCGGCCATCTCGCGCCATGCCGCGAGTTGGCTGGCGCTGTTGAGTACGGTGCAAAGCCCCGCCGCAACCGCTTCAGCCTCCGCACCCGGCGGAATGCCGTTCAGCACGTAGATGGCCGGGTCTGAGCCGAGCGCCCTGCGCAGCAAGATGCCGCCGGCCAAATGCGCGACAAAGAAAATGTTACAGCCCTCAGCCATCAGCGCCGCGGCCACCGGCGCCGCGCCAATCCCGTAACCGTCGGCCTTGACCACTCCAGCGCAGCCGACGCCGCCCAGCCGCGCCTTCAGCCGCCGGTAATTCTCACGGATGGCGCCGAGATCGATGGTCAGGATCGCCCCCGCCGCCGCTTCGCTGATCGGCTCGCTCGGGGCGCCAGCCTTCGGTGGAGATTTGCTGGAGATGTCGTTCATGCCGACCTGTTTTAGCGGAAGGCCAGCGGCTACGCCACCAGGTGCCGGAACGCTGCCACCACGTCTTCGTAGACCTTGCGCTTGAACGGCACGATCAGGCCGGGCAGTTCCAGCATCGGCCGCCACGCCCACCGGTCGAACTCAGCCTTGTGGCCACCCGGTGGCGGATTGATCGCGATCTCGCTTTCGTCGCCGTGGAAGCGGAAGGCAAACCATTTCTGCGTCTGGCCGCGATACCGTCCCTTGAAGGCGACGCCGACCAGATGCGCCGGCAGGTCGTAGTTGATCCAGTGCGGCGCCTCGGCCAGCAGCGACACCGAGCGCATGCCGGTCTCTTCGTAGAGCTCGCGCTCCGCCGCGGGCAGCGGCTCCTCGCCATCGTCGATGCCGCCCTGCGGCATCTGCCAGAGCTGGGTCGTTCCAGCGAATTCGCTGTCCGGCTCGGCAATGCGATGGCCGACCCAGACCAGGCCGTCGCCATTGAGGACCATCACCCCTACGCAGGGCCGGTAGGGCAGCGTCTCGGCGTCAACGAGCTTGTTCTTTGCCATCTCAGCCTTTTTCCGGATCTATCGCCACCGCCGAAACCGGCACGATCTCGATGCCGCGCTTCTTGGCCTCGGTCACCCAGGAAGACACGGTATCCACCGTCAGGTCGAAGGCCGAGCCGATGCCTACGGCAAAGCCTTTCGCTCGCGCCGTCGCTTCCAGCCCATCCAGTTTCTTCAAAATGGCGCCGCGGTCCTGCACCGCGTCGATCGCCGTATCGCCGCCGACGAACGGCACGCCGTCCTTCAGCGCCAATTCTGGTGCCAGGCTGCGCGCCGACGAACCGTCGTCGACATAGGCCAGACCACGCTTGCCAAGCTCGGCCATCAACGGCCCCATCGCCGTCGCGTCGGCCGAAAAGCGGGCGCCCATATAGTTCATGACGCCGGTGTAGTTGGTCGTTCGTGACAGCGCCCAGCGTAAATTCTTCAAATTCTCATCCGGCGTTGCAGCAACGGTCAGCGTGTTACGGCCGGGATTGACGTTCGGATAGTCGAACGGCTCGAGCGGCACCTGCATGATGACCTCATGGCCGCTCTGCCGCGCCACCTGCATCCAGCGGCCGATGCTGTTGCCTTGCGGCGCGAAGGCCAGTGTCACTTCCGCCGGCAGCTTGGCGATGGCCGCCTGCGTGCCGGTCTGCGACACGGCAAGCCCGCCGATGACGAGCGCCACGCGTGCGCCGCGAGCCCCGGACCACGGCCGCGCATAGACATCGAACGGGCGCCGGCCGTCGGCGGCGCGGATCGGCAGCAGACCGGTCTCGCTGGCCTCGACCAGCGCCTTGTCGGGAATGTGCGCGATCCTGAGATTCTGGCCGATCGTCGAAGGGTCGCGAATGACGATGGCCGCCTCGGGTGGACCGTCGCCCTCTTCGGTCTGGACATGGATGATCTGCGGACCGCCCGTCTTCTCGCCGGTCTTCTGTTGGCTTGCGTTGCTTGGCGCTGCCGGTTCTGGCGTCGCCTTGGCGGGCGCCGCGGCGGTATCTGCCGCTGCCGGCATCTTCGGCGTCGAAACGGCGACTTCTTGCAGCTTCCGGAACGGCTTGTCTCGCAGGGCGATCGCGCTGGAAACGCCGACCACGGACAGCACGACAAGCGCGGCCGCGACCGCACCGGCGCTTATCCCGCTACCTGAACGCGACGGCCGGATCGCCTGTCCGAGAGGTCGTTCTATGTCCCTGCCGATATCAGCCAAGCCCGCACCCCCGGCGTGCATCCCCGAAGCAAACCTTCTCCGGAGGCGCAAAATCCAAAATGTCGGCGCGTCCCCTTGCTTCACTGGACGCGCAGCATGCCGGCCGCAGCCCCGAATCAAACTGCCGGAGCCTCGCGGCCCCGGCAGCATCGCATCGCTTCGCTCAGGCAGCCAGACCTGTTTGGCCCGGCTTGCCCGCCCTTATTGGTTCAACACGGCCTTTTGCGGATTCGGCGGGAACGCCGGATCGGTCTTCTGGCCGCGCAGCAGCTGCTCGGCAAAGATGAGCTGCAAATCGTCCTTCGGTTCTGGCGGCACATAGGCTGCCGAACCCGAACCGGTCGTGCCTTCGTCGGCGCCCTTGATGTGGCCCTTGAGGTCGGATTCGCCGCGCGTCAGGTCCCTGCCCTGCAGTTCCGCCGGCAGCGGCTGGTCGACCTTGATGTCGGGCGTGATGCCCTTACCCTGGATCGACTTGCCGGACGGCGTGTAATAGAGCGCCGTCGTCAGCCGCAGCGCCCCGTTCTCGCCAAGCGGGATGATGGTCTGCACCGAACCCTTGCCGAAGGACTGCGTGCCGACCACTGTGGCGCGGCGCAGATCCTGCAGCGCGCCGGCGACGATTTCCGAGGCACTGGCCGAGCCGCCGTTGACGAGCACGATCAGCGGCTTGCCGCCGATGTCGTCGCCGGCCCGCGCGTCGAAGCGGGTGACGTCCTTCGGGTCGCGGCCGCGCGTCGAGACTATCTCGCCACGGTCGAGGAAGGCATCCGACACGCTCACCGCCTGGTCGAGCAAACCGCCCGGATTGAGGCGCAGGTCGAGCACGTAGCCCTTGAGCTTGTCGTTCGGCACCTGCTTCTTGATGGTGTCGATGGCATTCTCGAGGTCGTCATAGGTCTTTTCGGTAAAGGAGGTGATCTTCATGTAGCCGATGTCGTTTTCGACCCGGAACTTGACCGCCTTGACCTTGATGATATCGCGCACGACGGTCAGTTCGATCGGCTTGTCGGCACCCTGGCGCAGGATGGTGAGCTTGATCGGCGTATTGACCAGCCCGCGCATCTTCTCGACGGCGTCGTTGAGCGTCAGGCCGCGAACCTCCTCGCCGTCGATCTTGGCGATATAGTCGCCGGCGAGCACACCAGCCTTGGCGGCCGGAGTATCGTCGATCGGCGTGATCACCTTGACCAGATCGTTCTCCATGGTGACCTCGATGCCGAGGCCGCCGAACTCGCCCTTGGTCTGCACGCGCATGTCCTGCGCTTCTTCGGCGTTCATGTAGGAGGAGTGCGGGTCGAGCGAGGACAGCATGCCGTTGATGGCATTTTCAACCAGCGACTTGTCGTCGGGCGGTGTCACATAATTCGCCCGCACCCGCTCGAAGATGTCACCGAAGATCGCCAGTTGCTTATAGGTCTCGGAGCCCGCAGCCTTCGCTGTCGAGCCGGGCGCGCCATAGACCAGGCTCATCGCCGATGCACCCATCAGCGCACCGGCAAACAGAAGCGACAGTTTCCGCATCATTCACGTCCTTCCAGAAAAACGGTCCGCCCACCATGGGGCCGGATCGACGGGTTTTCCATCCTTGCGGAACTCGACATAGAGCTCCGGCGTGGCATTTCCATTCTTCGATGCCGAGGTGCTCGCCACCCGGGCCTCTCCCATCGCGCCGACCGGCTCACCTGCGAGCACCGACTGGCCAGACGCGACGCTGATTCTGCTCATCCCCGCCAGGACGACATGATAGCCGTCACCCGCATTCAGGATCAAGAGTTGACCGTAAGAGCGGAAAGGCCCCGCATAAAGCACATTTCCATCCACCGGCGCTGTGACGATGGCTCCCGATTGTGTCGCAACCATGTCACCGAGCATCACCGCGCCGTTACCGTCATTGGCCCCGAAGCGCCGCTTGATCCTGCCGGTGACCGGCAGCGCGATCTGTCCTTGAAGCGCGGAAAACGGCGCAGCAGCGGTGAGCCTGTTGCTCTCCGGCACCGGCAGCGAGGCCAATTCCGTGGGCGGCGGGGCTGATGCCGGGCCCTTGTCGGCGTCCGCGGTCTTTTGCTCGGCTGCCTTGGCCGCATCCGCCGCCTTGCGGGCCCTGTCGGCCTCGAGCGATGCGATCAGCTCTTTCAGGCTGCCGGCCTTGGCCGCCAGCGTCGCGGACCGCTGCTTTTCGGCGGCCAGCGCGGTTTGCGTATCGGCGGCGAGCTTCTGCTTGGCTTCGAGCAGCATGCCGAGCCGCTTTTTTTCCGCCGCCTGCTCGCCGACCGCTGCCGTCAGCCGCGCCCGCTCGGCTTCGATCGAGGCCGTCACCCGCGACTGCTCCTTGAGGTCGGCCAGCAACATGTCGGTCTGCTGGCGCAGTTCCGGCACCACGGCACCGAGCAGGATGGCACTGCGCACCGACGACAATGCGTCCTCCGGCTTGACCAGGATCGCCGGCGGCGGGTTAAGCCCCATGCGCTGCAGCGCGCCGAGCACTTCGGCCAGAACGTCGCGCCTGGCGGCCAGTGAGGCGCGGATCTTCTGCTCCTGCGCCTTCAGCCCCTCGAGCTTGCCGCCGATGTCCTCGATGTCCTGGCCGAGCTTCTGCTCGGTCATCGCCGACTGGATCAGCGCCGCGGTGATCGAGGCGTGGTCCTTCTTGACCGCCGCGATGTCGGCGGCGAGCTTGGCCAGCCGCTCGGACGACAGCGTGATCTCTTTCGATACTTTTTCGTATTCGGCGCGGCTCTGGTCCGGGTCGGGCGCCAGGTCGAGCGTGTTCTCGGCCCGCGCGACGCCGAGCGAAAGCGCGATCGTCGCCACGGCGATGCCGCAGCGCACGCGCCAGGAGCCCGTTCGTGATTTCCAGTCTTCAGACATTGAAGCCTAACTCTATGCGCGGCTTCGTTAACGAACCATCAACCATGTCCGAGCCCCGGCCGCCATCCGCAAACCCCATGAGCCCAAACTGTCGATGAGCATTGGGGCGAAAATCCGGGCGGCTGGCGCCAATTCGCCGACCGAGCCGACTTCATGAACGATGGTAGGGGTGGCCGGAAAGGATCGTGGCCGCCCTGTAAAGCTGCTCGCCCAGCATCACGCGGACCAGCTGATGCGGCCAGGTCGGCGCGCCGAGCGACACCGTCAGATCAGCCAGGTCGCGCAGCGACTGGTCATGGCCGTCGGCGCCGCCAATGGCAATCACCAGCGCCTTGCGCCCGCCATCGCGCAGCGAACCTATGCGGCCGGCGAAATCCTCGGAGGAAAGGTTCTTGCCGCGCTCATCCAGCAGCATCAGCGCCGTGCCCGGCTGCAAGTGCGTCTGCAGCTTCTGGCCTTCCTCGCGCCGGCGCTCATTGGCCGTCTGCGCGCGGCCTTCGGCAATCTCGACGATCCCGGCGAATTCGAGGCCTATGGCAGGACCGCTCTTGGCAAAACGCTCGAAATAGCGATCGGCCAACTGCTTCTCGGGGCCGGCTTTCATTCGGCCCACGGCATGAACGGTAATCTTCATCCTTGCCTCGAAGAGCCGCTGATGCATGTCGGACAACGACATGCATCATGACGAGTACGGCTCAGTGGAGGGTCTCCTCCTCGAGATCAGGCGCCTGCCACATCTTTTCGAGATTGTAGAAGTCGCGGACCTCGGGACGGAAGACATGGACGATGATGTCGCCCGAATCGATCAGGACCCAGTCGGCGCCAGCCAGCCCCTCGACGCGCGCCGTGCCGAGCCCGGCATCCTTGAGCGCCTTGAGGAGATGATCGGCGACAGCCGAGACATGACGGTGCGATCGACCCGATGCGACGACCATGTAGTCGCCGAGGCTCGATTTCCCCTGAATGTCGATTGAGACGATGTTTTCGGCCTTGGAGTCTTCCAGACTGGCAAGGACTGTCTTGATGGCGCGGGACACGGCGTCGTTTACGCTGATCCCGGCCGGCGAAGGCACGATGTCGGCCTTCTTCCGAAGTGCTGTTCTCAGTGTATTTCCTTTCGCAGCAAGAACAACCAAATCACCTATGAAATCAGGTGACACTGCTTAGATAGGCAGAGTTAGGTTGCAGTTTCAAGACACCGCTCGCAAGCAGGCGCCCGGCAGCGGCCGAATATGCGGCTTTTCGGACGAGAAATTCGGAACCGCCTCGCCTCGCAGCGGTTATCGGCTCATCCACGAACCGGAATCCCGACATGCCGATCGATCCCCAGAACGCTCTCCTCACTGTGCAATCCGGCCTTGCGCAACTCAGCACGCTGATCGTCTCCTACTCGCTTTCGGCGGTCGGCGCCGTCATCCTGCTGGTCATCGGCTACATCGTCGCCGGCCTCGCCGAGCGTTCGATCTACGCCGGCCTCGGCCACGTTCACGGTTTCGACGAAACGCTCCGCCATTTCTTCTCGCAAGTCGTCCGCTACGCTATCCTGGGACTGGTCGTGATCATGGTTCTCGGCCAGTTCGGCGTGCAGACGGCTTCGATCATTGCCGCTATCGGTGCCGCCGGCCTGGCCATCGGCCTGGCGCTGCAAGGCACGCTGCAGAACATTGCCGCCGGTATCATGCTCCTGGCGCTGCGGCCGTTCCGCATCGGCGAATATGTCGAAGTCGGCGCCATATCCGGTACCGTCGAGGAGATCGGGCTGTTTGCCACAACGCTGAGAACGGTCGAAGGCGTCTACGTGCTTGCACCCAACTCGACCCTGTGGAACCAGCCGGTCCGCAATTTCACCCGCAACGGCGTGCGCCGCGGCGACATCACGCTCAGCATCGGCTCGTGGAACGACATCGATTTCGCGCAAAAGACCATGCTTGGCGTTGCCGCCGCCGACCGGCGTGTCAGGCGGCAGCCGGCGCCGATCGCCTTTGTCGCGACTGTCGGCGATAGCACCGTCACCATCACCTTGCGCTACTGGACGGCAGCCGCCGACTTCTTCGCCGCCCAGATCGACCTCACCAAGAGTGTCAAGCAGGCGTTCGATGCCGAGGGCCTTTCGGTCCCGGCGCCGGCGCCGAAAGCGCCGCAGCCCGATGCCTCAGCCACACGGCAATAAAGCATTTGAAACCAGCTGGAGGGCGTTCAAAGCTCTCCGCGCCCGCGCTGACCTTCGGGCGCGAAGGCGAGATCGACGGGCAACGGCGCCTGCGCCGTCATCGGCGCGAAACTGCCGGTCTCGGTGGCGGGCACCGGCCGCACCATGACGACCCGCCAAAGAACGAACAGGCAGTAGGCTGCGGCAATGACGATCGCCACATAGATGAAGGCCTGCGTGCCGTAGATGGCGGAAAGCCCGGTCACAATGCCGGGCACGACGAAGCCGGACAGCGACCAGGCGAACAGAAGCGAGCTCGACAGCGCCACCATGTCGTCCTTGCCGGCGCGGTCGCCGGCATGGGCGCTGGCCAGAGAGTAGATCGATTCCGAGGCGCCGTCCCAGACCACGTAGATGACGAGCAGCGCCGCCAGCGCGCCACCGTCGAAACCCAGCGCAAACAGGCCCGCCGCGGTGGCAAGCGCCGACGCCGCGATCAGCACAAAGCGCCGGTCGGTGCGGTCGGAAATCCAGCCGAGCGGGATCTGCAGGATCAGCGTGCCGACCGGCATTGCCGAAAGCAGCAAGGCGACGTCGGCCTGGCTGTAGCCCTTGGCGGTGGCATGGATTGGCGCAAAACCCGAAATGGTCATCGACAGGCCACCTACGGCAAGCATGCCGGCAACGCCGACCGGTGAGATCCGCCAGGCCCTGCCGAGCGCCACGGAGGCCGCTTGCGGCGCCGGCGGTTGCGCGAGCCGCGTCAGCCCGACAGGAAGGATCGACAGCGCGGTGAAGGCAATGCCGATCAGCGGCGCGTCGGCCGCGCGGATATCGATCAACGCCAGTGTCGAATAGCCGACGCCGAGCCCGGCGACATAGGCAACGTAGAAGATAGCCATGACCCGGCCGCGGATGGCGTTGGCGACGACATCGTTCAGCCAGCTCTGCGCGACGATGAACAGGCCGCATATGGCAAAGCCATAGAGCGCCCGTGCCGCGATCCATGGCAATGGGTGCGGCCCGACGCCGACTGCGGCGTTGGACAGCACGATCAGTGCCGACAGCACCATGAACACGCGGGCATGACCGACACGCCGCACCAGCGGCCCGGTCAGGATGCAGCCGGCGAGGCCGCCAGCCGAAAGACCCGTGACGATCAGCCCCGCCCATGTCGGATCGAAGCCCTCGGCGCCGAGCCGGACTGGGATATAGGCGAACATCAGCCCATTGCCGACGGCGATCAGCCCCATCGACAAGAGGATGCTGGCAATGGCGATCGACGGCGCCGGCTGCCCTAGACCGTTCTTGTCCTGGTCGCGCTCGAGAATCGTCATGACCGAGGATCGCCCATCAAGCAGGTCAAGGCAGCGGCAAATGCGACATGGCTGGACTTGCCTTCCGCCCGCTCAGCCCTTTGCCACATTGCGGATCGCGCTCGACGACAGCGACGAACGCGGGCCGTGGATGAAGGTCCAGGCCGGCGCGTCCATGCGGGCGAGCCGCGGTGCGTCGCCTTCGTCGACGCGGGCATAGTCGAACGTCTTGGCGACCACGGACGACAGGAACGACAGCGTCGCACCTGGCCGGTCGACCACCGCGATCGGGAACGTCATCACGATACGGCGCCAGCGCTGCCAGCGGTGGAAGTCGCGAAGCGAATCGGCCCCCATGATCCAGACGAAATCGACGCCGGGGTTACGCGCCTTGACCAACGCCAGCGTGTCGGCGGTGAAGCGGACGTGGTGGGCCGCCTCGAAGGCGGTGACCTTGATCTTCGGGTTCTTGGCGATCTTTTCAGACAGCTGCAGCCGCTCGGCCAGCGGCGCCAGGTCTCCGGCATTCTTGAGCGGATTGCCGGGCGTCACCATCCACCACAGCTGGTCGAGCGCAAGGCGTCTGAGTGCGATCTCGGCGACCAGCGCATGGCCGGCGTGCGGCGGGTTGAACGAACCGCCGAACAGCCCGACCGCCACGCCTTTCCCGGCATGCGGCATCTTGAGGTAGCGGGAGGATATGGCATGTTCGGACAAGGCAAGCATGCGTCAGGCACCCCGCTCTGCCCTGCCGGGCATCTCCCCCTCAAGGGGAGAGATCGTCAGTTTCAATGACGGCATGAACTCTGCCCGCCCGGCAATTGGCGAAATCGCGAAAGAGAGCTGATCTCCCCTTTTGAGGGGGAGATGTCCGGCAGGACAGAGGGGGGTGGCTGGGCGCACGCCTCTCAGGCTCGGACTGCGGACGGATTCAAGGCCTCACCTGTCCCGACCCGCGTACGCGGTATTTGAACGAGGTCAGCTGCTCGACGCCGACCGGCCCGCGTGCATGCATCTTGCCGGTGGCGATGCCGATCTCGGCGCCCATGCCGAACTCGCCGCCATCGGCAAACTGCGTCGAGGCGTTGTGCAGAAGGATCGCCGAATCGATCTCGTTGAAGAACCGTTCGACGGCGTTTGCATCCTCGGCGATGATCGCCTCGGTGTGATGCGAGGAAAAATTCTCGATATGCTCGATCGCGCCGCCAATGCCGTCGACCAGCTTCACAGCAATGATGGCGTCGAGGTATTCGGTCACCCAGTCTGCATCGGTCGCCGGCTGGGCATCGGCATAAAGCTTCAGCACCTCGGCATCGGCATGGATCTCGCAGCCTGCCGCCTGTAGAGCCTCGAGGATCGGCACCAGGTGCGTGCCGGCGACGGCACGGTCGACCAGCAGCGTCTCGGCAGCACCACACACCCCGGTGCGCCGCATCTTGGCATTGACCGCGATCTTGACCGCCATGTCGAGATCGGCCGATCGGTCGATATAGAGATGGCAGATGCCCTCGAGATGCGCGAACACCGGCACCCGTGCCTCGTTCTGCACACGCTCGACCAGGCTGCGGCCGCCGCGCGGAATGATGACCTCGAGATTGCCGGAAAGCCCTTTCAGCATTTCGCCGACGGCGCCGCGATCGGTGGTCGGCACCAATTGTATGGCATCCTCCGGCAGCCCGGCTGCCTTCAGCCCCTCGACCAGGCAGGCATGGATCGCGGCGGAAGAATTCGCCGAATCCGAGCCGCCGCGCAGGATCACCGGGTTGCCCGCCTTGAGGCAGAGAGCGCCGGCATCGGCGGTCACGTTAGGCCGGCTCTCATAGATGACGCCGACGACGCCGAGCGGCGTGCGCACCCGTTCGATATGCAACCCGTTCGGCCGGTCCCATGCGGCAATGACATCGCCGACCGGATCGCTGAGGTTTGCGATCTCGCGGATACCGTCGGCCATGGCCCGGATGCGGGCGGGATCGAGCTTCAGCCGGTCCATCGACGCTGCCGATAGGCCAGCCTCCTCGCCATTCCTGATATCGATGGCATTGGCGTCGAGGATATCCTGCTCATGCCGAAGGATAGCCTGAGCCATGCCGACCAGCGCCGCGCGCTTGCGCTCGGCCGCAGCTATGGCCAGCGGCCGGGCCGCGGCACGCGCGCGGCGGCCGATATCGGCCATCAGCGCCACGGTATCATCCCGGGATTTTTCATGCAGCGTCAGCATGGCTCATCCTCCGCTATGTAACCTGGTCACCGACTACTTGCTCGCCACCGGCATGGCTCACCACGAGGTCGTCGCGGTGGATCATCGCCGATCGCGCTTCGTAGCCGAGCACGGTTTCGATCTCGGTCGTCTTCAGCCCAGCGATCCTTACGGCATCGGCGGCATCATAGGCAACCAGCCCGCGCGCTATCTCGCGGCCCTCGGGCGACAGGATCGCCACCGTGTCGCCACGCGCAAAATTGCCGCTGACCAGTTTGACACCGGCCGGCAGCAGCGACTTGCCGGAGAGCAGCGCGCCGATGGCGCCGGCGTCGACGGTCAGCCGCCCCGCGGGTTCGAGCTGCCCGGCGATCCAGGTCTTGTAGCCTTTGACCGGATTGGCGCTCGGCCGGAAGAACGTGGCGCGCTCGCCGCGCTCGATTGCCAGCAGCGGCGACAGCCGCGTGCCCGATGTGATGATCATGGCGGTGCCGGCGGCGGTGGCGATCTTGCCGGCGTCGAGCTTGGTGCGCATGCCGCCGCGCGACAATTCCGAAGCGGCAGCACCCGCCATCGCCTCGATATCGGGGGTGATGCGGTCGACGACCGGAATGAACCGGGCTTGCGCATCACGCGCGGGCGGCGCTGTGTAGAGCCCGTCAATGTCGGAGAGCAGCACCAAAAGATCGGCGCCCATCATGGTGGCGACACGCGCCGCCAGCCGGTCATTGTCGCCATAGCGGATTTCGGAGGTGGCCACTGTGTCGTTCTCGTTGATGACCGGCACTGCCTTCATCTTGAGCAGCGTCGAGATCGTCGCCCGCGCGTTGAGATAGCGGCGGCGCTCTTCGGTGTCGCCGAGCGTCAACAGGATCTGGCCCGATTTCAAGCCATTCTTGCCGAGCGCATCCGACCAGGCGCCGGCCAAGGCGATCTGCCCGACGGCAGCAGCGGCCTGGCTCTCTTCGAGCTTCAGCGCCCGCTTGCCGAGACCGAGGATGGTGCGGCCGAGTGCAATCGCCCCGGAAGACACGACGAGAATTTCGGCGCCGCCATTGGCCAGCACGGCGATGTCGTTGGCAAGCGAGGCCAGCCAGTCGCGCTTCAGGCCCGCCGTGCGGTCGACAAGCAGCGCCGAGCCGATCTTGACGGCAATGCGCCGATAATTTTTCAGCGATTGCGCGGCCATGGCTATGTGTTCCAGCGCGTCTCGACCGGCGCAGCGACAGCCTCGCGCGCATCGGCCACCACAGCCATCAGCGCGCGCAACACCGCCTCGACGCCTTCGCCGGTGACCGCCGAAAGCAGCATCGGGGCGCGGCCGGCGGCGCGTTTCAGCGAGGCGGCTTTCGTCTTGCGCGCGGCGGCATCGAGTATGTCGACTTGGGAAAGCGCGACGATCTCGACCTTGTCGGTCAGCCCGTTGCCGTAGGCGTCGAGTTCGGCGCGCACGGTCTTGTAGGCCTTGGCCGGATTTTCTTCCTGCGCCGAGACAAGATGAAGAAGGACACGCGTGCGTTCGACATGGCCAAGGAAGCGGTCGCCGATGCCGACACCTTCATGCGCGCCTTCGATCAGGCCGGGAATGTCGGCGATGACGAATTCGCGCCCGTCGATGCGGGCAACGCCAAGGCCCGGATGCAGCGTGGTGAAGGGATAGTCGGCGATCTTCGGCTTGGCCGCGGTGACCGCCGCCAGGAAGGTCGACTTGCCGGCGTTGGGCAGCCCGACAAGGCCGGCATCGGCGATCAGCTTCAGCCTGAGCCAGATGTTGAGCTCTTCGCCCGGCAGTCCGGGATTGGCGCGGCGCGGCGCCTGGTTGGTCGAGGTCTTGAAATGCTGGTTGCCGAAGCCGCCATTGCCGCCCTTGGCCAAAAGAAAGCGCTGGCCGACAACCGTCAGATCGCAGATCAGCGTCTCATTGTCCTCGGCAAAGACCTGTGTTCCGGCCGGTACTTTCAGCGTCACGTCGGCACCCTTGGCGCCGGTCATGTTGCGGCCCATGCCGTGCGTCCCGGTCTTGGCCTTGAAATGCTGCTGGTAGCGATAGTCGATCAGCGTGTTCAGCCCATCGACCGCCTCGACCCAGACATCGCCGCCGCGGCCGCCATCGCCGCCGTCCGGGCCGCCGAACTCGATGAACTTTTCGCGCCGGAACGACACCGAACCGGCGCCGCCGTCGCCGGAGCGGATGTAGACCTTGGCTTGATCGAGAAATTTCATCGGATTGTATGGTTTCTGCTATTGGCTTTGCGGGATTGCTCTAAACCAAGGCGGGTCGAAGGGCGAGGGCCGTTTTTGCTACTGTAACGTCGCGCGTATCTCTAGACGCGTAGCATTTGGTTGACCGCTTGCCGAAAATCGATCCTCGGCTTTTCAAGCGCGAGATGTCGGAATGAAGCTGGTAACTTACAATATCCACTACGGCGTCGGCCTCGACGGCCGCTATGATGTCGGCCGTATCGCCGATGCCGTGCGCGGCGCCGACGTGATCGCGCTGCAGGAGGTTACCCGCGCCAACCCGAAGAATGGCGGCCGCGACATGGTGGCCGAGCTCGGCGAGGCACTGCCCGACTATTTTGCCGTCTACGGCAGCAACTTCGAAGCCGACGCCGGCTCGCGCCTGGAGAACGGCCGCGCCATCACGACCACCTTCCAGCTCGGCAACATGGTGCTGTCGAGGACGCCGATCCATCTGTCGCGCAATCTCCTTTTGCCGCGCAGCCGCAGTTTCGAGGCGATGAACTTCCAGCGCGGCGCGTTGGAGGCGCTGATCGAAACGCCGCTTGGTCCGATGCGCTTCTATTCCACCCATCTCGACCACCGCAGCCCGGTTGAACGCCTGAGCCAGATCCGCTTTCTGCGCCAGCGCCTGTTGAACTACCCGCTCGAGGGCGGCGGGCTCTCCGGCGTCGCCGAGATCGGCTTGCCGGAGCTGCCTTGTCCCGATGGCTTCGTCGTCATGGGCGACTTCAACATGCTCGCCGGATCGCCGGAACATGTCGAACTCGCCGGCCAGCCTGACCATGAATTCGGCATGCCGGTGACCGCCGACCTCGCCGTCGATGCCGCCGCGCGCCTCGGCGTTGCCGACGCCGATCTCGTCACCTGGGTCGACCCCAAGCGGCCGGGCGATACCAGCCGCCACAAGCGCATCGACTACATCTTCACCAGCGCTTCGTTTGCCAAATCGCTGAGGCGCCTGTGGGTCGACCGGCAAGTGGCCGGTTCGGATCACTTGCCGGTCTGGCTCGAGATGACGTGACATCAACGTTGGTCCGCAATCTTTCGCGCCGAGGTGTGTCGAGATTCAGGTCAGGCCGTGCCGAGAGTGGTGGCTTCCGAGAACCGGAGCGGAGCGTACTTAAAGTACGTGAGCACCGGAAGCGCAGGAAGCCGCCATTCGCAGGCCGGCATCACCTGAATATCGGCATGCCTCAGAAATGCACCCAGTTCCGCAGGCTGGTCCAGGTCTTGCGATCGAGGCGGTAGCGCTCGACCGGCACCTGGCCGGCAACGATCGAATTCAGCATGCCCTGGCCGGCATACTGGAAGCCGCATTTGTGGATGACCCGGCGCGAGGCCGGATTGATAACCCGCGTCGAGGCGTGCAGCACCTGGATCGTGGTTCTCTGGAAGGCAAGGTCGACCAGTGCGTGCGCTGCTTCCGTCGCATAGCCGCGTTTCCAGTACGGCTCGCCGATCCAGTAGCCGAGCTCCAGCCCACGATCCGTAGTGTTGAGCCCGGCACAGCCGACGAAGGTCTCGGTGCCGGCCAGCGTCAACGCATAGGCGATTCCGGCCCGGCGCGATGCCGTCATGGCCAGGAAAGCGCGTGCCTCGGCCTCGCCATAGGGATGCGGCATGCGGGCCAGCATTTCCGCGACATGTCGGTTGTCCGCGAGCGCCACCAATTGCTCGATGTCGCTTTCACGCGGGGCACGCATGACCAGCCGCTCGGTCGCGAGCACCGGACAATCTATCGTGTAACTTTCGTCGTCTATCGCTTCCGCTTCGGCAACCATGTCAAAGTCCTCCAGGCAAGAAAAAAGGGAGATGGCAACCCATCTCCCCTGATCCTTTTCCTGGCTTGGCCAGACACCGGTCCCGAGATGGGTGCCGGTGTTCTCGTGCGGAACCGGCTACTCCGCTGCCTTCGTCATCGGGTTCACCGATACGTAGGTTCGGCCATTGGCTTTTTTGTTGAAGGTGACTGCGCCAGCTTCCAGCGCAAACAGCGTGTGGTCCGTGCCAATGCCGACATTAGTGCCGGGATGCCACGTCGTGCCACGCTGACGAATGATGATGTTGCCCGGAATCACGGCTTCGCCGCCGAACTTCTTCACGCCGAGCCGCTTGGAATGGGAGTCGCGACCATTGCGCGACGATCCGCCAGCTTTCTTGTGTGCCATCTAACTACTCCGATGCGCCGCGAGGCGCCTGAACGATCTTATGAACGCGTTCGCGTTCCGTTTCAAGTGCGATCCGGCGACGATTGCGCCGGTCCGTTCTACTTCTTCGCCAATTCCTTGGCCTGCTCGCGCCAATCCTTGATCTGGTCGGCGCTGAACGGCATATGCTCGTCGATCTTGGCGACATCCTTGTCGGACAGCTTGGCGATCTGGGCGAAGGTGGTGATGCCCTGTTCGTTGAGCTGGCCGGCGGCAACCGGGCCGATGCCCTTGATCGCCGTCAGGTCGTCCGGCTCGCCCTTCGGCGCCTTGAACAACGGTGCGGCGGCTTCGGCAGTCTTGTCCTCGGTCGTCTCAGCCTTGGCTTCCTTCTTCGGCGCAGCCTCTGCCTTCGCTGCGGCCTTCGGCGCGGCTTCAGCCTTCGCCTCGGTCTTGGCCGCAACCTCGGCCTTCGCTTCGGTCTTGGCTGCGGCCTTCTTCGCCGGCTTGGCGCCACCCAGCAGGATCTCGGCGATCCTGACGGTGGTCAAAAGCTGGCGATGGCCGATCTTGCGGCGCGAATTCTGCCGACGGCGCTTCTTGAAGGCGATGACGGTGCGGTTCTTGCCCTGCTCGACGACTTCGGCGGTGACCATCGCACCATCGACGAACGGCGCGCCGAACGTGACGTTCTCGCCCTCGCCATGCGCGAGCACATTGCCGATTTCGACGATATCGCCGACATTGGCTTCGAGTTTTTCGATCTTCAGGAGATCGTTGGCGGCAACGCGATACTGCTTGCCGCCCGTTTTGATGACTGCGAACATTTTTTGCCTTTCGCTGTTCGGTCGGCCTTGATGAACCGCTTCAGGCGGTTCGGCCGTCTTTTTGTCAGTCTGCGGGTCCAAAAAACAAGCGGCGCGGAAGATCCCTCCACGCCGATTGCGCGCTGTCCCTAACCGAAGGTTCGGCTTGAGTCAAGGCAAGCGCCGCGGGCAAGAGGCGGATGAGTTGAGCCCAGTCCGCCAAATATCGAACAGCGGCTACCGGAGTGTTGAAGAAAGCACGAACGGGAACCTGCGGCGCCGGGGCAGATTGGCCCTTGTAACCTGCCTGTCCAGCCGTTATCTAGTGCGCCGCGCCGGCAACGGCGGACCATGACCGCGGAGAGGTGGCAGAGTGGTCGAATGCACCGCACTCGAAATGCGGCATGGGTGCAAGCCCATCGGGGGTTCGAATCCCTCCCTCTCCGCCAGTGATCCTAATTTCATTTTGTGATTTTTGCCTGCCGAACTCAGCCATAATCGCTCGTGACGGCGCGAAGCTCAATTGCAGTCCTGCGACGATTCTACCGGAACAGCGGGTGAGCGCATGGCGGCTGGGTGCTGTTGCGAGCAGTTGCTGATCAAAACGCGGTGACTTGTTTCTGGGGCGGCAAGTCCACCAAAATCACCGAGCGATGCACTAACTGCTGGAGTGCGCCCCGCCTTCGACGTATAAATGGCGCTACATTCCGGGAGGAAGAGCCGTGAATGCAGTGCCTCAATGGCGGCTCGCAGGCGACTGGTTCGACATCTGCAGCTGCGATATCCCTTGCCCTTGCGAGTTCGCCCAGCGGCCGACCGGCAATCACTGCCAGGGCGTGCTCGCCTGGCATGTACGCGAGGGTCAGTATGGCGACGTGAAGCTCGACGGCCTGTCGCTGGTGGCGCTCGGCGAGTACGAAGGTAATCTATGGGCCGGCGAGGCAAAGGCCGTGATGGGCATGTACCTCGACGAGAAGGCGAACGAGCGGCAACGTGAAGCCCTGCAGGCGATCTTCGGTGGGCAGGCCGGCGGCTGGCCGGCGGGCTTTGCCGCCAACATCGGCGAGATGCGTGGCATGGAGTTCGTGCCGATCACTTTCGAAGTGGCGGGCGACCTCGCCACCTGGCGGGTCGAGATTCCTGGCCTCGTCGTCGGGCATGCGGAAGCGCTTTCAGGTCCGACAACACCACCCGGCAAGCGGGTGCAGACGATCAACCCGCCGGGCTCGGAGGTCGGCCCGGGCCAGGTTGCCACCTGGGGGCGTTCGGTCGAGGTGAGCACTAAAGGCTTCGGGCTCGACTGGACGGGCACGGCGCGCTCGAGCAAACACATTCCGTTCGACTGGACCGGCCCGAACTAGGGCGTGCCGATGCCTGACGCGTTTCCCGGGAAATCGTGGCGGCTCCGGAATTTGCGTGGCATGCCGCTCGGCCTTTTGGTATCGCTCGTCGTGCTAACAGCGGCAGCGTGGGCGCTGACCCTCAGCATGGATATGCCTATGGGCATTGCGGTGCGCGGCGGGATGGAGGGTATGGAAGGCATGGCCGGCATGGCGACGGCCGGAATTGCCGCCGACGGCTGGTCGCTCGCCGGCGCCGCAGCCTTTCTTGCTGTATGGACGGTGATGATGGCTGCTATGATGCTGCCGGCGGCCGCGCCCATGATCTTTATGTTCGCGGCGGCGCAGGCCAGGCGCGAACATAACGTCGCCATCCCGGCGTGGATATTCGTCGCCGGCTACATGCTCGTCTGGGCGGCGGCGGGCCTTCTCGTGTATGTCCTGGTCCAGCTCGGAAGCGAGTTTGCGACGAGCCTCGATCCGCCTCAGCGTTCGAAATGGGCGCCGCTCGGGCTCGGTATAACGCTTGGCGTCGCCGGGCTCTACCAATTCACGACCCTCAAGCACATTTGCCTCAGCCATTGCCGTTCGCCGCTCGCTTTCGTTGCGCAGCATTGGCGCGACGGGCGGGTTGGCGCACTCGAGATGGGGCTGCGGCACGGGCTCTATTGCTTTGGTTGCTGCTGGGCTCTGTTTGCCGTGCTGGTCGCGGTGGGCATCATGAGCGTCGCCTGGATGCTGCTGTTGACGCTGGTCGTCTTCGTCGAGAAGCTGCTGCAGCGCGGCCGGCGCTTCGAAGTTGCTTTGGGCATTGCGCTGATAGCCCTCGGGATCGCTGTATCGTTCGGCGCGATCGAGATGCCCTGGATGAGCGGCTGGCACACGGGGCGCGGAGTCGCTCCAGGAGTGGTCACGACGCCGAACATCTTTGGATTCACGCTGGGCAGGCCTTCGGCCGACCGGATCATCGCAATCGCCGCACGGCTCTAGGCGTTTGCACCAACTGCGCTATCTCCCCATCGTTAGCCTTGTTCTATCGCTGGTTGAAGATCGGGAGGTTTCCATGGATCGGCGACTATTTTTGACAGGAATGTTTGGCATTGCCGGGGCTGCGGCCCTTGCAAGCACAGTTCGGCCAATCAACGCAGTGGCCGGCGTTCCAACTGCCAGAAGCGGCATTCTCGATGAACTCGAGGCGCCGGATGTCGAGACCTTCGACGACGACGAAACTCAAGCAGAGTTGCAACCAGTCTATCATCGCCGGTGGCACCGGCCGCGTCGCCGCCGCCGGCGCGGTTGGAGAAGGGTCTGTCGCGTTTACTGGCGAAACGGCTATCGGCGCAGGCGGTGCTTCCGCAGGCGCGTGTGGGTCTGGTTTCGGTTCTAGCAACTGGCCGGCTTGAACCCTGGCCATCGCGGCCGGGGTTTTCGCCTCAGGCGGCCGTTAGCGCCCTTAGGGAGCTTTCCTAAGGGCGCGGAGGAGGCTGACGGTGTTTGCAGGTTTCAGAGCCACCAGCCTACGACTGGACGATACGACGATTTTCGCAAGGGTCGGCGGCGCCGGTCCGCCGCTGCTGCTTCTTCACGGCTTTCCAGAGACACATCTGATGTGGAGGGATATCGCCGCAGCCTTGGCGCACCGCTTCACGGTGGTCGCCGCCGACCTTCGAGGCTATGGGCAAAGCGGATGCCCGGTTTCCTCTGCCGATCATAGCCCATACGCCAAACGCGCCATGGCCGGCGACATGGTTCAAGTCATGAAGCAGCTGGGGTTTGAGCGGTTCATGGTTGCCGGGCATGATCGTGGCGGGCGGGTTGCCTATTGTCTGGCGCTCGACCATCCCGACAAAGTCCTCAAGATCGCCGTCCTCGACATCATCCCCACCGCCGCAACATGGGATCGGGCGGATGCCAGACTGGCGCTCGGCTTCTGGCCCTGGAGCCTTCTTGCTCAGCCGGAGCCCCTGCCGGAGCGTCTGATAGGCGCGGCTCCCGATGCCGTCGTCGACGATGCGATGACGCAGTGGGGATCTTCGGCGAAAATGGTCTCCAAAGAGGTCAGGAACGCCTATGTTGATGCGCTTGGCGATCCCGCGCATATTCATGCCATCTGCGAAGAGTATCGCGCCGCTGCGACGATCGATCGTGAACATGACGCGCTGGACCAGGCAAACGGTCGTCGCATCGAGTGTCCGCTACTGGCGCTATGGAGTGGCGAAGGTGCTCTGGAGAACTGGTATGCGCAAGAAGGCGGGCCGCTGGTCATCTGGGGGAAATGGGCCGACAGAGTGGAAGGGCGCGCTGTCCAAGGCGGGCACTTTTTCCCAGAAGAGCACCCCGACAAGACGGCAGCGGCTCTCTCGGAATTCTTCGAAGAAAAACAGGACGGTCAGCACGGAGTGTTGTAGAGGTCACATGCTTCAGTTACGCGGAACCTCGGGAGCCCTTCGCCGCCCGAGATCGAGAACCCTCCGAAATCCGCCGTCCGGCATCAACGTGCTTGATAAGGGAATGAAGGCGACCTCCACGGCCACGCCTGTAATGTGCAGCCTGATGTTTGTCGCAAGTTGCGCATCGCCTTTGCCGGCATCCCTTGATGCTGCGAAATACGACAAGATGAGTTGCGTCGAGCTCAACGTGGCGATAGGCGCGGTCGCCGACGAAATGTCGGCAACGGCCATTGCTCGCGGCAAAGTCGTCCACACCAACATTCCGGGCTGGCTGTTGGGAGGACAGCGTGTCGCCGCGACCGTCGCTGCCCGGCAGAGTGCGAAGATCGAGCGCTTGCGGCAGCAGGAGGCGGCGATTGCGGCGGCGAGACGAAGCAGGTGCTAATCGTCTCTTAGCCGTTCGATAAAACGCCTCTTGTGGATATGGCGATCGCGGATCTCCTGCAGCCTGCGAGCAAAATCGTGGGTCGTGCCACATTCCTCTGCGATTGCCTTGAGGTCGAACAGGAGGCCGGCGGCCTTGTCGTAGCCGGAAGAGTTGCGGCGCTCGATCTCGCTCTCGACCTCACGCCAGACGCTGTCGCCGCGCCGCGAGAGCGCATCGAGCCGGATACGGCGGGCGCGCGCCTCTTCGGCCGCCTGCAGTTTTCTCTCAGCCTCTCGCTGCTCCTCCTGCCCGCGCTCGCGGGCCTGACGGATTGCCTCGGCACGGGCACGCAGTTCGCCGGCCGAGCGTGGAACCGAGGGCACGGTGGCCTCCAACCCAGAGACTTTCAACATCGAGCGATCCCGGACCAACGCCCGAAGCTCGTTTTCAACATGCGGATCGCCGTCGACGAGACGAACGAGCAGCGTCGTCGTTTCATGATCGGACAGGGCGCCGACTGAGCGCCGGAGCATATCCGGCGACAATTCCGTTGTCGTGCCGGCGAGACGCTCGGCCGCCGCAGCGACGAGGTCGGCGTCGAGCCGAAAGAAGCGTGCGAAAGCGTCGAGCGCGGGCGTCATCGGGCCGATCCCCGGCAAAGGCTCCGCCTCGTCCGGCTCGACGGAACCGGTCTCGGCCGTCTTCAGCCACAGCAG
This sequence comes from Mesorhizobium sp. M0751, assembly GCF_040320265.1. Taxonomy (NCBI): domain Bacteria; kingdom Pseudomonadati; phylum Pseudomonadota; class Alphaproteobacteria; order Hyphomicrobiales; family Phyllobacteriaceae; genus Mesorhizobium; species Mesorhizobium sp. M0751. The sequence continues at coordinate 326,572 of NZ_JAMYPH010000002.1, forward strand.
GTAGAAAAGCCTCAAATCGCCGCCGAGCACATCGGCGCGCAGCGGCGCCAGTGCTTCGAGCCAGTGCGAGTCGTCGTCCCAATCATCCCAATCGTTCGCAGGTTCCAGTTCTTCGCACAGAATGTCGACGATCAGGTTCTCTCCCGATGCGCTGATCGCGAGGCAGTCGACCGCATGCAGGAATCCCTCGAGGCGCTGCCGATCGACCAATCGCGCTGGAATCCGGATCATCAGCCGGTGGGTGCCCCAATTCGCCAAATAGAGATGAAGATCGAACCAACGCCGCATCAACGCGACCGGGTCGCCTTTGAAGTCGCCCCACTCGTAGAAATTCGTGAAGCTCGTGGCCGTAATCCGCGCCCGCGTCGACACATCGCGCAATGCCCGGCGATCCGCTTCGCTGAGTGGGCGGTCGACCGCCCGAAACTCGTAGTATTGATACTCGCTCATGGTTGCTTGGCTGCTGGGCGATTCTCGTCTCACAGGTCAGTTCAGGATAGAGCTGTGTCGAGGCCGAGATCGCCCCGCCTGGCACTTTCTTCCACAGGAATTTGCCGTTTGTGCGGATGAATTGTTGAAAGGCAGCCGGTCTATCGTAGATTTGGCAAGCGCGAACGGCAGCGAGGATGCCATGAAGAAGGAAGAACTGGAATCCGTCCTTGGCCGGGGCAAGCCCGGCTTCGATCTCGGTCCGATAGAAGATCAACTACATGCCGTGGCAAACGAGCAGCAATTGCCGGATGTCGCAGTCATTCACTGCATAGCGAGAATTGAAGAATCGGCTCCGGCGCTGCGTGCCGTCCTCACGAGAGCGGCCGAAGGAGGGCCTCTGTCGCGGGATGATCAGATGCTGCTCTTGCGAGGCATCTACATTCTGGGCGGCGCTCGCGATACTGGAACGTTCGAGCCCTTGTTGCGCTTGCTGCGCCGGCCGGGACGCGACCTCGATGACCTGCTCGGCGACGTGGTGACCGAGGGCATGGCGCGCATCGTCGCCGGCGTGTTTAATGGCGACGCCGACGCTTTGTTCAGCTTGATCAGCGACCGCTCCGTCGATGAATTCGTCCGCGATGCAGTTTTGGGCGCAGCGACCTTCCTGACCTGGGAAGGCCGCATCGAACGTGACCGAATGCGAGATTTTCTCGAGCGATTCCACGCCGAGAGGCTGGCCGATGACGACGATTTCGCCTGGATCGCCTGGCTGGCCGCGATCGCCCAGCTTGGCTTGCGCGATCTGGCGTCGCTTGTTTACAGCGCATGGGACGACGGCCGCATCCCCGAAGGAATAATCGACCGCAGTGATTTCGAAGACGATCTGCTGGCCGCCGAGCAAAGCCCGAACGACGTCGATCGATTCGAGCGCGCCGATCTCGGCTATATCGACGATGTGGTTGAAGCGCTGGAATGGACCAGCCATCTTGAGTATTTTGGCGAGGAAGATTGGCAATCGCCCTTGCCGGAACAAACTTCGCCGGAACAAACTTGGCTCGACGAGTTGTCGAGATTGACAGCGCCGGTCACAAATCCTTGGCGCCATGTCGGACGAAATGATCCGTGTCCCTGTGGAAGCGGCAAGAAAGCAAAGAAATGCTGCCTCGCAAACTAACCTGTTGCAGCGCCGCGCGATTGCGAATCTGATTTTTGGCTAGAGCGGGACGCGTTCACAATTGAACCGTGCATCCCGCTCTATCTATTTGTTTTAGCCGCATTTCTGCGACGCCAAGTGATTCCACTTGGCTGCAAAATGCTCTATCCTCACGCCGGTCCAGCGGATTGATGCGCAGCGATCGCGCCGAGGAATATCTCGCCGAAATCCTTGAGCTTGGCCGCGCCGACGCCGTTGACCGCGGCGAAGGCGCCCAGATCACGCGGGCAGCGTTCGGCCATATCGATCAGCGTACGATCCGAAAAGATCACGAAGGCCGGCACCTGGCGTTCCCGGGCAAGACGCAGCCGTACAGCCTTGAGCGCAGCCAGCAGCGCCGAATCCAGACCTTCCGTGCCTGCTGCGGTATCCTCAGGACGTATCTTGCCTCGCGATGACTGGCGCGCGTCCACGCGATACCGGAACGAGGCCTCGCCCCGAGCCAGCGCACGGCCCTTCTCGGCAATGGCGAGGCCGCCATGGCCGGCTGGGTCCAATGTCAGGAACCCTCCCGCGACGAGCTGGCGGACCAGCGACAGCCACACGTTTTTCTTGTGCGCCACACCGGTGCCGAAGCTGGCAAGCCTATGGTGGTTCCTGTCTAGAACCTTCTCGGTTTCGTGGCCGAGCAGGACATCGACGACATGGGCGGCGCCAAAGCGCTCGCCGGTCTGTGTGATCGCCGCCAGAATGGTCCGCGCCTCCGCCTCGCCATCCGCATGCGGCGCCTGGTCGAGGCAGTTGTCGCAATTGCCGCAAGGCGAAGCACTTTCGCCGAAATAGCCAAGCAGGATCTGACGGCGGCACTGCGTCGTCTCGCAATAGCCGATCAGCGTATCGAGCCGGCCATGCGCGCGCCTTTTGTGCTCAGCCGGCGCGTCCTCGTCTTCGATGAAAAGCCGGCGCATGCGGATATCGCCGAGACCGAAGAGCATATGTGCCTCGGCCGCCCGCCCGTCGCGGCCCGCCCGCCCGATTTCCTGATAATAGGCCTCAAGACTGCCCGGCAGGTCGGTGTGGAAGACATAGGCGACATCCGGCTTGTCGATCCCCATGCCGAAGGCGATGGTCGCCACCATCACCACGCCGGACAAAGTCATGAAAGCGTTTTGATTCGCTTCACGTGCGTCCTTGCTCATCCCGGCATGATAGGCGAGCGCGCGTACGCCGTTCCGCTCGAGGAACGCCGCCATCTCTTCGGTCTTTTTGCGCGACAGGCAATAGACGATCCCGCTGCGGCCCGCATGGCGCTGCACGAAGCCTAGCAACTGGCGCTTGCTGTCCTGCTTGGGCTCAATGCTTAGCTTGATGTTCGGCCGGTCGAAGCCGAGCACCACGGTATCGACGCGCCCGTCGAACAGTTGCGCGGCAATGTCGGTGCGCGTCGTCTCGTCCGCCGTCGCCGTCAGCGCAATGATCGGCACATCGGGGAAGATGCCGCGCAGCCGTGACAATTCTTCGTATTCGCGCCGGAACGCCGGTCCCCATTGCGAGATGCAATGTGCCTCGTCGATGGCGATCAGCCGGACATCGAGCCTGATCAACGCCTCGAGCATTCGCACCGTCATGAGCCGCTCCGGTGCAAGGTAGAGCAGGCGCGTCTGGCCTGCCGCGACGCGGCGCCATGCAGCGACATTGGCATCGCGGTCGAGTGAGGAATTGATCGTATCGGCCGCCACGCCGGCAAGGCGCAATGCGGCGACCTGATCCTGCATCAGGGCCACTAGCGGCGAAACGACAATGGTGAGCCCGCCCAGCACCAGCGCCGGGACCTGGTAGCAGAGCGATTTGCCGGCGCCGGTCGGCATGACAGCCAGCACATGGCGCCCGGCCAGCAGCGCCTCCATCACAGCCGCTTGGCCGAGACGAAAATCATCGAAGCCGAATACATCCTTCAGGACGCGCCGCTTGGAATCCTCCGGCGGGATGCTCGCTGCTGCCTGCATTACAGAACTTTCGCGGACACGGCCTGCCGAAATTTCCAGGCGAATCGCCAGGTGATTGCCTGGACAGCAGATTCGAACATTTATCGACCCCTCCGGTCCTCCTCGGCACCGCCTGAAGCGAACCTCTCTCTCATTGGCCGATATCAGACCGTCGTTCCAGCCCCTATTCGCTTTGGCTGTGAATATCGCGCCGCCTCGGAGCGGTTAATCCTATCTTCACCATCATTCGGCAGGTTCAGGTTCTGCGGTGATGTTTTGAGTACCGCGGCGCCACAAGCGCCCAGGCAACACGCCCGCGTCTCTCCGGAGGCGCGGGTTTTTCGTTCCGAGAACCGGCTGCCTGATCTTCGGGCCAGCGGCTCAGTCGAGGAAATCGGCGCGGTGCGGCGTAAAACTGTCGACCAGTCGTCCCGCCTCCAGCGCCGTGACGCCATGGACAAGGTTGGACGGAACGATGAAGCTGCTTCCGGCCTCCAGGATCTCGGTCCTGCCGTCGATGGTGACCTCGAAGCGGCCCTCGGCGACGTAGCTCGCCTGGACATGCGGGTGCGAATGCAGCGCGCCGACGCCGCCCTTGTCGAAACCGAACTCGACCATCATCAGTTCATCGGTGTGCAGGAGCACGCGCCGGCGGTTGCCGTCGGGCGTCGGCGTCCACGCACCCTCGCCGGCATGCGAGAAGATTTTGGTTCCGGTCATCGCCAAACTCTCATTTTTGTTGTTCATCGCGCCAGCCAGCCGCCGTCCACCGGCACCACCGCGCCATGCATATAGTTCGACGCCGGCGCCAGCAGGAAGACGGCTGCGTCGCCGATGTCCTCCGGCGCGCCCCAGCGCCCGGCCGGAATGCGCGCCAGGATCGACGCGCTGCGGTCGGGATCGGCGCGCAGCGCCTCGGTATTGTTGGTCTCGATATAGCCAGGTGCAATGCCATTGACGTTGATGCCCTTTGCCGCCCATTCGCATGCCAGCAGCCGGGTAATGCCGAGCACGCCATGTTTGGAGGCGGTGTAGGAAGCGACGCGGATGCCGCCCTGAAAACTCAGCACCGAAGCGATGTTGACGATCTTGCCGCGCCGCGCCGGATCGGCGAGCACGCGCCTGGCAAAGCGCTGGCTGAGGAAGAATACCGTCTTCAGATTGACACCGATGACGTCGTCCCAGTCGGCTTCGGTCAGTTCGACCGCATCGGCACGCCGGATGATGCCCGCATTGTTGACCAGGCCATCGAGCGGTCCGGTGTCGTCCCAGATGCGATCAAGCATCGCCTGGGCAGCTGCATCATCGCCAAGATCGCAGCGGATCGCCTCGAAGCGGCCGCCGGCTGCCGCAATCTTCTCCGCCGTCTCGTCCATCGCCGAGCGGCCGACGCCGACCACCGCGCCGCCGGCGCGCGTGATCGACACGGCGATGCCCTGGCCGATGCCGGTATTGGCGCCGGTGACGAGGATACGCTTACCGGCGAGGCTGAATGCGGAGAGGTCGCTCACTTGAGCTCCTCCACTGCCACCAGGTCGACATCGGTATAGTCGACATTGTCGCCGGCCATCGCCCAGATGAAGGCGTAGTTCGAGGTGCCGGCGCCCGAATGGATCGACCATCCCGGCGACAGTACCGCCTCCTCGTTGCGCATGACGAGATGGCGCGTTTCGTCCGGTTCGCCCATGAAGTGAAACACCCGTGCCGCCTCCGGCAGGTCGAAATAGAGATAGGCCTCCATGCGCCGGTCATGCACATGGCATGGCATGGTGTTCCAGACCGAACCGGAGGCAAGCTGGGTCATGCCGACGACAAGCTGACAAGTCTTTACGCCATCGGCATGGATGAACTGGAAGATCGAGCGCTCGTTGGAAGTCGCCTGGCCGCCGAGATCGAGCCGCTTGGCATCGCCGATGCGGATCAGCCGGTTGGGGTGGCTCTGGTGCGCCGGCGCGCTGAGCAGGTAGAACTTAGCCGGCTCAGCCGGGTTGGTCGCAGCGAACGATACCTCATCCGTGCCCATGCCGAGATAGAGCATGTCGCGCGCCTGCAGCTCGTAGGATTGACCGCCGGCTGTCACGATGCCGGCGCCGGCGATGTTGACGATGATCATCTCACGGCGGTCGAGAAAATTCTTGGTTCCGGTCGGCTTGATCGCCTGCAGCGTCAGCGGTGTACCGGCGGGCATGGCGCCGCCGACGATCATGCGGTCGTAATGGGTGTAGGTCAGGCTGATGCGGCCGTGCTGGAACAAGTCCTCGATCAGGAAATTGTGACGCAGTTCGTCCGTTCCCATGGCTGCGGCAGAAACAGGATCGATGGCGAAGCGGGAGGTGAAATCCGTATGATTGTCAGTGTGATTCATTGCTGTCCCATGGGGCTGCCTCAATTGCTTATTCGGTTGCCGCGGCCTTGACCGAGTCGGCATAAAAAACCTGGCGCGCGTGCAGGCGCTCGCGATAGCGCTGCTGGCTGGCACCGAGATGCGCGCGCATCGCCTCCCGGGCCGCCTCGGCATCGCCTGCCGAGATGGCATTGAGGATCACCAGATGCTCACGCTGCAGGCCGCGCTGATAGGCGTCCGATTGGGCGATCTCGGTCGACCAGGGCGAGGTCACGTCGCAAGGAATGGCGCGTCGGCCGAGCACGTCGAGCATCTCGACATAAAATGGATTGTTGGTGGCGCTGGCGATTGCGCGGTGGAAGGCAAGGTCGGCCGGTCCCGTCGGCTCGCTATTGAGGAGCAGCCGCTCGAATTCGAAGAAGGCTTCCTGGATCGCCGCTTCCTGCGCGGCGTTGCGGCGGATGGCCGCGAGCCCGGCGGATTCGATCTCGATCGCCAATCTGACTTCGAGCACGTTGAGGGCGATCGAGTCCTTGCTGCCCATCTCCGCTGCCAGAGCACCGAACGCTGTCGAGATATGCTCGGTGACGAAGACGCCGGCGCCTTGGCGTGGTTCGACCAGGCCGTCCGCGGCAAGCTTGGCCAGCGCCTCGCGTATCACGGTGCGGCTGACCCCGAAGGTTTCAGTCAGCTGACCCTCTGTCGGCAGCTTTTGCCCCGGCTGGATCTCGCCCGCCTGCAACTGCTTGCGGATCGCCGCGACGACCGTTTCCGAAAGCTTCGGTCTTCGTTCGACGCGGAGCCCGACTGCGGTATCCGAGGCCATGTCGCACCCCCTATTTGAAGACGCTCGGCAGCCATAGCGAAATGGCCGGAATGTAAGTGACGAGCGCCAGCACCACGAGACCTGCCGCATAGAACGGCCAGATCGAGCGCATCGATTCCCAGACGGATATCTTGCCCACTGCACACGCCACGAACTGCACTGCGCCCACCGGCGGCGTGTTCAGTCCGATGCCGAAATTGAGGATCATGATGACGCCGAAATGCACCGGATCGACGCCGTAGGCCTGCGCCACGGGCAGGAAGATCGGCGTGCAAATGATGATCGTCGGCCCCATGTCCATGAACGTGCCGAGGAACAGCATCAAGAGGTTGAGCAGGAGAAGCACGACCAGCGGATCGTCCGAGATCGCGTTCATGGAGGCTATCAACGCTGCCGGCACTTTCAGGAAGGCCATCAGCCACGAGAACGCCGCCGCCATGCCGATGATGAGCAGCACCATGGCCGTGGTGCGCACGGCGCCATGGGTGGCATGAACGAACCCTTCCCAGGTCATCTGCCGGTAAACGAAGACGGTCACGAGCAACGCATAGATGACGGCGATACAGGAACTCTCGGTGGCGGTGAAAACGCCCGATCGCACGCCGCCGAAGATGATCGCGATCAGCAGCAGGCCGGGCACCGCAACGGCGAAAAGATGCGCGACGGCGGCGAAGCCCGGAAACGCCTCGGTCGGATAGCCGCGGGAGCGCGCCACGATATAGGCGGTGACCATCAGCGACAGGGCCAGTAGCAGGCCCGGGATGATACCGGCCGTGAACAGATCGGCGATGGAGATCTTTCCGCCTGCCGAGATCGAGTAGATGATCATGTTGTGCGACGGCGGCAGCAGCAGCGCAATCAGCGCCGCCATCGACGTGACGTTGACGGCGTAGTCCGCTCCATATCCACGCGCCTTCATCTGCGGGATCATCAGGCCGCCGACCGCCGCTGCCTCCGCAACCGCCGAGCCGGAAATGCCGCCGAACAGTGTTGCGGTGGCGATGTTGACCTGGCCGAGCCCGCCGCGCAAATGGCCGACGAGCGAGCCGGCGAAGGCAACGATCTTGCTGGCGATGCCGCCGCGCACCATCAAGTCGCCGGCGTAGATGAAAAACGGAATGGCCAGCAGCGAAAAGACGCTCATGCCGGAATTCAGGCGCTGGAACACGATGAGCGGCGGCAGGCCCATATAAAGGACGGTGGCAAGGCTTGCGACGCCGAGGCAAAAAGCGATCGGCGTGCCGATGAGCATCAGCAGAGTGAAGACGCCGAAGAGAATCCACAGTTCCATGGCGTCAGACCTTCACGTTGGCGGTGTCGAGTTCGGCTGCGACTTCCGCGGGCGGCAATTCATCGAGGGCATCGTCGATCGGCGCGCCGGAGAGGCGAAGCACGATGCGCTCCAGTGTGAAAAGCACGATGAGCGCGCCTCCGGCGACAAGCGGGACGTAGTCCCAGCCCCCCGATATGCCGAGTGACGGCAAGACGGAGCCCCAGGTCAATGCGACCAGCTGGCTGCCATACCAGATCATGCCGATGCCGAAGGCGAGCGCGACGAGGTCCGAAATCATCCGCAGCCAGCGCTTGCCGCCTTTCGGCAGCACGTAGAGCAGGACGTCGAAGCCAAGATGGTAGTTCTCGCGCACACCGACGGCAGCGCCGAGGAAAATGAACCAGCTCATCAGCATCACCGAGCCGGGCTCGGTCCAGCTCGGCGAGCGGTTCAGAACATAGCGGCCGAACACCTGCCAGGCGACGAAGGCGGTCATCAGCACCAGCCCGATGCCGGCGATCGACAGCGCCGCCGTGCTGACGCGCGACATCACTTGCGCGACGCCGGACAGGAGCGGTGTTGGTTTTGGGCTGGACGTCACCGGTTTTCTCCCCAGGAGGATGGCGGCGCGGAATGTCCGCGCCGCCGCTTGATCACTGCACGGCCTTGATGGCTTCGACCATGGCCTTCAGCTTGTCGTCCTTGACATGCTTCTCGTAGACCGGGCCCATCGCATCGATGAAGGGCTGCTTGTCCGGCGTCGTGATCTGCGAACCGGCCGCCTCTACCTTGGCGCGCGATTCCTTGACCTTGGCGGTCCATAGCTCGCGCTGCTTGGCGACGCTTTCCTTGGCGGCCGCCTTGAAGATCGCCTGGTCTTCCGGCGTCAGCTTGTCCCAGCTCGACTTAGCCATGACGAAGGCTTCCGGCACCATCGTGTGCTCGTCGAGCGAATAGTACTTGGCGACTTCCGCGTGCTTGGCAGTGTCGTAGCTCGGAAAATTGTTTTCCGCGCCGTCGATGACCCCGGTCTCGATCGCCGAATATACTTCGCCATACGGCATCGGCGTCGCGTTGGCGCCGAGTGCCGCCACCATGTCGACGAAGATGTCGGACTGGATAACGCGGAACTTCATGCCGGCAATATCGGCGACGGTGTTGATCGGCTTCTTCGAATTGTAGAAGGAGCGCGAACCCCCGTCGTAAAAGGCGAGCAGTACCAGCCCGACCTGGTCGAACGCCGCCGCGATCTGGTCGCCGATCGCCCCGTCCATGACCTTGTGCATGTGCTCTTCCGAACGGAAGATGTAGGGCAGCGAGGGCACGGTGGTCTCCGGGATGAGCCCGTTGAACGGCGCCATTGAGACGCGGTTGAGATCGATCACGCCGGTGCGCACCTGCTCGATCGTGTCCTTTTCCTCGCCGAGTTGCGCGGAAGGATAGATCTCGACCACATAGCGGCCTGCCGTGCGCTCCTTCACCAGCTCGCCGAAATATTTGACCGCCTCGACCGTCGGATAGCCGTCCGGGTGCGTGTCGGACGAGCGCAGGACCGTCTGGGCGCTTGCCGTTCCGGCCAGCAGTGCGGCGGCAAGTAGCGTAGCTCCCGCCAATCTCGAAAAATGCAGCATTGGTTTCCTCCCGTTTTGAACGATGGCGGCAAGCGCCGTTAGAGCCGGTACGCCTTTTTCGCGAGCGTATAGGCAAGTTCCTGCGCCAGCTCGTGCGCCTCGTCTTCGCCGAGCCGATGCTCGGCGACGAGACGCGCCAGATATGCGCAATCGACCCGGCGCGCCACATCATGGCGGGCCGGTATGGATGGAAAGGCGCGGGTGTCGTCGTTGAAACCGACGGTGTTGTAGAAGCCGGCCGTTTCGGTGGTCATCTCACGGAACCGGCGCATGCCTTCGGGGCTGTCGTGGAACCACCAGGCCGGCCCGAGCTTCAATGCCGGGTAGACGCCGGCGAGCGGCGCCAACTCGCGCGCATAGCTGGTCTCGTCGAGGGTGAAGAGGATGATGGTGAGATCGCGCTCCAGCCCGACACAGTCGAGCAGCGGCTTCAGCGCTGTCACATAATCGGTGCGGGTCGGAATATCGAAACCTTTGTCCCTGCCAAACTTCTGAAAGACAGCCGGCGAATGATTGCGCCAGGAGCCGGGATGGATCTGCAGGACCAGCCCGTCGTCGCGGCTCATCTTGGCCATCTCGGTCAGCATCTGGGCGCGAAACAGTTTTCGCTCCCGCTCGTCGTCCGAGCCCCGGCGGATGCGGTTGAACAGCTCCTGCGCGGCGGCATCCGAGAGATTGGCGGTTTCGGCCGTTGGATGGCCGTGATCGGAGGACGTCGCACCGAAACTTTTGAAGAAGGCCCGCCGCTGGCGATGTGCATCGAGATAGCCGGCCCAGTTGCCGGTATCGCATCCGGTGATCTCGCCAAGCCGGTCGAGATTGGCCGAGAACCCTTCGAAATCGGGATCGACGACCGCGTCCGGCCGATAGGCGGTGACGACGCGGCCCTCCCAGCCGCTGTCGCGGATCATCTGGTGCCATCTGAGATCGTCGAGCGCTCCTTCGGTCGTCGCGATGACCTCAATGTTGAAGCGCTCGAACAGTGCTCGGGGGCGAAAATTCTCCCACTGCAGCAGCATCGCGATCGTGTCGTAATGGCGGTCGGCCGTCTTGGCATTCAGCGGCTCGTCGATGCCGAACAGGTGGGCAAGAACATGGTCGAACCACAGCCGGGTCGGCGTTCCGCGGAACAGGTAGTAATGCTCGGCGAAGCGCCGCCAGATCGTCCTGCCGTCGGTCTCCACCGGCGAGCCGTCAAGCGTCGGTACGCCAAGCTCCTCAAGGCGAACGCCCTGGCTGAACAGCATACGGAAAATGTAGTGGTCCGGCACGATCAGCAATTGCGCCGGATCCGGAAACGCCTCGTTGAGCGCATACCAGCGCGGGTCGGTGTGGCCGTGCGGGCTGACGATCGGCAGGTCCTTGACCGCAGCATAGAGATCGCGGGCCAGCGAAAGCGGGCGCGCCTCGGCGGGAAACAGCAAATCCGGATCCGTCAATGCGGCCACGTAATCCTCCCAATCCAGACATCGGTAGGGTTGGAAAGAAATAATGTCAACATACAAAAACTGGGTTGTTGTATGATGACTTTTCGTCGGTCATCGCCCATTGTGCGTGACGGCATCGGGTGTTACGCCGCCTGCCAGCAGTGACCCAACAATCTCGATCAGACACGTGGCGCAATGACCAATAGACGCCTTTCCAACAGCACGATGAAGGCACTGCCGGCTTCGGTCGCGGTTCCGCGCTACGCCCGCGGCGGCGTCGCACCGGGCATCGTCCATCTCGGCGTCGGTGCGTTCCACCGCGCCCACCAGGCGGCCTATGTCGACGACTGCCTGGCGTCGGGAGAGACGGACTGGGGCATTGCCGGCGTGTCCTTGCGCAGTCCAGACACGCGCGACGCACTGGCGCCGCAGGATGGCCTCTACACGCTGGCGATCAGGAGCAGCGTCGGCGAAGAGCTGCGCGTCATCGGTTCGATCCTGTCGCTGCTGGTCGCGCCGGAAGATCCGGTTGCGGTGCTCGCAGCTCTGACCGATCAGCGCACCCGCATCGTCACGCTGACGATCACCGAAAAGGCCTATCTGAGGGCAGCCGGCGGCGGACTGGACAATACCCACCCCGACATCGTCCATGATTTGGCTAACCCGCAAATGCCAAGGACGGCGCATGGTTTTCTCACCGAAGCGCTGTCGCGCCGCCGTGCCGCCGGCATCCAGCCTTTCACCGTGCTCTGCTGCGACAACCTTCCGGCCAATGGCGCCACGCTGCACCGCCTGCTCGTCGAATTCGCAGCACTGCGCGATTCCAGGCTCACCACTTCAGGCGATGCCAGGCTCGCCACTTCAGGCGATGCCAGGCTCGCCGCACACATCGCCGACGGCGTCGCTTTTCCGTCGAGCATGGTCGACCGTATCGTGCCGGCGACCACGGATGCCGACCGGGCGCGTATCGCCGTCGAGCTAGGCTTGGAGGATGCCTGGCCGGTGATGACCGAGCCGTTCTGCCAATGGGTGGTCGAGGACGATTTTCCGGCGGGCAGGCCGGCCTGGGAAAAGTTCGGCGTCACCATGGTCGGCGACGTCGGGCCCTTCGAGGACATGAAGCTGCGGCTGCTCAACGGTTCGCATTCGGCAATCGCCTATCTCGGTCTGCTCAGCGGCTACGAAACGGTCGACCGCGCCTTTGCCGATCCGGCGATCCGGCAATTCGTCGACGGACTATGGGCCGAGGCCATCCCGACGCTGCCGCAGGACGCCGGGCTCGATACGGCCGGCTACACGGCCCAGCTTGCCGAACGCTATTCGAACACGGCGCTCGCCCATCGCACGGCGCAGATCGCAAATGACGGCAGCCAGAAGCTGCCGCAGCGCATCGTCGCCTCGGCCCTCGATCGGCTGGGTGCTGGTGACCCGCCTGCGCATCTCATGCTGGTGGTAGCCGCCTGGATCGCCGCTTGCGAGGCGCGCGGCAAAACCCTGCCGGAAGCCCATTTCACCGATCCGATCGACACTCGGTTCACGGCGCTCGGCAGCCGGCCGGCTGTCGAAACGGTGACAGCGATGTTCGATCTCGCCGGCTTCGCCAAGGACCATTCCCACCGCATGACACTGATCGATCTGACGGCAGCCCATCTCGAGCGCCTGCGGCGGGGCGGACCTGCCGCCGCCTTCGCGGCGCTTGGCATAGGGAGTGAGAAGCCATGAGACAAACCTGGCGCTGGTTCGGGCCAGACGATCCGGTGACGCTTGCCCATGTCCGTCAAGCCGGTGCCGCCGGCATCGTCAGCGCGCTGCACCACCTCAATGACGGCCGCGCCTGGCCGGCGGACGAGATCGCCAGGCGCAAGGCCGAGATCGAGGCAGCAGGCCTGACCTGGGACGTGGTCGAGAGCATCGTCGTCCACGAGGACATCAAGACCCGCAGCGGCGACTGGCGCACCCTGATCGACCAATACAAGGCCTCGATCCGCGCCGTCGCCGCGGCCGGCATCAACACCGTCTGCTACAATTTCATGGCGATCACCGACTGGACGCGCACCGACCTCGATTTTCCGATGCCGCATGGCGGCACGGCGCTGCGCTTCGATGTCGTCGAGCTCTGCGCCTATGACGTCTTCATCCTCAAGCGAGAAGGGGCGGAGGCCGATCACCCGCCGGCCCGCGTCGAGGCGGCGCGTGTGCGGCTGCAAGGGATGAGCGACAGCCACAAGGCAAGGCTCGAGCGCAACCTGATCGGCTGGGTGCCGGCGCGCGAATTCATCTTCGATCGGGCAAGCTTCCGTCGCGCCCTCGACCTCTACAAGGACGTCTCCACCGAAGGACTACGCGAAAACCTGTTTGCCTTCCTGCGCGAGATCGTGCCGGTGGCCGAAGAGGCCGGCGTCAGGATGGCGATCCACCCCGACGATCCGCCTTTTTCGCTGTTCGGCCTGCCGCGCATCGTTTCCAACGCCAATGATGCACGCGCGCTGCTCGACGCCGTCGCTTCGCCGGCTAACGGGTTGACACTGTGCACCGGCTCCTACGGCGCGGGCGCGCAGAACGACCTGCCGGCAATGGCCAGGGCCTTCGCCGAAAACATCCACTTCGCCCATCTGCGCAATGTCACCAAGGAGCCCGACGGCTCCTTCCACGAAGCCGAGCACCTCGACGGCGACACCGACATGGTGGCGGTCGTGTCGGCGCTGATTGGCGAAGAGCGGCGGCGCAAGGCGGCAGGCCGCGCGGACTGGCTGGTGCCGATGCGCCCCGACCATGGCCACGCCATCGTCGACGACATCGGCAAGAAGGTGAACCCCGGCTATTCCTGCATCGGCCGGCTGAAGGGCCTCGCCGAACTGCGCGGCGTCATGCGCGCAGTGGAGGCACTGACAGTTTGAGCAGCCCCTCCCTTCTCCCCTTGTGGGAGAAGGTGGCCGAGCGAAGCTCGGTCGGATGAGGGGTGTTCCAGGGAACGCCAACGTCTCATTTCTTCCAACACCCCTCAACCGTCTTGGCGCTGCGCGCCAATCCACCTTCTCCCACAAGGGGAGAAGGGAGAGGGCGCCTGTCAAGCCGGCAGGATGGCGCCTTCGAGCGTCGTGAGCTGGTTAAGGAACTGCTCGGCCTTGCTGCGGGTCTGGTCGTCCTTGGCGTCGGCGGCGTCTTCCCTGGCCTCCTGGATGCGGCGGGCAAGGTCGGCGCGGTCGATGTCACCGACGGCGACCGCCGACTCGGCGAGCAGCGTACAGCCGGCCGGAACGATGTCGGCAAAGCCGCCGAACACGACATAGCGTTCTTCCTTGCCTTGCGCGGTCTTCAGCGTAACGACGCCCGGCTTGATTGTGGTCATGACCGGCGCGTGATGCGCCATGACGGTCATTTCGCCTTCGGCGCCCGGAATGACGACGGATTCGACCTGCTCGGAAACCAAGAGGCGCTCCGGCGAGACCAGTTCGAATTTGAAAGCTTCAGGCATGATCAGTTTAGCGACTGGTGAATGGTGAATGGTGAATGGTCAAAAAGAATGACCTTCACTCAGCCCCGATTTCCTATCCGCTACTCCCCATTCACAATTCGCTGTTGACCATTCACCATCAGGCCGCTTCAGCGGCCAGGCGCTGTGCCTTCTCGACCGCTTCCTCGATACCGCCGACCATGTAGAAGGCGGCTTCTGGCAGATGGTCGTAGTCGCCGTTGCAAAGGCCCTTGAAGCCCTTGATGGTGTCGGCGAGGTCGACCAGCTTGCCCGGTGCGCCGGTGAACACTTCGGCGACGAAGAAGGGCTGCGACAGGAAGCGCTCGATCTTGCGGGCGCGGGCGACCGTCTGCTTGTCCTCTTCCGACAGCTCGTCCATGCCCAGGATGGCGATGATGTCCTGCAGCGACTTGTAGCGCTGAAGGATCGACTGCACCTGGCGGGCGACCTGATAGTGCTCTTCGCCGACAACCATCGGGTCGAGCATGCGCGAGGTCGAATCGAGCGGATCGACCGCCGGATAGATGCCTTTTTCGGAGATCGCACGGTTGAGCACGGTCGTCGCGTCGAGGTGGGCGAACGAGGTCGCCGGCGCCGGGTCGGTCAGATCGTCGGCCGGCACATAGATCGCCTGCACCGAGGTGATCGAGCCCTTGGTGGTCGTGGTGATACGCTCCTGCAGCGCGCCCATGTCGGTGGCCAGCGTCGGTTGGTAGCCCACGGCCGAAGGAATGCGGCCGAGCAGCGCCGACACTTCCGAGCCCGCCTGCGTGAAGCGGAAGATGTTGTCGACGAAGAACAGCACGTCCTGGCCCTGGTCGCGGAAATATTCGGCAACCGTCAACCCGGTCAGGCCGACGCGCGCGCGCGCGCCCGGCGGCTCGTTCATCTGGCCATAGACGAGCGCCGCCTTGGAGCCTTCGCCGCCGCCCTTCTTGTTGACGCCTGACTCGATGAACTCGTGATAGAGGTCGTTGCCTTCGCGGGTGCGCTCGCCGACGCCGGCGAACACCGAGAAGCCGCCATGCGCCTTGGCGACGTTGTTGATCAGTTCCTGGATCAGCACCGTCTTGCCAACGCCGGCGCCGCCGAACAGGCCGATCTTGCCGCCGCGGGCATAGGGTGCCAGCAGGTCGAGCACCTTGATGCCGGTGACCAGGATCTGCGCTTCCGTCGACTGCTCGACATAGGTCGGCGCCGGTTGATGGATCGAGCGCATCTCGATGCCGTCGACCGGACCTGCCTCGTCGACCGGCTCGCCGATGACGTTGATGATGCGGCCGAGCATGCCCGGGCCGACCGGCACGGTAATCGGTGCACCGGTGTCATAGACGTCCTGGCCGCGGACCAGACCTTCGGTCGAATCCATGGCGATGCAGCGCACGGTGTTTTCGCCCAGATGCTGGGCAACCTCGAGCACCAGGCGATTGCCGACATTGATCGTCTCAAGCGCGTTCAGGATCGCCGGCAGATGTTCGCCGAACTGGACGTCGACAACGGCGCCGATGACCTGGCGAACCCTGCCTGCCAGGCCGGTCTTCTTGATGGTGGCGACCGGCGTATTCACAGCGGCGGCCTTAGTTGGTGCCGCCTTCTTGGCCGGAGCGGCCTTTGCAGCTGCCGGAGCCTTCGCTGGTGCCGCGGCCTTAGGGGCTGCCGTCTTGGGGGTCGCTGCTTTCGCCATCGTCTTTACCCTTTTCGTCTCTTTGTTTCTCACACGCCTGAGGTCGATGACCTCCTTGTGAGCGTGCCTAGAGCGCCTCGGCGCCCGAAATGATTTCGATCAATTCCTTGGTGATCTGCGCCTGCCGCTGGCGGTTGTAGGTGATCGACAATTTGTTGATCATGTCGCCGGCGTTGCGCGTCGCATTGTCCATCGCGCTCATCTTGGCGCCCATCTCGCCGGCAGCATTCTCGAGCAGCGCGCGAAAAACCTGCACGGAAATGTTGCGCGGGATGAGATCGGAGAGGATTTCGCCCGGCTCTGGCTCGTATTCGTAGACGGCGCTGCCGCCATCCTTCACTTCCGCGGCAGCCGAAGCGACGCCCGCCGGGATAATTTGCTGCGCTGTCGGGATCTGGCTGATCACCGACTTGAACTGCGAATAGAACAGCGTGCAGATGTCGAAGCCGCCCTCGTTGAACAGGTTGATCACCTTCTTGGCGATGGCATCGGCATTGACGAAGCCCAGCGTCTTGACCTCGCGCAGGTCGACACGCTCGATGATCAGCGCCCCGTAGTCGCGGCGCAATATGTCGAACCCCTTCTTGCCAACGCAGATGATCTTGACCTGCTTGCCGTCGGCCAGGAGCTTGCGGATGTGGTCGCGGGCAAAGCGGGCGATCTGCGAATTGAAGCCGCCGCACAGGCCGCGTTCGGCCGTGCAGACGACAAGCAGATGTACGTCGTCCTTGCCGGTGCCGGTCATCAGCGCCGGGGCATCCCCGCCGCCACCGATCGCCTGGGTGATGTTGGCCAGAACCGCGCCCATGCGCTCCGAATAGGGACGTGCCGCTTCCGCCGCTTCCTGCGCGCGACGCAGCTTCGCAGCGGCGACCATCTGCATCGCCTTGGTGATCTTCTGCGTCGCCTTGACCGAGGCGATACGGTTACGAAGGTCTTTTAACGAAGGCATGCTTCAAACCTGATCCCGTCCGTCCTGCTCAAGCAAAGGTCTTGGCGAAGGCGTCGATTTCTGCCTTCAGCCGGGCGCGCAGATCGTCGGACAGCGCCTTCTCCTTGCGGATGCCGTCGAGCACGTCCTTGCCGGCCGAGCGCATATGCGACAACAGACCATGCTCGAACTTGCCGACCTGGTTGATCGCCAGCTTGTCGAGATAGCCGTTGACGCCGGCGAAGATCACCGCGACCTGCTCCTCGACCTTGAGCGGCGAGAATTGCGGCTGCTTCAACAGCTCGGTTAGGCGCGAGCCGCGGTTGAGCAGGCGTTGCGTGGCGGCGTCGAGATCGGAGCCGAACTGCGCGAAAGCAGCCATTTCGCGGTACTGCGCGAGTTCGCCCTTGATCGACCCGGCAACCTGCTTCATCGCCTTGATCTGCGCCGAGGAGCCGACGCGCGACACCGACAGGCCGACATTGACCGCCGGACGGACGCCCTGGAAGAACAGATTGGTCTCAAGGAAGATCTGGCCGTCGGTGATCGAGATGACGTTGGTCGGGATGTAGGCCGAAACGTCGTTGGCCTGCGTCTCGATGATCGGCAGCGCCGTCAGAGACCCGCCGCCGTTTTCGTCATTGAGCTTGGCGGCGCGCTCGAGCAGGCGCGAGTGCAGGTAGAAAACGTCGCCGGGATAGGCTTCGCGGCCCGGCGGGCGGCGCAGCAGCAGCGACATCTGGCGATAGGCGACGGCCTGCTTCGACAGATCGTCGTAGCTGATCAGCGCGTGCATGCCGTTGTCGCGGAAATATTCGCCCATGGTGCAGGCGGTGAACGGCGCCAGGAACTGCATTGGCGCCGGATCGGAGGCGGTTGCGGCGATGATGATCGAATAGTCGAGCGCGCCGCGCTCTTCCAGTACCTTGACGAACTGCGCCACGGTCGAGCGCTTCTGGCCGACGGCGACATAGACGCAGTACAGCTTTTCCTTCTCAGGGCCGTTGTCGTGCACCGATTTCTGGTTGAGCATGGTGTCGAGGATGATCGCGGTCTTGCCGGTCTGGCGGTCGCCGATGACCAGCTCGCGCTGGCCGCGGCCGACCGGGATCAGCGCGTCGATGGCCTTGAGGCCGGTCGACATCGGCTCGTTCACCGATTTGCGCGGGATGATGCCGGGCGCCTTGACGTCGACGCGCTTGCGTTCGGTGGCCTGGATCGGGCCTTTGCCGTCGATCGGGTTGCCGAGCGCGTCGACGACGCGGCCGAGCAAGCCCATGCCGACGGGCGCGTCGACGATGGCGCCGGTGCGCTTGACGGTATCGCCTTCCTTGATGTCGCGGTCGGCACCGAAGATGACGACGCCGACATTGTCGGCTTCGAGGTTGAGCGCCATGCCGCGGATGCCGCCGGGGAACTCGACCATCTCGCCGGCCTGGACATTGTCGAGGCCGTAGACGCGGGCGATACCGTCACCGACGGACAGTACCTGGCCGACTTCGGAGACCTCGGCCTCCTTGCCGAAATTCTTGATCTGGTCTTTCAGAATTGCGGAAATTTCCGCGGCGCGGATGTCCATCAGCCGACCTCTTTCAGTGCAAGCTTGAGCGAATTGAGTTTGGTTTTGAGCGACGTATCGATCTGGCGCGAGCCTATCTTGACCACCAGTCCGCCGAGCAGCGACGGATCGACGGTGACCGTGATCGCCACGTCCTTGCCGGCGACGCTTTTCAGCGCTGCTTTCAGCTCGGTTTCCTGGGCAGGCGTTAGCGCATGCGCCGAGGTGACCTCGGCAGCGGTCTCGCCACGGTGTTCGGCGGCGATCTGGCGCAACGCCTTGATCATGCCGGGCACGGCAAACAGCCGGCGATTCTGGGCAACGACGCGCAGGAAATTGCCGGTGAGGCCGGTGATCCCCGCTTTGTCGGCGATCGCGGCGATCGCCTTGGCCTGGTCCTCGCTGGAGAAGACAGGGCTCCTGATCAGCCGCGAAAGGTCAGCGCTGCCTTCGAGCATCGTTTCGAACCTGTTGAGGTCGGCCTCGACGCTGGCGACCGAATTGGTCTGCAGAGCGAGTTCGAACAGCGAACCCGCATAGCGTTGTGCGACACCTGAGATTGGCGATGACGATTGGGCCACGGACCGTCTTTTCTCTTGTCTGACAGGCCGCAGATTGTTGGCGCGAGCAAAAACTCTGGCTAAATCTTTGACCTTACTGCATTTTTCCAAGCACGGAGGCGCGGCTTCCGCTATCCCCGGTCGAAAGTCGATTGCCGTCTAGCACAGGCATTTTCAGACCGCAATGCGTCGTCCGGCATGGTTTTCAGGCACTATTGTCGCATCCGCTGGCCGAGTTCAGCAACCAACCCCGGATTGATCCCTGATTCAGGGCAAAAAGCCGAAGGCGAAGGCAAGCGGCAGCGCCGCCAGCACCAGCTCGACGACGATGGATGCCCAGTTGAACGGCGTGTTGGCGCCGTCCGACATCATCGACAGCAGCCGGCCGAAGGCGGTGAATAGCCAGGAGAAGCCGAGCGCCATGTAGAGCAGCGGCTGCGCCAGGAGGATGCAGCACAGGCTGAGGCCGAGATAGAACCCCGACATCCGGCCGCGCCCCTCAGCGATCGCCGCCGCCTTCTCGGGCTTGACCTGCAGCCGCAGGATCCGGAACGCCAGTCCTGGCGCCAGGAACAGCAGCAGGCCGAACAGCAGGGTCACCACGGCGCTCGACCATGCCAGCCACTCGCCCTGGCTCATCGGCCACGGAAACGCAAATTCCATCTTGTCCCCCTCGTGGATGCATCCCTGAAATCTCGGGCAGTTTAGCGAAGCAAGAGACATTCGCCAGATAGATATTGGACACTCACGCACGATCTCTTTCAGCGGGCGATAAGAGGTCGCCGCCGATTCCAGCTCATCCCGTCGAGCAAGCTAGGCCTGTTCCTTTCCTGTATAGTTGCTATATTATGACCACATGAGACCACAGGAGAGCGGTTGTGAAAACGATGCAGGTTCGGGATGCCAAGGCAGGATTCTCGGCGCTCGTCGAGGCCGCGGAGAACGGCGAACCAACCATCATTACGAAGCATGGTAAACCAGCGGCGGCCATCGTCTCGATCGAGGACGTTCAAAAGCTATATCCCGTCAAGCGCCGGAACTTCGGGGAATTTCTTTTGACCTATCCCGGAGGGATAGAACTTGAGAGGAACGAAGCACCCTCGCGGGATGTCGATCTTTGAATGGCTATCTCATCGATACATCGATTCTATCCGCCTTCGCGCCCGGAAAGCCGGAGCTTGCAAAAGACGTTTCCACATGGATTGTAACGCAAGGCGAAAAGCAGACGCTGTTCGTACCTGTAATAGCAATCGTTGAAATCGAGAAGGGCATACGCAAGCTCGATCGTGCGGGTGCTACAAAACGGGTGGAGAGTCTTACTGCTTGGCTCAAAGATATCATCGAAGGGTTTGCTGGTCAGATTCTGGAGGTCGATACCGATATTGCGCGAAGAGCAGGCCAAATGGAGGAAGCAGCCTCTGCGCAGGGGAGAAATCCAGGCTTAGCTGACATACTCATCGGCGCCACGGCGGCAATCAAAGAGCTTACTGTGATAACAGCCAATATCCGACACTTTGAAGCGCTCGACGTGTGGTGCTGGAACATACTGCAAGACCCGCCTGCGGCCGATTAATACACTCAAGCGAGTTACAAAAAGCTCTGCGGGTCGATGTCGACCTGGACGCGCACCGAACCCCGTATCTTCGGTCCTTCGGCCAGCATGGTGCGAATGAACTCTTGCATGTCGGCGCGCCGTTCGCCCTGGATCAGCAGGCGAAAGCGATGGCGGCCGCCGATCAATGACAGCGGCGCCTCGGCCGGGCCGAGCACGAACAGGTCGGTGGCTTGCGGCGCGGCGCGACGCAGGCCACGGGCGTGCCCTTCGGCTTCGGCCCGTGTCGCCGCGCTGACGATGACGCCGGCGAGCCTGCCGAAGGGCGGCAGCCCCGCCCGCTCACGCTCGGCGATCTCGCGCTCGTAGAAGGCCTCGGCATCGCCGGAGACGATCGCGCGCATCACCGGATGGTCCGGCTGGAAGGTCTGCAGCAGGCCGAGGCTTTTCTTGCCGGTACGGCCGGCACGGCCGGTCACCTGGCTGAGCAGTTGGAAGGTGCGCTCGGCGGCGCGCGGGTCACCATTAGCAAGACCGAGATCGGCATCGACCACACCGACCAGCGTCATATTGGGGAAATTATGGCCCTTGGCGACGAGTTGCGTGCCGATGACGATGTCGGCCTCGCCATTGGCGATGGCTTCAAGCTCGAGCCTCAGCCGGCGCACGCCGCCCATCAGGTCCGACGACAGCACGATGGTGCGGGCATCGGGGAAATGCGCGACGACCTCCTCGGCGATGCGCTCGACGCCCGGCCCGCAGGCGACGAGATGATCGAGCGTGCCGCATTCGGGGCAGGCTTCGGGCCGGCGTTCATTGTGCCCGCAGTGGTGGCAGACGAGCTGGCCGCGAAAGCGGTGCTCGACCAGCCAGGCCGAGCAGACGGGACAGCCGAAGCGGTGGCCGCAGACCCGGCAGAGCGTCAGCGGCGCATAGCCGCGCCGGTTCAGGAACAGCAGCGACTGTTCCTTTCTTTCCAGCGTCTGCCGCATATGGCCGAGCAGCACCGGCGACAGGAAGCCGCCGCGTGCCGGCGGCGCGCGGCGCATGTCGACCGTCTTGAGATCGGGAAGTGCCGCCTCGGCAAAGCGCGCCGAAAGCACCGCCCTGCTGTAGCGGCCCTGGCTGGCATTGACCCGGCTTTCGACCGACGGTGTCGCCGAGGCGAGCACGACCGGAAAGCCGCCGATATGGCCGCGCACCACGGCCATGTCACGCGCGTTGTAAAAGACGCGATCCTCCTGCTTGTAGGCGGGATCGTGCTCTTCGTCGACGACGATTAGTCCAAGCTCCCTGAACGGCAGGAACAACGCCGAGCGAGCGCCGGCGACGACCCGCACGCCGCCTTCCGCCACCTGCCGCCAGACCTTTTCGCGCATTCTTGGCGGCAGATCCGAGTGCCACTCTGCCGGCTTGGCGCCGAACCGCTCTTGAAAGCGTTCGAGGAAGGCGTGGGTCAGCGCGATCTCCGGCAGCAGGATCAGCACCTGCTTGCCGCGGTCGAGCGCGGCCGCGACCGCCTCGAAATAGACCTCCGTCTTGCCGGATCCGGTTACACCGTCGAGCAGGGTGACGCCGAATGTACCGGTCGTGACATTGGCGCGCAGCGTCTCGGCGGCATCGCTCTGGTCGGGCATCAGTGTCGGCACGGCGTAGCCGGGATCGGGTGCTGCGACCACCGGCCGCGGCGGGATCATCACCGTCTCGAACACGCCCTGCGCCCTGAGCCCGTCCACCACCGTCGACGACACGCCTGCCGCATGCGCCAGGCCGGACCGCGTCCAGGCCAGTCCGCCTTCGGCCGTTTCCAGCACGCGCGTCCTCGCCTCCGTCATCCGGTCGGGCTTGGCGAAGGTGCGCTGCAGCCCTTCGATCCACGGTTCCGGGTCGAACGCCTCCGGTGCCCTGAGCAGCATGCGCGCCACCATGCCGGGCGGCGACAGCGTGTACTGCGCCACCCAATCGACAAAACGCCGCATCGCGCGGTCGATCGGCGGGCAGTCGAAAACCTGCTCGATCGGCCGCAATTTCTTCGCGTCGACCTTTTCGACGACGCCGTCCCAGACGATGCCGGCGACCTGGCGCGGCCCAAGCGGAACGCGCACGATCGAGCCCGGCACCACGCGCATGCCAGCCGGCACGGCATATGTGTAGGGGCGCTCGGCGGGCATCGGCACCAGCACCGGTGCGGCCGCGACAAAGGGCGAATCTTCGATCATGAGGCGTGACCTTGCCCCGACTTTGGTCTAGATCAAAGTCCGACCCCAAATGTGCATGACGCGCACATGAAAAATCTTCAGGAGACCGCCATGAAATTTTTTGTCGACACCGCCGATGTCAAGGAAATCCGCGAGCTGAACGATTTGGGGCTGCTCGACGGCGTAACCACCAATCCGTCGCTGATCCTGAAATCCGGCGGCAAGATCGCCGACGTCACCAGAGAGATCTGCGAGATCGTCAAGGGCCCGGTCTCGGCCGAAGTCGTTGCCACCGAATACAAGGACATGATGGCGGAAGCCAAGATCCTGGCCAGGATCGCCGACAATGTCTGCATCAAGGTGCCGCTGACGCTCGACGGCCTGAGAGCCTGCAAGGATATCCGGTCGGACGGCCGCATGGTCAACGTCACGCTGTGCTTCTCGGCCACCCAGGCGCTGCTCGCCGCCAAGGCCGGCGCCTCCTTCATCTCGCCCTTCGTTGGCCGCATAGACGACAGCGGCTGGGACGGCATGGAACTGATTGCCGATATCCGCACCATCTACGACAATTATGACTTCCAGACCGAAATCCTGACCGCTTCGGTGCGCACCGTGAACCATGTCAAGCAGGCGGCACTGATCGGCGCCGACGTCATCACCGCGCCGCCGGCGACGCTCAAGGCGCTGGTCAAGCACCCGCTGACCGACAAGGGCCTGGAGCTGTTCCTCGCCGACTGGGCAAAGACCGGGCAGACGATCGGCTGAAGCGACTATCCTGCGAACAAAAAAGGCCGAGCAATCGGCCTTTTTTGCAGATTGCGCACTCTGGAAAGACCTAGCTTGCCGCCGGCTTGCCGTGCTTGATCAGATCCTGGGCGATCGACAGCCGCAGCACATCTGCCAGTTCGCGCGCCGCACGGTTCTCGGCGTCGATCTGCGCCCGGTATGACGCGAATTCCTGGCGCGGCCTGTCGTATGACGACGGAATCGAGCGCTTGCCCCTCGCTATGACCGTGCCCGTCTTGGCATCGCTGAGCACATAGTTGGCGGTAAGCGTCACAGTGCCGGCGGTCGGCTCGTCCTCGTCGGTCGTGACCTGCTCGATTGCCGCCGATTCGACGAGTTCGGAAACGCCGAGATCAAGCGAATAGACCGGCGAAGCCGGCTCGCCGGCGCCCTGGCCGAGCGCGAAGATCAAATTGTTGCGGACCTGCTGGGCGTAGCGGGTCTTGACCGGCTTGACCGAGATCGATGCCAGCTCGGCAGCAGCGCCGACCTGCGAGCCGGCGACCAGCGGCGCGCTCGAATAGAGCGGCCGCACCGTGCAGGCGGAAACCAGCGCCACCGACGCGAGCAGCCCGCAAAGCACGACACGGCGCAGCGTCAGCTCTGTCTTTCGCGGCTCAGGCAACGACATTGACGATCCTCTGCGGCACGATGATCACCTTGCGCGGCGCCTTACCTTCGAGCGCTCTCTGCACGAAGTCGAGAGCCAGAACCGCTTTTTCGACCGCACCTTGGTCCGCGTCGCGGGCAATTGTCAAATCGCCGCGCTTCTTGCCGTTGACCTGCACCGGCAGCACGATCTCGGCGTCGACGACAAGCGAGGGATCGTAGTCCGGCCAGGGCCGTTCGGCGACAAGGTCGGTGCCGCCGAGCGTCTGCCAGCACTCTTCGGCCAGATGCGGCATGACCGGCGCGATCAGGTGCACCAGGATCTCGACGGCGCCACGGCAGGCCGCTTGCAGCGCCGGACCGGCCTTGCCCTCTGCCGCCTCGTTGAGCGGCACGGTCAAGGCATTGGCTAGCTCGTAGATGCGGGCGATGGCGCGGTTGAAGGCGAGCTTTTCAATATCCTCGCCGACCGATTTCAGGATCTTGTGCGCGGTCTTGGACACTGTCCCGGCCTCGCCGTCCTTCGCCGCCTCTGGCCGAACTCCGGCAAGCGATTCGGCAGCCGTCGACACCAGGCGCCAGATGCGCTGGATGAAGCGATGCGCGCCCGCCGCGCCCTCGTCGGTCCATTCGACATCGCGCTCGGGCGGCGAGTCCGACAGCATGAACCAGCGCGCCGTATCGGCGCCGTAGCCGTCGGTGATCTCTTCCGGACTCACCGTATTCTTCTTCGACTTCGACATTTTTTCGAGCGGACCGATCACCGCCTCTTCGCCGGTGGCGATTTCGAAGGCGCGGCGCTTGCCGTCGGCGTCTTCCAGCCTGACCTCGCTTGGCGCAAGCCAGCGGCCGTTCGAGGCGCCGCCAACCCGATAGGTCTCGTGCACCACCATGCCTTGCGTGAACAGGCCCCTGAACGGCTCGGCGAGATCGACATGGCCGGTCTCGCGCATGGCGCGGGTGAAAAAGCGCGAATAGAGCAAATGCAGGATCGCGTGCTCGATACCGCCAATATACTGGTCGACCGGCAGCCATTCAGTCGCCGCCTTGGGATCGGTCGGATCGTTTGCCCAGGGCGCGGTGAAGCGCGCGAAATACCACGAAGAATCGACGAACGTGTCCATCGTGTCGGTTTCGCGCCGCGCGTCCTTGCCGCAGCGCGGGCATTTGACGTGCCGCCATGTCGGATGCCGATCGAGCGGATTGCCCGGCCGGTCGAACTCGATATCGTCCGGCAGCTTGACCGGCAGGTCGGCTTTCGGCACCGGCACCACGCCGCAATCCTCGCAATGGATCATCGGGATCGGGCAGCCCCAATAGCGCTGGCGCGAAATGCCCCAGTCGCGCAGGCGGAAGTTCACCTTGCGCTCGGCCATCGGCCGGTTGCCGATGGTCTTTTGTTCGAGCAGCTTCGCCACCTCGTCGAATGCCTGATCCGGCTTCATGCCGTCGAGGAAGCGCGAATTGATCATCGCGCCATCATCGACGTAGGCCTCGTCGATGACCTGGAAGCTTCCTTGATTCTCGCCTTCCGGCATCACCACCGGAATGACCGGAAGGCCGTATCTGTTGGCGAAGTCGAGGTCGCGCTGGTCATGTGCCGGGCAGCCGAAGATGGCGCCGGTGCCATAGTCCATCAGCACGAAATTGGCGACATAGACGGGCAGCGTCCACCTCTCGTCGAACGGATGGACGACGCGAATGCCGGTATCGAAACCCTTCTTCTCGGCCGTCTCCAAGGCCGCCGCCGAAGTGCCCATATGCCGAACCTCGTCGATGAACTTTGCCAGCGCCGGATTGTCTTCGGCGGCCTTTTTGGCCAGCGGATGATCGGCCGCAATCGCCATGAAGGAGGCGCCGAAGATGGTGTCGGGCCTGGTCGTGTAGACTTCGAGCTCATGCTCGCCGGCGACTGGCTTGGCCAGCGGCCAGCGGACCAGCAGCCCTTCTGAACGGCCGATCCAGTTCGCCTGCATCAGCTTCACTTTTTCCGGCCAGTCGTCGAGCTGGTCGAGCGAATCCAGCAGGTCCTGCGCATAATCGGTGATCTTGAAGAACCACTGCGTCAGCTCGCGCTGTTCAACCAGAGCGCCCGAGCGCCAGCCGCGCCCGTCGATGACCTGCTCGTTGGCAAGCACAGTCATGTCCTCCGGATCCCAGTTGACCTTGGAGGATTTGCGCGTCACCAGCCCCTTCTCAACGAAATCGAGGAACAGCATCTGCTGACGGTGATAGTAATCGACATCGCAGGTGGCGAACTCGCGCGCCCAATCGAGCGACAGGCCCATGACCTTGAGCTGCTCGCGCATGGCGGCGATGTTCTGATAGGTCCAGTCCTTGGGATGGACCTTGTTCTGCATCGCCGCGTTTTCGGCCGGCATGCCAAAGGCATCCCAGCCCATCGGGTGCAGCACGTTGAAACCCTTGGCCCGCTTGTAGCGTGCCACCACGTCGCCCATCGTATAGTTGCGGGTATGGCCGATATGGATGCGCCCCGACGGATAGGGGAACATCTCCAGCACGTAGTATTTCGGGCGCGGGTCGTCATTGTCGGCTTCGAACAGCTTCTTGGCGTCCCAGGCCTTCTGCCATTTGGGCTCTGACGCGCGCGGATTGTATCGTTCGGTTGCCATCGGGTGTTTTTCACTTAAAAGCATGCACGAGCCGCCGGACAATGCCCGGGCGGCTCAGGAAATGTCGTCGCGGTGTTCACCATGGATTGCCGGACCCGTCAACTGCGGCGATCCGGCGAAAAGCCAAACACAGGCAGGATATAGGCATGGCGAGCGCCGTCGAACAGCTTTTCACGGTCAAGGCAAGGATCGCTGCCGCCGAGCGCGAGGCAGGACGCGAGGCCGGAGCGGTGACGCTGGTCGCGGTCTCGAAAACCTTCGATGCCGCCGATATCCGCCCCGTCATCGAGGCCGGCCAGCGCGTCTTCGGCGAAAACCGCGTCCAGGAAGCACAAGCCAAATGGCCGGTGCTGAAGGAGGCATTTCCCGACATCGAGCTGCATCTGATCGGTCCGCTGCAATCGAACAAGGCCAAGGAAGCGGTGGCGCTGTTCGACGTCATCGAAACCGTCGACCGTGAAAAGATTGCCGCAGAGCTGGCCAAGGAGATCGCCAGGCAAGGCCGGTCACCAAGGCTGTATGTCCAGGTCAACACGGGCTCGGAGCCGCAAAAGGCCGGCATCGAGCCGCGCGAGGCGGTCGCCTTCGTCGCCCGCTGCCGCGATGTCCATGGCCTCGCCGTCGAGGGGCTGATGTGCATTCCGCCGGCCGACGAGAACCCCGGTCCGCATTTCGCGCTGCTGGAAAAGCTTGAGCTTGAGGCCGGCGTCGACAAGCTCTCCATGGGTATGTCCAGCGACTACGAAACCGCGATCGCCTTCGGCGCGACCAGTGTCAGGGTTGGATCGGCGATTTTCGGCGCCAGATGAGGCGCAGCCGGCCTTAGGCCACAGGCTGACATTGACTAAGCCAGCGTATAGAAACGGAACGTTTCGTTCCTATATGGGTCGAGTTATTCTCAACCCGTCTGGAGCCACCATGCGTTACAATCAACTTGGAAATACGGGGATGTTCGTCTCCGAACTTTGCCTCGGCACGATGACGTTCGGCGCGGCCGGCGAGAATGCCCAATGGGGCCTTATCGCCAGCCTCGACCAGAAGGGCGTCGACGAGATCGTCGCCCGCTCGCTCGCCGCCGGCGTCAATTTCTTCGACACGGCGGATGTCTATTCCTTCGGCGCCTCGGAACGGCTTCTCGGCCAGTCGCTCAGGAACCTTGGCGTCAACCGGCAGGACGTGATCATCGCCACCAAGGTTCATGGCACCATGGGCGCGGGCCCGAACCAGCGCGGTTCCTCGCGCGGCCACATCATGGATTCGGTCGAGAGCAGCCTCGAGCGGCTACAGCTCGATCACATCGATCTCTACCAGCTGCACGGCACTGACACGGTGACGCCGATCGACGAAACGCTGCGGGCGCTCGACGACCTGGTTGCCGCCGGCAAGGTCCGCTATGTCGGCGTCTCGAACTGGCAGGCCTGGCGCATCGCCAAGGCGCTGGGTACTGCCGAGCGCAGAGGCTTTGCCCGCTTCGAGACCGTGCAGTCGTATTATTCGATCGCCGGCCGCGATCTCGAGCGCGAGATCGTGCCGCTGCTCAACGAGGAGAAGCTCGGGCTGATGGTCTGGTCGCCGATGGCAGGCGGCTTGCTCTCCGGCAAATACGGGCCGGGTGCTCCCGGCAATGGCGAGGGCCGCCGCGCCAGCTTCAATTTCCCGCCTGTCAATGAGGACCGTGCCTGGGCAGCGGTCGCCGTCATGCGCGAGATCGCCACCAAGCACGGCGTCAGCGTCGCCACAGTGGCGCTTGGCTATGTCCTGGCCAAGCCATTCGTGATGAGCGTAATCATCGGCGCCAGCCGCATGGAGCAGCTGGAACAGAACCTTGCAGCCACCGAGTTGCAGCTCGATGCCGATGACCTTGTTCGCCTCGACGAAGTCAGTGCCCTGCCCGCCGAATACCCCGGCTGGATGCTGGAACGTCAGGCAGCCGGCCGGCGGCCGGCGCCCTTTGTGCCGAAAACGTAACCCAATCTCACCTTCGATTCGATGCTTCGGGAGCCGGCAGGCTCCCGATTTTTTTCGGCTCAGGTCAGCCGGACGGTCTCGACCAAAAAGTCCAAAAACGCCCGCACCCGCGCCGGCAGATGCTTGCCTTGGCCGACATAGACGGCGTGGGTGAGTTCCTCGTCGCCGGGGTTGAACTCTTCCAGCAGCGGCAGCAGCCGGCCGGCCGCAATGTCGGCCTCCACATGCCAGCGTGCCAGCCGGGCGATGCCCGCCCCAGAGAGCGCCATCAGCCGCATCGCTTCGCCGTCGCTGACCAGCGTATTTCCGATGATCGACAGGGTAGTCGGCTTGCCGGCCGCGTCGATAAAAGGCCAGCCCTCGAGGTGACGTATGAAACGGAAGCCCATGCGGTTGTGACGATCGAGATCGGCGGGCGTCTTGGGCGTACCACGCGCCTCGAGATACGATGGCGCTGCAACGACGACCACCCGGCTCTGCCCGAGCTTGCGCGCCACCAGCCGTGATTCGCCGAGCGGCCCGGCGCGGATGGCGACGTCAGCGCGCTCCTCCATCAGGTCGATGACATCGTCGGTCAACACCAGATCGACCGAGATTTCGGGGTAGCGCTCTAGGAAACGCGGCAAAAGCGGGATCAGCCGATGTTGCCCGAAAGGCACGTAGCTGTTGATCCGCAGCCGGCCACGCGGCGCGGCACCCGCCGCTGCCTCGCGCTCGGCCGCTGCCATGTCGGCCAGGATGCGCACGCCGCTGTCGAAGAACGCCGCGCCCTCTGGCGTCAGTTGCAGCTTGCGCGTCGAACGGCTGACCAGCCGCGCGCCAAGCCGCGCCTCCAGCCGCGCGATCAGCTTGCTCACCGCCGACGGCGTCATCCGCAACGCACGGGCAGCGGCTGAAAAACTGCCCGCCTCGACGACACGGACGAACACTTCGATCTCGCCGGAGCGATTGATGTCGGGCCTGGCCATTGGTGAATCTATTTCACAGACGATGTGCCCGATGCAAGGCTGGTTCACAGCACACCGCGGCACGATCTTCGGCATCGGCGCGTGGGAGGACACGGCGCCGTCGTCAAAACTGGTCGTCATCGAAGTGGGAACCGCCATGCCCCTTGCTCTTTACGCTCTTGCCGCCGGTGCCTTCGGCATCGGCGTCACCGAATTCGTCATCATGGGCCTGCTGCTCGACGTCAGCACCGATCTCGGCGTCTCGATCTCGGCTGCCGGCCAGCTGATTTCCGGCTATGCGCTCGGCGTTGTCATCGGCGCGCCGCTGCTGACGATCGCAACCGGCCGTTGGCCACGCAAAACCGTGCTTCTGGCGCTGATGGCGATCTTCACGCTGGGCAACCTCGCTTGCGCGCTTGCCCCAGACTACTGGACGCTGATGGCTGCGCGCGTGCTCACCGCCTTCGCCCACGGCACCTTCTTCGGCGTCGGCTCGGTCGTGGCGACCGGGCTGGTGGCGCCCAACAAGAAAGCTTCGGCGATCGCCCTGATGTTCACCGGCCTGACCATCGCCAACATCCTCGGCGTGCCCTTCGGCACATGGCTCGGCCAGGCCTTCGGCTGGCGTGCGACCTTCTGGGCGGTGACCCTGGTCGGCATCGCCGCCTTCGCCATCATTCTCCTGCTGGTGCCGCGCAGCCGAACAGAGCCCGAGAAGAGCAATTTGCGCGCCGATCTCACCGTGCTCGGCCGCACGCCCGTCCTGCTTGGCTTTGCCACCACCGTACTTGGCTATGCCGGCGTCTTCGCCGTCTTCACCTACATCGCCCCGTTGCTGACCGAGATCACCGGTTTTGAGGAAGCAGCGGTGTCGCCTATCCTGCTGGTCTTCGGCGGCGGCCTCATCGCCGGCAACCTCGCCGGCGGCAAGTTCGCCGACCGCTGGCTGGTACCTTCCGTTCTCGGTAGTCTCGTCGTGCTGGCGCTGGTGCTCGGCACCATGACCTTCGCCCTGCACAGCCAGGTCATGGCCGTCATCTATGTCGGTCTGCTCGGCGCTGCCGCCTTCGCCACCGTCGCGCCGCTGCAGATGTGGGTACTGGAAAAGGCACAAGGCGCCGGCCAGAGCCTCGCCTCATCCTTCAACATCGCCGCCTTCAACCTCGGCAATGCGGCCGGCGCCTGGCTCGGCGGCTTGGTCATCGCCCATGGTCCCGGCCTCGGTGCCGTCACCTGGGTCGCGGCCCTGTTGCCGCTTTCAGCGCTTGCCGTGGCGGCGTTTGCGCTGCGCCTCGACCGAGACCCCGTCCTCGCCACACCGGAAATCGCGCGGTCTTAGAACGGCAAACCTCAACCAATCCAAACCTCAACCAATCTTCGAAACAGCCATCCTTCCACAAGGAGCAAAACCCATGGATTATCGAAATCTTGGCGCATCGGGCCTGAAGGTCCCGGCGCTCTCGTTCGGGGCTGGAACCTTCGGCGGTTCAGGCCCGCTGTTCGGCGCCTGGGGCAACAGCGATGCGACGGAAAAACGGCGGCTGGTCGACATTTGCCTTGAGGCCGGCGTAAACCTGTTCGACACTGCCGATGTCTATTCGAATGGCGCTTCCGAACAAGTGCTCGGCGCTGCCATCGAGGGCCGCCGCGACGCCGTGCTGATCTCGACCAAGACCTCGCTGCCGATGGGCGACGGTCCCAACGATGCCGGCTCGTCGCGTTCACGCCTGATCAAGGCAGTCGAAGACGCGCTGAGGCGTCTTGGCACCGACTACATCGACCTGCTGCAACTGCACGCTTTCGACGCCGCAACACCGATCGAGGAGGTGCTGTCGACGCTGGACAGTCTCGTGCGCGCCGGCAAGCTGCGTTATGTCGGCGTCTCCAATTTTTCCGGCTGGCAAGTGATGAAGTCGCTCGGCCTGGCGGACAGATACGGCTATCCCCGATACGTCGCCCATCAGGTCTATTACTCGCTGGTCGGGCGCGATTATGAATGGGAGTTGATGCCGCTCGGCCTCGACCAGGGTGTCGGTGCGCTGGTGTGGAGCCCGCTCGGCTGGGGCCGCCTGACCGGCAAGATCCGCCGTGGCCAGAAGCTGCCTGAGAAAAGCCGACTGCACGATACCGCAAGCTTCGGACCGCCCGTCGAGGATGAGCATCTCTATCGGGTGATCGACGCGCTTGATGTTGTCGCCGAGGAAACCGGCAAGACCATACCGCAGATCGCAATCAATTGGCTGCTGCAGCGGCCGACCGTCGCCTCCGTCATCATCGGCGCGCGCAACGAGGAGCAGTTGCGCCAGAATCTCGGCGCCGTCGGCTGGTCGTTGACAGCCGAGCAGATGAAGAAGCTCGACACGGCAAGTGAGGTCACCGCACCCTACCCGTATTTTCCCTACCGCCGGCAGGAGGGATTTGCCCGGCTGAACCCGCCCGCAGTCTGACGCTCCAAAAGCTGGGGCGGCGGCTCCCAGCCTGCCGCCCGCCCGGCTAATGCAGCACGAACTCGCCGTCGACCTTGCGCCATTCGTTCGGCGCGATCAGCTTCTGGTGCGTGTAGCTGACCGAATGCAGCGGGCCTTCGAGCTTGGCCTGCCAGAACTCGATGAAGCGGATCAGCACCGGAAATTTCGGGGCGATGTCGTAATCCTGCCAGATGAAGCTCTGCAGCAGATGCGGATGATCGGGAAAGTGATAAAGAATCTTGGCCGTGGTCAAGCCATAGCCCTTGAGCATCAGGTCCATTTCGGAATGGTCGCGCATTGCGGTCCCCTGGTTGATTCTCCTTCCTCCCAGCCTGAAATTGTGCACCCCATTTGCTTAATCGTCTATTGATATTTCTATGATCGAACCAGATTCCTCCCGCAAAAACATGCGCTTAGCAGCCGCCTCACGAGAGTGCTGACACCGCCTGGGTAAGGCACCTGCGGCATCCCGCCGCGCGAATCCAACGTCTAATGTTGCCGTCGCGGCCGAACTGTTAATAATGCGCGCGAATTCGCGGCCGCATCGCTGCGATCCTGCCGGCGGTCAAGCCGGCGGTTTGGTTTTGGGGAGGAAGGCGAAGAAATGTCCGATGTTCATGTCCATCGCGTCCAGCCGGCGTGGAAGAAGAACGCGCTGATTGACAGTGACACCTACCTGAAATGGTACGCCGACAGCGTCAAGAACCCGGACAAGTTCTGGGGCAAGCACGGCAAGCGCATCGACTGGTTCAAGCCCTACAGCAAGGTCAAGAACACGTCCTTCGACGGCAAGGTTTCGATCAAATGGTTCGAGGATGGCCAGACCAACGTTTCCTGGAACTGCATCGACCGGCATCTGAACAAGCGCGGCGAACAGACCGCCATCATCTGGGAAGGTGACAATCCCTACGACGACAGGAAGATCACCTATAACGAGCTTTACGCGCATGTCTGCCGCCTCGCCAATGTGATGAAGAAGCACGGCGTCAAGAAGGGCGACCGCGTCACCATCTACATGCCGATGATCCCGGAGGCCGCTTATGCGATGCTCGCCTGCACGCGCATTGGCGCCATCCATTCGGTCGTCTTCGGCGGCTTTTCGCCGGACGCGCTGGCCGGACGCATCGACGACTGCAAGTCGACCTTCGTCATCACCGCCGACGAAGGCCTGCGCGGCGGCAAGTCGATCCCGTTGAAGGACAACACCGACAAGGCGATCGAGATCGCCGCCAAGGCCGGAACGAAAGTCGAAAAGGTCTTGGTAGTACGCCGCACCGGCGGCAAGACCGGCTGGGCCGCCGGGCGCGACGTCTGGTACCATGACGAGGTCGCCACGGTTAAGGCCGAATGCAAGCCCGAGAAGATGAACGCCGAGGACCCGCTCTTCATCCTCTACACATCCGGCTCGACCGGCAAGCCGAAGGGCGTGCTGCACACCACGGCCGGCTATCTCGTCTATGTCTCGATGACCCACCAATATGTCTTCGACTATCATGACGGCGATATCTACTGGTGCACCGCCGATGTCGGCTGGGTGACCGGCCACAGCTACATCGTCTACGGGCCGCTCGCCAACGGCGCCACCACGCTGATGTTCGAAGGCGTGCCGAACTACCCGTCGCAGTCGCGTTTCTGGGACGTGATCGACAAGCACAAGGTCAATATCTTTTACACCGCACCGACGGCGCTGCGCGCGCTGATGGGCGCCGGCGATGCCCATGTCACCAAAACGTCGCGCAAGTCGCTGCGCGTGCTCGGCACCGTCGGCGAACCGATCAATCCGGAAGCCTGGGAGTGGTATTTCAACGTCGTCGGCAACGGCAAGGTGCCGATCGTCGACACCTGGTGGCAGACCGAGACCGGCGGCATCATGATCACGCCGGTTCCGGGCGCCACCCATCTCAAGGCGGGTTCGGCGACGCGGCCCTTCTTTGGCGTCAAGCCGCAGCTGGTCGATGCCGACGGCAAGGTGCTGGAAGGCGAAGCCAGCGGCAATCTTTGTATTGCCGACTCATGGCCGGGCCAGATGCGCACCGTCTATGGCGATCACGACCGCTTCGTGCAGACCTATTTCTCGACCTACAGGGGCAGGTACTTCACCGGCGACGGCTGCCGCCGCGATGCTGACGGCTACTACTGGATCACCGGCCGCGTCGACGACGTCATCAACGTCTCCGGCCACCGCATGGGCACCGCCGAGGTCGAATCGGCGCTGGTTTCCCATGAGAAGGTCTCGGAGGCCGCCGTCGTCGGCTACCCGCACGATATCAAGGGCCAGGGCATTTACTGCTATGTCACGCTGATGGCCGGCGAGACGCCAAGCGAGGAACTGCGCCAGGAGCTCGTCGCCCATGTCCGCAAAGAGATCGGCGCCATCGCTTCGCCTGACAAGATCCAGTTCGCGCCCGGCCTGCCGAAGACCCGTTCCGGCAAGATCATGCGGCGCATCCTGCGCAAGATCGCCGAGGACGATTTTGCCACGCTCGGCGATACCTCGACGCTGGCCGATCCGGCGGTCGTTGACGACCTGATCGCCAACCGGCAAAACAAGAAGGGCTGATGCAACCCACATTAGGCGCCGTCACCGAGCTTTGGCGCTATCCCGCGAGCTCGCTCGCCGGCGAGTTTCAGGAGACGATCTCCGTCGACTGGTACACCGTCGAAGGCGACCGCCTGTTTGGCCTTGTCGATACCTCGACCGACGAAATCGCACGGCCCGACCGCGAAGCGAAATGGCACAAGGTGCCCCGCATCCGCACCCGGCTGTCGCAGGCCGGCAGACTGGAGGTCACCGTCCCCGACGGACGCTGGCTTTCGGCACCTGGCGCGCAAAGTGATCGCGCCATTTCCGCCTATCTCGGCTTTGCGGCTTCCATCCGGCCGTTCCGCCGGGAAAATGCGGCTCCGGATTACGCCGGCCCCCTGCTGACGGAACGCTACGTCAAAGCCCCTATTCATCTGCTGACCGCCGCCTCACTGGCGCGTTTGAAAGCGCTGCACCCAAAGGGCACCGCCGACGCGCGCCGCTTCCGCCCCAACATCGTCGTCGATATGCCGGAGGTCGAGGGATCGTTCCCCGAGACGGAATGGATCGGCCGCAAGCTGGCAATCGGCGACCTGCTGCTGACCATCTCCGAACCATGCCGCCGCTGCGGCTTCACCATAATCGCCCAGGACGGCTTCGACCACGATCCGGCAATCCTGCGCAGCCTGGTCCGCCACAACGCGCATAATATGGGCGTCTACTGCACCGTCGACCGGCCAGCCCGTGTTGAAATCGGCGCGCCGATGCGGTTCGTGTAATTACCGGTACAAATCCGCGCGTGTCGGCGGCAGGCCGCTCGGCCCACGCGCGCGCCTGGTGGCGACGGTCTGGAAAACCTGCGCCGATGCACGTTCGAAGGTAATCGAGCAGCCGGTGAGATAAAGCAGCCAGAGCCGCGCCTTGGCTTCGCCGACCTCGGCGATGGCTTCGTCGAAGCGTGCGTGGAGGCGCTCGGCCCACAGCCTGCAGGTGCGCGCATAGTGCTCGCGCAAGTTTTCGACGTCGTAGACGAGGAAGCCGTGCGCCTCGAGATTGCCGAGCGTCATGCCGATCGTATCGAGCTCGCCGCCCGGAAAAATGTATTTGATCAGCGCCTTGAATTCCGGCCCCTTGCGCAGCGTCTTCTTCATGTTGCCCTTGTCGCGCCGGGTGATGGCGTGGTGCAGATAGATGCCGCCCGGTTTGAGCAGGCGATGGATCCTCGAGAAATAGGCCGCATGGTTGGCAAGCCCCAGATGCTCGAACATGCCGATCGACGAGATCTTGTCGAAGGAGCCGGACAGCTCGGCATAGGACTTGATCTCGATGGTGATGCGGTCCTCCAGCCCCTCGGCGCGGATGCGTTCGCGGGCGAGCTCGGTCTGTGCCTCCGACAGAGAAACGCCGTGGCCGACGACGCCATAATTCTTCACCGCGTGGATGAGCATCGCTCCCCAGCCGCAGCCGATGTCGAGCAATCTGTCGCCGGGCTTCAGCCGAAGCTTCCGACAGATATGGTCGAGCTTGTCTCTCTGGGCCTGATCGATATCGTTGGCGAAATCCTTGAAGTAGCCGCAGCTATAGACCATGCGCTCGTCGAGGAAGAGCCGGTAGAATGCGTTGGAAATGTCGTAGTGATGCTGGATCGCCTCCTTGCTCGAACCGCTGACGTAAGGATTGCGGCCGGAAAGATCGGTTCGCGCGGTCATCTGTTTTCGCGAAAACAGCACCGCCGGCAGGTCGCGCAGGATCGCCAGCTTCGGCAATGTCTTGAGCTTTGTCCTGAGCTTGCCGTGCGTGGGCAAGGCGTAGAAATCGAACAGCGATCCGTCTTCGACGTCGACCGCCTTGGCAATCCACATCTCGATCAGCGTCGATAAAGAAGGGCGGCGTACGATCTGCCAGACGATGTCCTGGTCGTTGATAGTCAGCACCGGGCCGGTAGCCGGGCCGATCCGCTCGCCTGTCCACAGCCTCACCGCGAAACCCGGCTTCAGCGTTTCGATGACCGTCCGAACAATCCGGGCCGCTCTCTCGGCTGCCTCCATCCCCGTCCTCCCTTACCCGGCAAAATAGTGGCCCGGAACAATAGCGGCTCGATCTTGCCTGCCCGATCGGCCGGCCGCAAGCCGCCCGGGTGCACAAGCACGCTTGTTCAGGATTTTCGAGTGCCGCGCCTTGCCATTTTCCGGATGACACCCCATCATGAAGGAGTGTTCAACAAATCGAAAGGAGGTGATCCGATGTCGAGTGATTTCGTTTTCCAGAACGTGGCCTCAGCGGATCGCACTTTCGGGAAGCAGTCTTCCCGTTAAGGCGCGAGATGCGCGGCTGGCGACCAGCGTCGCCGCCAGGAGCCGCGCCATGGACGGAAACACGGAAGGCCGCCGGCTTCGCGAGAAGCGGCGGCCTTTTCCTTTTTGGGCTGTTTGTCCTCTATTTGGTTACGGTCAACATCTCGACGTTGCGCGCTATATCCTGGAAAGCCTGGTTGAGTTCCGTTCCATTGGCCGCCTGATAAAAGTGCTTGATCTTGGCGGTGTCCGGGCTCGCGCAATCCTGGAGCGTCGCCTTGGCATTCGTTTCGTTTAGGTCAAACCCAATGGTGAAGACCTCGATGCCCTTGTCGCGCATGGCTGCGCAAAGTTTCTTGGCTGCCGTGCGGGTCGGCTCCTTGCCGGCGTCATTGTAAACGTCGCTCACCGTGCTCGCATCGAAGTAGGACAGATTGAATTCGCCGTCTGTCATCAGGATCGCGATCTTGGCAACCTTTTTTGGATCCATCTTGGCCGGCCGCTGCGAAGTCCTCATGATGCCCCCCCAGTTCTCCGACAGCATGTACCAGGTCCACTGCACGCCGATATGGCCGGCGGTCCCGCCGGAGGCGACGAAATTCTTGATGACCGTCTTGAGCGCCGTCGCATCCGCCGTCAGCGGCATCAGCGTGGCGGCCGGGCAGGCGGCGGTGCCGGTTTGCCACGCGAAGGACGACAGCAGGTAGTCGCGGTTGACCATGCTGGCGTCGGGGCCGGCGTCCGAATATTGATAGATCCCCTTGCGCTCGGTAGCGCAATTATCGGGACGGATAAAGCCCGAGACATACTGCACGGCGTCATTGGCCGGCGCCTGTTTGCGTTGACTGGCGGTGGTTTCCACATAGACGCTGCTGGCGGCAAGTGTACCGGCGTTCACCGAATTGGCATAAGGCACGATGGCAACCCGCACACGCGGCTTGGAGGGATCCTGGCCGCCCAGGAAGCTGTCGACAGCATTCGCTGCAGCCGTCCGCAGATCGATGATTTTCTGGCCGGCCATCGACCCGGTCACATCGAGCATCATCGCGACTTCGACCTGCTTGTCCGAATAGAGCGCCGTCGTCGATGCGGGGACGCGTTGCATGCCACTCGTGCCGAAAAGCGGGAAGTAGTAGCTGACATTGACATGGACGTCCGCCTGGACCGTGTTGGCGGTCCGGTCGACGGTCAATTTGTCGAGGACGATCTGGTCGTCCTGCAGGATACCCGCCGTGCTGTTGGCATCGAGAAAGGCCTGCACCGATTTGCTGGCGTCGGCCTCGCTGATAACGCCGGTTGTCAGGTCGCGGGCGGTCGAGGTGACCGCTGCATCGACGACGCCCTGCAGGCTCGACTTTACATTGTAGAGTTGGGACATGTTGACGGCAAAGCCGACACTCAGTGCCAGCACTGAGCCGATTATCCCAAACAGCACCGCGAAATTTCCGCTGCGATCCCCGGCAAAGTCGCCGATCGCCTGAACAAGCCTCCCGAAACGCCGCATTCCTACCGCCTCCATTCGCTACAGCCTGCAGCTGTCCGAACGCGCATTGCAGGAATCCGGCCGGATAGCGCCGCCAGGCGAGGGAAGGTAGGCGGCTACCGCTCAGGCCATTGTTTCCAAACGGTTTCGAGCGGTGACAAGGTAAACAGGTGGTAAACGAAAGCCGCGTCGGCGCGGCTTTGTTCACAAAGCGCTTACCAAGATTCGGGCTCGCAATTCGAGACGGCTGGACAGCGTCCCAATCCGGTACAGACGAGATGTATCGAACAGGATCAGTGCTACCGCGGTGGCGGCAGGTGGAAATCCGGACTGCGAATGTGTCCGAAGATCAGGCCAGCATCCGTGCGCTGACGGTCTTGTCGACGCCACGATAAGGCGGCTTGAACAGATTGCCTTCCTGCTCGTGCGTCCAGACCTTGAACAGGCTGAGCCGATGCGGGCCGAAACTGTGCAGCAGCGGCACGTCGGTGGCGTCGCGGCCGCGCGCTATGACGACGCGGCCGATCCTCGGCACATTGTGGCGAGGATCGAACGTGTACCATCTGCCGTCGAGGAACACTTCCACCCACGCCGAGAAATCCATCGGCGCCGGATCGGCGGGCACGCCGATATCGCCGAGATAGCCGTTGACGTAGCGGGCGGGGATATTCATGCAGCGGCAGAGCGTGATCGCCAGATGGGCAAAGTCGCGGCAGACGCCGACGCGCTCCTCATGCGCTTGCGCCGCCGTGCGGGTCGAGCGCGCATAGCCGTAGCCGAAAGACAGCCGGTTATGGACATAGTCGACGATCGCCTGCACCCGTGCCCAGCCCGGCGAAAGCTGGCCGAAAAGTTGCCAGGCCAGGTCGCCGAGATGGTCGGTCTCGCAGTAACGGCTGCCGAGCAGATAGCCGAGCACATCATCCGGCAATTCGGCGACCGGGACTTCCCTCGCCAGCGTGTTGACCTCGTCCGGCTCGCCGCTGTCCTCGACCACCGCGTCATAGAGGATGCGAAAGCTTCCGGCTGGCGCCGTGAAGCGGCGGCAGCTATTGCCGAAAAGATCGTGGTAGACCCTGGTTGGAACCGACGGCGAGGTCAGCACGCGCGTCTGCCGCTTGATGTCGGCCTGGCGATCCCTGTGGATCTCGAGCAGCGAAACAATCGGCGTGGCTGCAGCGCATTCAATGGCAATTTCATAGCCGAGTCTAATCAGCATCGCCGTCCCCCTACGATCGTCATGGAAGATAGTGCTGGTCAACGCAGGAGAGTGCGCGGCGGTTCCTTGCGAACGTCGAAAACGACGCCTCGCGGCTTCCCATACGGACGCGGCAACGTTACGGTCGATCGACACGCGTCTTTCGAAATAATCCCTCCAAGATGACCCCGGGCAAACCGATGTTCGCAGGCAGAAAATTCGCCGCCTTCCTGTTCGATATGGACGGCACGATTCTCAATTCGATTGCCGCGGCGGAAAGGGTCTGGGCAGCTTGGGCGCATCGGCAAGGTCTTGACGTCGCCGCATTCCTGCCGACCATCCACGGCGTGCGGGCGATCGAGACCATCGGCCGGCTGGCGCTCCCGGGCGTCGATCCTGCACGCGAAGCCGATTCGCTTTTGCAGGCCGAGGCGGCCGATGTCGAGGGCATTCGCCCGATTGCTGGCGCCGCGGCGTTCCTGGCGTTGCTGCCGCCCGGAAGCTGGGCGATCGCCACCTCGGCACCGCGCGAACTCGCCCTGCTGCGGCTGCAGGCCGCCGGCATTCCGGCTCCCGCCGTGATCGTTGCGGCGGAGGACGTCTCCCGCGGCAAGCCGGCACCCGACTGCTTCCGGCTGGCGGCCGAACGGCTTGGCGTCGATGTGCGCGACTGCCTCGTCTTCGAGGACGCGCCGGCAGGCATAGCGGCTGCCGAAGCCGCGGGCGCTGCAATCATGGTGATCAGCGCCACGCACCGGCATCCGTTGGAGACGCCGCATGCCGCTATCGCCGGCTATGACGCGATCGGCATCGCTGTCGATGCCAGCGGCTGGATTGCCATCGAAGCGGAGCGGACGGCGCAGCCTGCGTAGTTTGGCGCCCCTGCCTGGGCTAAAAGTCGCTGGTCAGGCCCTTTACCTCCCAGTCGCCGTAGCGGCCGGGCTCCTTGCCGCCGCGCCCGCCGATCTCTCTCGGATGTGCGGCTTCCTTCTCGCGATATTTCTCCCGCCGGGCCTCGGCCTCGGCCAAGGCACGCCGGGCTGCTGGCCTCAGCGCCTTTTGCGGCTCGCCGTTAGCATTCGTTGTGCTGGTTTCGTCGATCATGTGATCTTCCGCTAGATTGAAACAGGCCCCCGATTGAAACGGGAACCGCTGTTTCCCATCATATAGCGATGGGCCCACAAGGATCGACCCCTTTGTTGGGCCAGAACGGAGCAGATGATGAACACCCTTCGCACCGCCATGCTTTTGGCCGCAATGACGGCCCTGTTCATGGGTGTCGGCTATCTGGTCGGCGGGTCCGGCGGCATGATGATTGCCTTGCTGATCGCCGCAGGCACCAATTTGTTCAGCTATTGGAACGCCGACAAGATGGTGCTGTCGATGCATCGTGCGATCGAGGTCGACGAAAGCAACGCGCCTGAATATTACGCCATCGTGAAGGGTCTGGCGCAACGTGCCGGCCTGCCGATGCCGAGAACCTATCTCATTGACAATCCGCAGCCCAATGCCTTCGCCACCGGCCGCAATCCGCAAAATGCCGCTGTCGCCGCCAGCACCGGCCTGCTCGAGCGGCTCTCGCATGAAGAAGTCGCGGCGGTGATGGCGCACGAGCTCGCCCATGTGCAGCACCGCGATACGCTGACCATGACGATCGTCGCCACCTTTGCCGGCGCAATTTCGATGCTCGGCAATTTCGCCTTCTTTTTCGGCGGCAACCGCGACAACAACAATTCCTTTGGCATCGTCGGCGTGCTGGTGGCGATGATCGTCGCGCCCCTGGCCGCCATGATCGTGCAGATGGCGGTGAGCCGCACCCGCGAATACGAGGCAGACCGGCGCGGTGCCGAAATTTGCGGACACCCGCTGTGGCTCGCCTCGGCACTTGACAAGATCGCGCGGGGCGCCGAACGCATCCGCAACCCCGATGCCGAGCGCAATCCGGCAACCGCCCATCTCTTCATCATCAATCCTCTTTCCGGCGAGCGCATGGACAGTTTGTTTTCCACTCACCCGAGCACAGAAAACCGCATTGCCGCATTGCAGAGGATGGCGAGCGAGATGGCCGGCGCACCCGAAGCGGCCGCGACGCCAAGGCCGGCGCCGGAAGGGACGGGGCAGCAGCCGTCGGGTCCGTGGGACAGGGCCGCGCGGCCCGAGAGGCCGGCTGAGCCGGCCAAGCCGAGGCCCAATCCCTGGGGACGCAATCCGACCGGACCCAAAGGTCCGTGGTCGTGAGTTCAGCGAAGCGCCGGCACGGAATTTCAGGCGATCGTGAACACAATTCGGGCGGCGAGGCTGTTGCCGGCCTCGCCGCGCGTAAGGCGGCCGCCCGCCTGCTTGCTGCCGTCATAGACGCAAGGACGCCGCTCGACGGGCTGACCGACCACGAAAACGGCCATCCGCAATACAAGGCGCTGGACCTGCGCGACCGCGCCCTGGTGCGCGCCATTCTGGTCACCGCCCTGCGCTACCGCATGACCATATCAGGCCTTTTGGCCCGTCGCCTGGAAAAGCCGCTGCCGCCCAACGCCACGGCGCTTTCGCACGTCTTGCATGTGGCGGCGGCACAGATCCTGTTCCTCGATGTTCCCGACAGCGCCGCTGTCGACCTCGCCGTCACCCACGCCAAGTCCGATCCGCGCACGGCGCGCTTTTCCGGCCTCGTCAACGGCGTGCTGCGCACGCTGGCGCGGGCCAAGCAGGACGAGCTCGCGGCCGCACTTGCC
Source organism: Mesorhizobium sp. M0751 (assembly GCF_040320265.1). Lineage (NCBI taxonomy): Bacteria > Pseudomonadati > Pseudomonadota > Alphaproteobacteria > Hyphomicrobiales > Phyllobacteriaceae > Mesorhizobium > Mesorhizobium sp. M0751. The sequence goes on from NZ_JAMYPH010000002.1 coordinate 369,240, forward strand.
GCCACCGACGAGGCGCCAAAATGGTTTTCCGACCGTTTGAAAATGGTCTACGGCCTCGACAAAGCCAGGCAGATACAGCTCGCCCATCGCCATGAGGCGCCGGTCGATTTCTCGGTCAAGTCGGACCCGGCGCTGTGGGCCGAACGGCTCGGCGGCTTTGTCTTGCCGGCCGGCACGGTGCGGGTGGAAAAGCTCAGCGCTTCCGTGACCGAACTGCCCGGTTTCGCGGAAGGCGCCTGGTGGGTTCAGGACGCGGCGGCCAGCCTGCCGGCCCGGCTGTTCGGCGACATCAATGGTTTGCGAATCGCCGACCTCTGTGCCGCGCCGGGCGGCAAGACCGCCCAGCTGATCCTCGCCGGCGCCTATGTCACCGCGCTCGACATGTCCAAAACGCGGCTGGCACGGTTGACGCAGAACCTTGAACGGCTCGGTCTGGCCGCCGAGATCGTCCAGGCCGATCTGCTCAAATACGAGCGGAAGGACCTCTTCGACGCCGTCCTCCTCGACGCACCTTGCTCTTCGACCGGCACGGTGCGGCGGCATCCCGACGTCCCCTGGACGAAGACGGCGGCCGACGTCGAAAAACTGGCCGACCTGCAACGCCGGCTGCTTGCCCGCGCCGTCACCCTGGTCAAGCCTGGCGGTCGCATCGTCTTTTCCAACTGTTCGCTCGATCCGCTGGAAGGCGAAGAGCTCTATCGCGACTTTCTCGCCGGCAATGCGGAGATTGTCGACGACCCGCTTCGGCCGGGTGAGATCGCCGGCATCGACCCGTTCCTGACGCCGCAAGGCACGTTGCGCACCACGCCTGCCGATCTGGAGTTAGGCTCGCCGGGCCGCTCCGGGCTGGACGGCTTCTTTGCCGCCCGCATGCGCAGAGCCGGCTAAGGGCCGATGTTGAAGCGCCGTCCGGCTTCTTGGGGCGAGGAGGCATGGAAAACAGGCTGAACGGCCCCACTGCCGCGGAATTCGCCTTCGCACAAGTTCTTGAATCATATAAACTTGTGCTTGGGTGAGGACGATCAGGAGGGGTTTTGGCAATCGCTGCCGGTAACACGACGCGTCTGTGGACGCTTGTCGCGAGGGAGTTCTGGCGCAAGACGCGCCGGCGCTTGCGCGCCGGGCCACTCTATCGCTGGCGCTACTCCGGCCGCACGCCGGAGCGCGTCCTGATTGCCCCGCCGGACCTGCGCCTCGCCGATCCTCAGATCGCGCTCGAGATCTATTACGGCCGCTATCCGCTTTCGGGGCATCTGGTCGAGACCGGTGGCAAATCGCCCTTCCAGATCGAGGTGCCCAATCCCGGCTGGCAAAAAACGCTGCATGGCTTTCGCTGGCTGCGCCATATGCGTGCCGCGGGTACCGAGCTCGCCGCCGCCAACGCGCGGGCGTTGGTTTCCGACTGGATTGCAATCCATGGCAGCTATATTTCCGGCGTCGCCTGGGAGCCGGGCACGACGGCCAAGCGCGTCATTGCCTGGCTGCAGCATTCCTCGATCGTGTTGCAGGGCGCCGAATTTCCGTTCTACCGCGCCTTCCTGAAATCGCTCGCCGTCCAGATCCGCTACCTACGCGCCATGGTGCGCGAGATGCCGGATGGCAAGGACAGGCTGCGCGCGCGCATTGCGCTGGCCTTTGCCGCTTTGTCGCTGCCGGCGCCGGCCTCGGCGCTGCGCGGTGCCACACGCAATCTCGCCGAGGAGCTCGACCGCCAGATCCTGCCTGACGGCGGCCATATCTCGCGCAATCCGATGACCGTGCTTGAAATCCTCGCCGACCTTCTGCCGTTGCGCCAGACCTACGCCAATCAGGCCGAGACGCCGCCGGCCGCCCTGATCGGCGCCATCGACCGGATGCTGCCGGCACTGCGCTTCTTTCGCCATCAGGATGGCAGCCTTGCCCGCTTCAACGGCATGGGCGCCACTATTCACGACCGTATCGCCAGCATCCTGCATCACGACGACACCGCCGGCGCACCGTTGCTGCACGCGCCGCATTCGGGTTACGAGCGCCTGTCGATGGGTGGTGCCACGGTGATCGCCGATAGCGGCCCGCCGCCGCCCGTCGACGTATCCAATGCCGCTCACGCCGGATGCCTCGCCTTCGAATTGTCGTCGGGCCGCCGGCACTATATCGTCAACGCCGGCATAGACACTTATGGCGCCGCCGAGTTCCGGCCGCTTGCCCGCGCCACCGCCGCCCACTCGACCGCCACCATCAACGACACGTCGTCGGCGCGTTTCAATCACTCCTTGCGCGTCAACGACCTGCTCGGCACGCCTTTGATCGGCGGGCCGCAGCATGTGCCTTGCAAGCGTACCGACCAGAAGGGCAGCCAAGGCTTCATCGCCCGCCATGACGGCTATGTGGCGCGCTTCGGCTTCCTGCATGAGCGCGAGCTGAAATTATCGACCGAAGGCAATGTGCTTGCCGGCAGAGACCGCTTCCTGAGGCCGGGCGGCGCGTCTATCCGCAACAATGGCCGTGATTTCGTCACGGTGCGTTTCCATGTCCATCCCGATATAAACCTGCTCCAGGATGAGCATGACCGTCTGGTGCTGGCCGCCGACCATGCCGACACCTGGGTGTTTACCTCTACCGAAGTGGCGCCCGAGGTCGAGGAATCGATCTATTTCGCCGGACTCGGCGGCCCACGCCGCAGCCGCCAGATCGTGCTTGCCTTCAAGGCCTCGGAAATTTCCGAGGTCCACTGGCAATTGACGCGCACCATCATCGCCGGCCGTCCGGAAAAAGCTGAAGCCGGTGGCAACGGCAGACACTGATCAAGCCTTGCGGCTTGATTTCCGGGCCTCATATGCTACGGCCCGCGGACGCTCTCCAACCAGAACTGGAAAGGCCGCCAGCCCATGGCCGTCGCCGCCAAGAATATTCCCGCGCCCGACCTTGTTCCCATCCGTCGCGCGCTGCTCTCCGTCTTCGACAAGACCGGCCTGATCGATTTCGCCAGGGCGCTGGCTTCGGCCGGCGTCGAGCTGGTCTCGACCGGCGGCACCGCAAGGGCCCTTGCCGAGGCAGGCATGGCGGTGCGCGACGTGTCCGAGCTCACCGGCTTTCCCGAGATCATGGACGGCCGCGTCAAGACGCTGCACCCGTCGGTGCACGGCGCACTGCTTGGCGTGCGTGACGATCCCGAGCATGCCGCGGCGATGCGCGACCATGGCATCGAGCCGATCGATCTCGTCATCTCCAATCTTTATCCGTTCGAGGAGGTGCGTCGCTCCGGCGCCGACTACGCGGCGATCGTCGAGAATATCGACATCGGCGGCCCGGCGATGATCCGTGCCTCGGCCAAGAACCACGCCTATGTCGGCATCGTCACCGACCCCGATGACTATGCCTCGGTGCTCAACGCGCTGGAGATGAATTTCGGCTCGCTGTCGCTGGATTTCCGCAAAAAGCTGGCCGCCAAGGCTTTCGCTCGCACCGCCACCTACGATGCGGCGATCTCGGGATGGTTCGCCGAGGCGCTTGAGATCGAGCACCCGACATGGCGCGCCTTCGGCGGCAAGCTGCAATCGGTGATGCGCTATGGCGAAAACCCGCATCAGGGCGCCGGCTTCTATGTCAATGGTGACAGGCGGCCGGGCGTCGCCACGGCGCGCCAGCTTCAGGGCAAGCAGCTGTCCTACAACAACATCAATGACACCGACGCCGCCTTCGAGCTGGTCGGTGAGTTCGATCCGGCCCGCTCCGCCGCAATTGCCATTATCAAGCACGCCAACCCATGCGGCGTCGCCGAGGACGCTTCGCTGCAGGCGGCCTATGCCAGGGCGCTGGCCTGCGATCCGGTCTCGGCCTACGGCGGCATCGTCGCCATGAACCGCATCCTCGATGCCGCAACCGCCGAAGAGATCGTCAGGACCTTTACCGAAGTGATCATCGCACCGGAGGCGTCCGAAGAAGCGGTCCGCATCATTGCCGCCAAGAAGAATCTACGCCTGCTGGTCACCGGCGGCCTGCCCGACCCGCGCGCGGCGGGCCTTGGCTTGAAATCGGTTGCTGGCGGCTTGCTGGTCCAGGGCCGCGACAATGCGGTGGTGGATGACCTCGACCTGAAAGTGGTGACCAGGCGCGCTCCGACGCCGGTCGAATTGGCCGATCTGAAATTCGCCTTTCGCGTGGCAAAGCACGTCAAGTCCAACGCCATCGTCTATGCCAGGGACGGCGCCACAGTCGGCATCGGCGCCGGCCAGATGAGCCGGGTCGATTCCTCGCGCATCGCCGCGCGCAAGGCGCTCGACGCGGCCGAGGCCGCCGGTCTGACGGAGCCTTTGACCAAGGGATCGGTCGTCGCCTCCGATGCCTTCTTCCCGTTCGCGGATGGGCTTTTGTCGGCAATCGAAGCCGGCGCCACCGCCGTCATCCAACCCGGCGGCTCGATGCGCGACGACGATGTCATCGCCGCCGCCGACGCTCACGGCATTGCCATGGTCTTCACCGGAGTGCGGCACTTCCGGCATTGAACTCCCTCCCTTCCCCTTGTGGGAGAGGGGAAGAGCAGCTCACTCCGCCGGCCGATCCGCCGGATAGGGCGTGCCTATCAGGATCGCCATGCCGGCGCCAAGGAACAGCACGATCGCCGCCATGCCGAGCCGCGCCGAGCCGCTGGCCAGGGTGATCGTGGCCACCATGAAGGGTGCGGCAAAACTCGTTGCCCGGCCGGCCAGCGCATAGATGCCGAAATAGCGCCCCGATTCGGCTGCTGTGACGCTGCGCGCCATATAGGAGCGCGACGACGCCTGCACCGGCCCGAAGGCAAGCCCGATCAGCAGGCCGTAGAAAATGTAGGCCTTTTCCGCCGCCGTGCCGAACAATCCGCCGCCGTCCAGTCCGGGCATAACCCAGGCACCGAACAGCGTGTAGCCCGGTCCGGTCGAGACGATGCCGATCGTGGCAATGCTCAGCATGACGAGCGAAATCATCACTATGGTCTTGGAACCCAGTGCTGTGTCCAGGCGTGCGGCAACCAGGCAGCCGACGATGGCAACGACGTTGAGGATGATGCCGAACAGGCCGATCTCGGTAATCGACCAATGGAACATCGCCGCCGCAAACGTTCCGCCCAGCGCCAGCAGCGCGTTGACGCCGTCCTGATAGATCATGCGGGCGACGAGAAAGCGAAAAATGCCGCTGCGCTTGCGCACTTCGGCCAGCGTCGACTTCAGTTCCGACAGGCCCTCGCGTACCGCCGGCCCGATTGGAATGCCTTTGATCGCATCAGGCGTGAAGAAGAACATCGGCAGAATGAACAGGAAATACCAGGCCGCCGACAACGGTCCAGTGGCGCGTGCGTCCTCGCCGAGCCTGGGGTCGAGGCCGAAGATCGGGTCGAGCCCGACGACGGTCTTGCCGGTTTCAGGCGAGCCGGCCATGACGGTAACGACAAAGATCAGTGCGATCATGCCGCCGAGATAGCCGAGCCCCCAGGCCATGTTCGAGATCCTGCCGATGTCGCTCTTCGGCACCAGGCGCGGCATCATCGAATCATTGAACACGGTCGAGAATTCCGCCGCGACCGACGCCAGCGAGAACAACGCCACGACCAGAAAAAGATTAGAGCCGGGCGCGGCGAACCACAGCAGGGTGAGGCAGGTGATCTTGACCGCGGCGAAGAAGGCTATCCACGGTTTGCGTGGTCCGGTCTGATCGGCGATCGACCCGAGCACCGGCGACAAAACGGCAATGACAACGCCGGCGGCGGCAATGCCGTAGCCCCAGGCCGCTTGCCCGGTCTCCGGATTGCTGGCCATGCGCGAGACGAAATAAGGACCGAAGATGAAGGTGGTGACGACCGTGAAAAACGGCTGTGCCGCCCAGTCGAACAGCATCCATCCCCAGATGCCGCGTCCCGATGCCCGCTGCACTGCCATCTCAGCCATGTCCCCTCCGCTGGAGCTTGCTCAATGCCGATCGAATCGGAATGACGCTCCGTCTTCTTGTTGAGCACGATCTTGTCCAAAAGCCGATCGTCACTTTTTGGGATCACGCTCCGGCGCTCCCCAAAGCAGCGCGCCATTTGCTCTATAGCTCAGTCCTTCCCGGCAATCCCGCGCGATGTGGAAGACGTCTCACAGCTGCGTCAGATCACTCATCAGGCCGGACGCCACCGACAGCCTCGACACGGTGATGTCGCCGCCCTCGGTCAGAGCCTGCAGCCGCTCGCGGATGCGTCCGACCCGTTCGCCACCGGCCTCCAGCCATGCTGTCACCGGATCCGCCGCCTCGGCATGACTGGTGAGTGCCGCCACGGCGATGCCGCGCCTGGCCGCGCCGATCGTGTCGGTGGCGCGGGAAAGCGCCAGTTGATCGTAATAATCCGAGGGCATGATCGCGCGCGCCGCATCTTCGACGCGCGGGATGCGGAAGACATCACTGACTGCAAAAAACGCCTTGGCGGCAGCGACGATGCCGGCATTTGCCGTCCGCGCCGTCAGCGCAATGTCGGGGATGAGTTCCGCCACATCGGTCAACGCCAGTTGCTCGGCGAGGCTCTCGGGCGCGCCGCCCTTCGACAGGCTGTGCCGCCGCTCCTCGATCCGCTCGCGCGAGAAGGCCGGCAGCAGCGAAGCGAGCTTCGGCTCCAGCGCCTTGCGCGCATCCTGCAACTCGGCGATCCGCTGCCCGAGCGGTGCGGTGCCGGCATCGTTCTTCAGGTACCAGCCGCTGGTCACATAGATCAGCCGGCTGACCGCCTGATAGAGGTCGAGCTGGATCTGTCCGTCGATCTGGTTGTCGAGCGCGTCGATCTGGCGATAGAGCGCCGGCAGTGCAAAGCCATCCCGCACCACGGCGAAGGTGCGCACGACATCGGCGGCATTGCGCCCGGTCGCCTCCTGCAGCCTGTTGACGAAGGACGGGCCGCCGCGATTGACCAGATCATTGGCGACGACACGGGCGATGATCTCGCGACGCAGGCGATGGCCGTGGATTTCCGCAGCATATTTCTTCGCCATGCGGTCGGGAAAGTAACCCATCAGGTCGCGGTCGAAATGCGGATCGTCCGGCACCTCGCTGGCGACGATATCGGAAAACAGCACGATCTTGGCATAGGCAAGCAACACGCCGAGCTCGGCCCGGGTCAGCGGCTCGCCGCGCGCCTCGCGCTCGGCAAGGGCCGCCGGCGACGGCAGCGTCTCGACGGCACGGTCGAGCAGCCCGCGCGCCTCGAGCGCCTCCATGAAGCGGCTCTGATGGGCAATGTCGGCAAGGCCGCGCTTACGGGCAAGGGACAGCGCCAGCGTCTGCTGGTAATTGTTGGACAGCACCAGGGCGCTGACCTCATCGGTCATCTCGGCCAGTAATTTGTTGCGCGCCGGCCGGGTCAACGATCCCTTGCGCATGGCGGAAGCCAGCGCGATCTTGATGTTGACCTCGACGTCGGAGCAGTTCACGCCGCCCGAATTGTCGATCGCATCTGAGTTGCAGCGGCCGCCATTCAATCCGAATTCGATGCGCGCCCGCTGCGTGACGCCGAGATTGGCGCCCTCGCCGATGACCTTGGCACGCAGCTCCAGCGCGGTGATCCGGATCGCGTCATTGGCACGGTCACCGACGTCCTGGTTGGTCTCGCCCGATGCCCTGACATAGGTGCCGATGCCACCGAACCACAAAAGGTCTGCGGGCGCCTTGAGGATGGCACTCATGATCTCGACCGGTGTGGCCGTTGTCTTGCCGAGGCCGATCGCTGCAGCCGCGGCGGCCGGCAAGGTGATCGACTTCTGGCTGCGCGAGACGATGATGCCGCCTTCGGACAGCTTCGTCTTGTCGTAATCCTGCCAGCTAGAACGGGCGAGAGCGAACATACGCCGGCGCTCGGCCATCGAAGCCGCCATGTCGGGATCGGGATCGATGAAGATGTCGCGATGATCGAAGGCGGCGATCAGCCGGGTCTGCTCCGACAGCAGCATGCCGTTGCCGAACACGTCGCCCGACATGTCGCCAACACCGACGACGGTGAACGGCGTGGTTTGGATGTCGCGGTTCATCTCGCGGAAATGCCGCTTGACCGCTTCCCAGGCGCCCTTGGCGGTGATGCCCATCTTCTTGTGGTCGTAGCCGGCCGAACCGCCGCTGGCGAAAGCGTCGTCGAGCCAGAAGCCGTGCCGTTCGCTGATGGCGTTGGCGGTGTCGGAGAAGGTCGCCGTGCCCTTGTCGGCGGCGACGACGAAATACGGATCATCCTGGTCGCGCCGCACCACGCCGGCTGGCGGGATGACGCCGTCCAGCCCGATATTGTCGGTGATCGACAACAGGCTGGAAACATAATTCTTGTAGGCGGCCGTGCCGGCCTCGAAAATGGCGTCGCGCCCGGCGCTCATAGGCAGCTTTTTCGGGTAGAAGCCGCCCTTGGCGCCAACCGGCACGATCACCGCATTCTTGACCTGCTGTGCCTTGACCAGGCCGAGCACCTCGGTGCGATAGTCCTGGGCACGGTCCGACCAGCGCAGGCCGCCGCGCGCGACCGGACCGAAGCGCAGATGCACGCCCTCGACCTCGGAGCCGTAGACGAAGATCTCCCGCCATGGCCGCGGCGCCGGCAGCCCGTCGACCGATTGCGAATCGAGCTTGATCGCCAGTGATTGGCCCTTCTCTTTCGTATCGGTAACGAAATGATTGGTGCGCAACGAGGCTTCGATGAGGTTCAGATAACGGCGGATGATGGTGTCGTCGTCGATGTTGGGAACGTCTTCCAGCGCATCCGTGATCTTGGCCTTCAGATGTTTGGCCTGGCCGACGCCTTCCGTTTCAGCCGTCGGGCCGAGGCGGGCGACGAACAGCGCATGCAGGCCGCGGGCGATCTCGGGATAACGGTTGAGTGCGGCGGCGATAAAATCCTGGCTCTGCGGGATACCGGCCTGCTGCAGATAGCGGCCATAGGCGCGCAGGACGGTGATCTCGCCCGACCACAGGCCGGCGGTCTGGGCAAGGCCGTTATAGCCGTCATTGTCGACATCGCCGCGCCAGACGGAAAGGAACGCATCCTCGAACAGCGCGCCGCCATTGCCGAGGTCGATCGGCCTGCCGTAGCTGTTCTCGAGTTCCATGTCGTGGATGAAGACCATGCCGGGCTGATCACCATTGATCATGCCGGATTGAATGACGCCGACCTCGAAAGTGCGCTCGCTGATGACGCGGAAACCGATGTTTTCCAGCACCGGCACGCGCCGCGACAGCGCCACCGGGCTGCCATGGTGATAGATCTTCAGCGCCGCCTGATGCGGCTTCTGTTCGGCGTGACGGTAATAGTCGATGGCGATCGGATTTGACGCGTCGAGCTTGGCGATGCGCCCGGCGTCGGCCAGCGCCACGGACGGCGGAAAACTGTCGCGATAACTTTCCGAAAAACGCGAGGCAATGGCCGTGAGTCTGGCATCGGCGCCGGTCTCTGTCGCGGTCTCGCGCAGTGCATCGTCCCAGGTCCGTACGATGTCGCGGATCGCCGCCTCGATCGTCGCTTGCTCGACCTTCGGCGTCTTGCCGCCGGAGCGGCCGATGATGAAATGGACGCGCGCCAGCCCGCCTTCCGGGAAGGCCGGATAATAGGCCGACAGCCGGCCTTCGAAGACGGTCTTCAGATAGGTGCCGATCTTCTCGCGCACGACGCTGTCGTAGCGGTCGCGCGGCACGAAGACGAGCACGGAGACGAAGCGGTCGAACTGGTCGACACGCACCAATGCCCTGACGCGCGGCCGCTCGATCAAGCCCAGTATGGCTTCGGCATGCTTGCGCAGGATCGGCACCGGAACCTGGAAAAGCTCGTCGCGCGGATAGCTCTCCAGCACGTTGATCAAAGCTTTGCCGGAATGATCTTCAGGGTTGAAACCGGATTTGGCGATGATGGTTTCGGCTTTCGACCTGAGATAGGGGATCTTCATCACCGAGCGCGTATAGGCGGTCGAGGTGAACAGGCCGACGATGCGCAGCTCGCCCGAAAGCACGCCCTTGGCGGTGTACGTCTTGACGCCGATGTAATCGAGATAGATGCGGCGGTGCACCGATGACTTGGCGTTGGCCTTGGTGACGATCAGCGGTTCCGGCCCATGCAGGAAGGCGCGGATCTCCGGCGTCGTGCTCACCGCCTCGGTGCCGCGCCTGAGCACCAGCACGTCGGGATCGGAAAGGATGCCGAGGCCAGGCTTTTCGGCGCGCTCGAGCATGCCGCTCGTCTCGCCGCCGGTGTAGTTGAATTCGCGCATGCCGAGAAAGGTGAAATTGTCGTCGCGCAGCCATTCGAGGAAGGCGATCGCCTCGGTGACATGGGCCTTGTCGAGCGGCACTGGCGAGTAGCGGAATTCCGAGATCGCCCGGTCGAGGCGGGCGAGCATCGGCTTCCAGTCGGTGACGGCGGCGCGCACCTGGCCGAGCAGCTTGGTCAGGCGTGCGGCCAGGCCTTCGGCCTGCTCGGCCGAAAGGCGGCCGATATGGACGTGGATGACGCTCAGCCGGTCATGGCTGTGGTCGCCCTTGGCATAACCGCCATCGCCGAGGATTTCCTCGACACCGTTCTTGCCGTGCCTGACCACGATGACCGGATGGGTAACCAGCAGCGGCTCGCCGGCGCTTTCGGTAATCTCGCCGAGGACGGAATCGAACAGGAACGGCATGTTGTCGTTGACGACGGTGATCACCGTCATCGGCCGGCCCTGGCGGACGACACCGGAATCGACGTCTATGGCAACGACGCAGTCGTTCTTCTTGTGCCTGGCGACGGCGCGGCCGGCGAGTTCGGCAGCGCGTTCGAGATCGATGACGTCGTAGGCGGCGACATCTTCGGCCGGAGCTCGGGCCAGCAAGTAGTCGGCAAGCCTGCCGGGCTTTTCGCCGCCCGCGGCTTCACCCCTCGTCAAGCCGGCTTTTTTCAACCGGCTCGCTGACTTTACGCTGGCCATGAATCCCTCCCGTCACATGTTTTTTGCGGCTATGCTAACAGATGACCGGTATTTGGCGACAAAGGTTTGACGGCTTGCGACGAAATGTCGGAATTCACCGGCAGCCTGGCGAAAAACGAGGAGAAATCCGCCATGATGGACAAAATCACCGCGCTTGCGCTGGCACCGGCGGAACTGAGCGACGCGACCAAGGCTTATTTCGCCAAATGCCGGGAGAAGCTCGGCCTCGTTCCCAATGTGCTGCTCGCCTATGCCTTCGACGAGAAGAAGCTGCGCGCTTTCACCGACATGTACAATGATTTGATGCTGGGTGAATCCGGCCTGTCGAAACTCGAGCGCGAGATGATCGCGGTCGCCGTCTCGTCGGTCAACCATTGCTACTATTGCCTGGTCGCGCATGGCGCGGCGGTGCGCCAGCTTTCCGGCGACCCGGCCTTCGGCGAGATGATGGTGATGAATTTTCGTGCCGCCGAGCTGTCGGACAGGCAACGCGCCATGCTCGAATTCGCGGTGAGGCTGACCGAGCAGCCGGCAAAGATCGTTGAAGCGGACCGGGCGGCGCTGCGGCAAGTCGGCTTTTCCGACCGCGACATCTGGGACGTCGCCTCGACCGCGGCGTTCTTCAACATGTCGAACCGGCTGGCATCGGCAATCGATATGCGGCCGAACGATGGATACCACGTAATGGCGCGATAGAGCACCGCACATTATATTAGCTACTTCGCATTCTCGTTGCTTGTTTGTCGGTTTGGTCCGATGATCGGCATGCGGCATGACCGCATGCCGGTTCGATGCCGCCGATCAGAGGAGGAGAACATGGCGAAATTTCTCTACGTCTATCACGGCTCGGGCAAGATGCCGACCGAGGAGGCCGAACGGAAGGCAGCGATGGATGCCTGGAACGGCTGGTACGGCAAGCTTGGCTCAGCGGTGGTCGACGGTGGCAATCCAGTCGGCATGTCGAAGACCGTACTGCCTGGCGGCAAGGTCGAGAACAATGGCGGCAGTAATCCGACCGCCGGTTACACCATCATCGAAGCAAAAGACATCGACGATGCCGTCGGCAAAGCCAAGGATTGTCCTATCCTGACGGACCCGGGTTTCAGCGTCGAGATTGCGCCGATAATCGAAATGGGTTGACGCGCCGGCTCAGGATCGTGCCGCGATCGCCGCCGCAGCGCCGGCCATGGTGCCGGCGCTGATGCGGTTGGCGATCTTCATCGCCCGCTTGCTCCTCAAGAGCTTGCGCGCCTGCGATGCGGCGAGCACCCATGTCAAATCGATGGCGACCAGGACCACTGCCATGGTCGCCGTCAGCTCGACCCAGCCGAACATGCTGACCGAACCGAGGTCGATGATGGTCGGCAGCAGCGCCAGATAGAACATCATGATCTTGGGGTTGCCGAGCGTCACCGCCATGCCGGCAAAGAACAGCTTGGCGGGCGAATCTTCGCGCGGCAGCGAACCTTCCTTTGCCTCGACCGGTGCCGTCCACATCTTCCAGGCAAGCCAGCCGAGATAGGCCACGCCGACCCACTTCACGACGACAAAGGCGAAGTGAAAGGTCTGCGCCACCACGGCGAGGCCGAACACCGCCAGTGACAGCCAGATCGCTTCGCCGATCCACATGGCAAGCAGGAACGGAAACACGTCGCGAAAGCCCTTTGCGATGACCCGCGCCACAAGAGCGGCGATCGATGGGCCGGGCGAGCCGGCGGCAACAAGCAGGGCGCCGGCAAAAATCAGCAGCGACGTGAAATGCATGACGCGGTCTCGTTTGAAATGTTTGGGTGTTCAACATAACCCAACTGTTCCGGCGACGGTAGCGTCTACCGAAAGAAGGCTTGTCGGCCCGGCATCTCACGGCTAGAGATGTCATCCCGAAATCCTTTTCGAGCTTCACTTTGCCTACGTAACCGCCGGTCTCGTCAACTCCCCCAACACACACAGAGCAGGGCGTCGCAGTCGCGGTGCCTGTTTTCACATCACGTGTTCTTCAGGGTGGCGGTTCGAGACCGGTTTGGCACTGCTGAACCGCTGTTGCGCATAGCCACCCGCGACACCTGATTTCCAACTGCCGCAGTCTCTCGCCACGCCGTGCCCGCAAGGGTTCTCGATATCGCCGATCTGACGAACTTCCCGACGGGAAGGGCTTTTCGGCATGTCTTCGACACTGCGTATCCGCTGGGCGATCACGCCCAAAACCGCACCTCGACCTCACCTCAACTGCAATCGCTGCGGCGGCCTGAAAGCCTATCGCTGCAGCGGCAAATTCCGCGTCAACGCCAATGGCAAACGCATTGATGCCTGGTTGATCTACCGCTGCATCGACTGCGACAATTCCTGGAATTTCGGCATTCTGGAGCGCTGCAGCCGCCGCGATATCGAACCGGCAATATTGCAGGCGCTCGAAAGCAACGATCCGGTCCTGGCGCGGCGCCATGCTTTCGATGTTGCCGCATTGCGAAGCAGGATCGGGTGCGTCGAGGAGTTTCCTGAGGCCGCCGTTCATAAGCAGGTGCTCGGGGACAGGCCGGAAAACACCAGCGCTCTCGAACTTCAGCTCTGGCTCGAAATGCCGACAGCGCTGCGGCTCGACCGGTTGCTCGCCAGCGAACTCGCTGTCCCGCGATCGCGGCTACAGGTTTGGGAAGAGAAGCGATTGCTGGTGGTTGGTCCGGACGGGGCCAAAGCCTTGCGCCGGCCGGCGCGGGCGGGAACGGCGATCTGCATCCACCTATCTGGCGAACCAGACCGGGACGATATCATTTCGGCTGCAGGCGGATGAGGCGACGGCAAGGGAATCCGCAATCAGAGACAGTTGCGGCCAGGGGTCAGTCGCCCTCTTTGGAGGCCGAGCCAATCAAACCCTTGGCCGCATCGAGATCGCTGTCGGCGACTTGCACATGGATCAAGCCGAGCCTGCCCGTGTCGAGAAGATAATTCGCGAGAGCATAAATTCCATACGCGTCGAGCATCGACACGCAAACTTCGGCTTCGGGTCGATTGTCGTATATGACGGCCGTGACGAGTTTACCGCTCATTGCGCGGTATTGCCCTTTATGCCGCGCCGACCACTTTCGCTGATTTCTCAAAACGCTTGCGCTCGTTCGGGTCGAGATAGAGCTTGCGCAGGCGGATGGTTTTCGGCGTCACCTCGACCAGCTCGTCGTCCTGGATCCAGGCCAGTGCGCGCTCCAGCGTCATGCGGATCGGCGGCGTCAGCTTCACCGCCTCGTCCTTGCCGGCGGCACGGATGTTGGTCAGCTTCTTGCCCTTGAGCACGTTGACTTCGAGGTCGTTGTCCCTGGAATGGATGCCGATGATCATGCCCTGATAGACCTTGACACCGGGGTCGATGACCATCGGGCCGCGGTCTTCCAGGTTCCACATGGCGTAAGCCACCGATTCACCCTGTTCGTTGGAGATCAGCACGCCGTTGGTACGGCCCGGCAATTCGCCCTTGTAGGGTTCATAGGCATGGAACAGCCGGTTCATCACGGCGGTGCCGCGCGTGTCGGTCAGCAACTCCGACTGGTAGCCGATCAGGCCGCGCGTCGGTGCGTGGAAGACGATGCGCTGGCGATTGCCGCCCGAAGGGCGCAGCTCGACCATCTCGGCCTTGCGCTCCGACATCTTCTGCACGACGACGCCGGCATGCTCCTCGTCGACGTCGATGACGACTTCCTCGACCGGCTCCAGCAATTCGCCGTTCTCGCCCTTCTGCATGACGACGCGCGGCCGCGACACGGCGATCTCAAAACCTTCGCGGCGCATTGTCTCGATCAGCACGGCCAGCTGCAACTCGCCGCGGCCGGAGACGAAGAACGAATCCTTGTCCGGCGATTCCTCGATCTTCAGCGCGACATTGCCTTCGGCCTCGCGCAGCAGGCGGTCGCGGATGACGCGGCTGGTCACCTTGTCGCCCTCGGTGCCGGCCAGCGGGGAATCGTTGACGAGGAACGACATCGTCACGGTCGGCGGATCGATCGGCTGCGCGTGCAGCGGTTCGGTCACCGACAGGTCGCAGAACGTGTCGGCGACGGTGCCCTTCGACAGGCCGGCAATAGCGACGATGTCGCCCGCCTGCGCCTCGTCGATGGGCTGGCGCTCGAGCCCGCGGAAAGCGAGGATTTTCGAGATTCGGCCGGTTTCGACCTGGGTGCCGTCATGGTGCAGGACCTTGACCGCCTGGTTGGATTTCAGCGTGCCGGATTCGATACGGCCGGTGATGATGCGGCCGAGGAACGGATTGGCTTCCAGGATGGTGCCGATCATGCGGAACGGCCCAGGATGAACGGTCGGCGCCGGCACGTGCTTGATGACGAGGTCGAACAGCGGCGCCAGAGCCTGGTCCTTCGGACCTTCGGGGTTTTCCGAGACCCAGCCGTCGCGGCCTGAACCGTAAAGGATAGGGAAGTCGAGCTGCTCGTCGGTGGCGTCAAGTGCTGCAAAGAGGTCGAACACCTCGTTGACCACTTCGACATGGCGGGCATCCGGCCGGTCGATCTTGTTGATGACGACGATCGGCTTCAATCCGACCTTGAGTGCCTTGCCGACCACGAATTTGGTCTGCGGCATCGGCCCCTCGGCGGCGTCGACCAGCACGATGGCCGAATCCACCATCGACAGGATGCGCTCGACCTCGCCGCCGAAGTCGGCATGGCCGGGTGTGTCGACGATGTTGATGCGGGTGTCCTTCCAGTCGACCGAGGTCGCCTTGGCCAGGATGGTGATGCCGCGTTCCTTTTCGAGATCGTTCGAATCCATGGCGCGTTCGGCAACACGCTGGTTGTCGCGGAACGAGCCGGACTGTTTCAGAAGCTGGTCGACGAGGGTGGTTTTTCCATGGTCGACGTGCGCGATGATCGCGATATTGCGGATTTTCATGTTTTGGTCTCGGGAGCGTTGCAGGCAGCAGGCCAAAAGGCGCTGCCTCTTTCGGTTGGGCGGCTCATACAGGGTTTTTCGCAATTGCGAAAGAGGAGGCGAGCCACCAAATAAAGTCACCAAATCTTAAATGTCTTGGTGTGAAGTGGAATTATTAACCAAGGCGGAACCTTTCATGGTCCGGACAGTTCGAATTTCATGATCGAGATAGGCAACAGACTCCGGCCGATTTTGGCATGTAGCGCACTCGCCGTCCTCCTCGCGGCAGGCGCGGCGCAGTCGGCGGCGTCGTTCAAGGAGACGCGGACTGCTTTGCCGTCCGACAAGCGGTCGGCGGAGCAGCTTTTTGCCGATGCTCCCGACGGCGTCGATCCGGTGGTGACTGGGCCGGTCAGCACCGCCTTCAAGCAGCGGCAGCAAAATGCCGGATGCGACAGCGCCGTCTGGCCCAACATTCCCGTCGTCTGCTATCCCGATTGATATACGTCCTACCCTCGGGCTGGCCCGAGGGTAGGACGCAATCACTCACGCCGACCGCACCGGATCGAGCGTGACCTTGTAGAGTTCGCTGTCGTCGCGATCCATCAGCCGCACCGTCAACTGCTCGGTGGCGCCATCGATGTCGACGAGTCCGAAGAACTGCAGGCCGGCCGACGGCGGCAGGTTCTGACCCTGCTCGGCAGTCGGTGCCTTGATGAACTTCAGCTCCGGGCCGAATGTCATGTCGAAACCATTAGGCCCGAACGTGCCGGAATGGATAGGACCCGAAACGAATTCCCAGAACGGGTTGAAGTCCTGGAACTGTGCCTTGTCCGGATTGTAGTAATGCGCGGCTGTGTAATGCACGTCTGCGGTGAGCCAGACAGTGTTGCTGATCCCCACGTTCTTTATATAGCGAAGAAGGTCGGCAATTTCCAGCTCGCGCCCCTTGGCCGGGCCATTGTCGCCATTGCTGACAGCCTCGGCCCCTACCTTCTTGGTGCCGTCGTTCCAGACGACGAGGCCGAGCGGCATGTCGGCGGCGATGATTTTCCAGGTTGCATTGGAATTTGCCAGTTCACGCTTCAACCACCTGATCTGCTGTTCACCGAGGATGCGTGACTGCGGCGTCATCGTCTCCTGCATATCCGGACCGTTGGGGCCGCGGTAGGGACGCATGTCGAGGAAGAACACGTCGAGCAGCGGACCATAGGCGATTTTGCGATAGACGCGGCCGGGCTCCGACGGCTCGTAACGGATCGTCGTCATTTCGTGGAAGGCGCGCGCCGCACGTGCCGCCAGCACATGGATGGATTTTTCGGTGTAGCGGTCGTCGGCAGTCAGGTCCTTCGAATCCGACCAGTTGTTCACCACTTCGTGGTCGTCCCACTGATAGAAGGTCGGGCAGATGGCGTTGAGCCCCAGCACATTCCTGTCCATCAAATTGTACTTCCACTGGCCACGGTACTCGTCCAGCGTCTCGGCAACCTTGCGCTTTTCGTCGATCAGCACCGTGTTTTTCCATTTGCCGCCACCGGGCAGGTCGACCTCGTCCTTCATCGCGCCATCGGCATAGACCGTGTCGCCCGAATGCAGGAAGAAGTCGGGCGTGTGCTTGCCGATCGTGGCATAAGTCTTCATGCCGGTGTCGTCGATGCCCCAGCCCTGGCCGGCGGTATCACCCGACCAGGCGAAGCGAATGTCGCGCTTCGAAGCAGGTGCCGTGCGGAAGCGGCCGACGATCGGCTCGGAAACGGCATTGATGTCGGCAAGATCGGCCGCGACCATGCGGTAGAAAATGTCCTGGTCGGAGGCGAGCTCGGTAAGCAGCCGCTTCACCGTATGGTCGCTGGCCGGTGAGGTATCGATCGGTGCCAAGCGGACGGCATTGGCGAAGCTTTCCGTCGACGACACTTCGAACATGACCCGTGATGGGCGGTCCGTGCGCGTCCAGACCATGCCGCTGGTCGCGTCGACGTCGCCGGACTGGATGCCATGAGTGAAGGCCGGACGCTGATTGGCGCGCGAGTAATAGGGAAGGGCGAGACCCGAGGCGCCGACCAGGCCAACGGCGCTGGCCGACGTGACGAAAGCGCGCCGCGTCATCGAAATCTTGTTCATGGCTGTCTCCTGGATGGCGTTGAACGTCGCCGCCAAGCTCCAGCTTCAATGTTTCAGGCACATTTCGAAACGATGAAGGTTTAGTTACAATCGACAGGCAGTGCCGATCTCCCCCTTTGAGGGGGAGATGTCGCCGAAGGCGACAGAGGGGGTCGTCTCGCATGGAGCACCGACCTCTTGCGCCTGCGATAAGGGGCCGAGCCCGGTCGGACCGACCCCCTCTGGCCGCTTTGCAGCCATCTCCCCCTCAAGGGGGGAGATTAGCGCTCAGCCGCCCTCTAAGCCGCCTGCGGCTCCGGATCAAACGCCGGGCGGCTGGTGTTGATCAGCAGCGATATGCAGGCGGCGGCTATTGCCGTCATGCCGGCGATCAGGAAGGCAAGCTCGTAATTGCCTTGCAGCTCGCGCATGGTGCCGCCGAAGAAGGCCGCCGTCGCCGCACCGACCTGATGGCCGGCGACGATCCAGCCGAAGACGATCGGCCCGCTGCGGTCGCCGAACGCCTCGTTGGAAAGCCTGAGCGTCGGCGGCACGGTGGCAATCCAGTCCAATCCGTAAAACACGGCAAAGATGATCAGGCTGGTCGCCGAGAAGCCGGAATAGGGCAAATAGATCAGCGACAGGCCGCGAATACCGTAATAGACGCCAAGCAGCTTGCGCGGGTCGAAACGGTCGGTGAGCCAGCCCGACAGTGTCGTGCCGATAAGATCGAAGATACCCATCATCGAGAGCAGGCCCGCGGCCTGCACTTCGCCGATGCCCATGTCGCCGCAAAAGGCGATCAGATGCGTGCCGACCAGCCCGTTGGTGGTGAAGCCGCAAACAAAGAAGGTAGCAAACAGGTACCAGAACACACGCGTACCGGCGGCTCGGCGCAACGTGCTCAGCGTATGCGCGAGGAAATTGCCTTGCGAGGCCGGCGGCACCGGCGGCACGTCGTCGGCCTCGGCACCGTAACGCACCATGCCAATCGCAGCCGGGCGCTCCGGCACCAGCATATAAACCAGCGGCACCAAGGCGGCGGTGGCCACGGCAATGGCAATGGCGACCGGCTTCCAGCCGCCCGACTGGGCGAGCGAGGCGAGCAGCGGCAGGAAGACCAGCAGCCCGGTGGCGCTGGACGCCGACATCAGCCCCATCACCAAGCCGCGATTGGTCTTGAACCAGCGGTTGACGATGGTTGCGCCGAGCACGGTGGCGACAGCGCCCGAGCTGATACCGGAAAACACGCCCCAGGTGAGGAGCAGATGCCACGGCTTGGTCATCAACAGGCTGAGCGCGGTCGATCCAGACATCAACAGCAGCGCGGCAAGCAAGGTGCGGCGCAGCCCGATCCGCTCCATCAGCGCCGCGGCAAACGGCCCGGTCAGGCCATAGAGGAAGATGCCGGTGGCCGCCGCCAGCGACACCACATCGCGCCGCCAGCCGAAACTGTTCTCCAGCGGCAGCATCATGACTGCCGGCGCCGAACGCAGGCCCGCTGCGATCAGCAGGCAAAGGAAGATGACGGCGACCACGACGAAAGCGTAGCGCTGGCCAAACGGGCGGGATTGAGCTATCATGTTACTGACCGGTACGTTGCAGGAGCGCGAAACATACGTACCGACCGGTAACATTGTCAACCAGCTAATCGGCAGACCAGGCATGAAAAGCATTGAACCAACGATCAAGGCCAATGACGCACCGCCGCCTCGCGCCGCCGAACGGATTCTCCAGGTGGCGCGCGACCTGTTCTATCGGCAAGGCATCAGGGCGATCGGCGTCGATGAGATCGTGCGGCGTGCCGGCGTCACCAAGCCCAGCCTCTACCGCAGCTTTCCGTCCAAGGATGAACTGGCCGCATCCTATCTCCGGCACTATGACCTCGAATTCTGGGAGCGTTTCGACGAGGCGGTGGATGCCCATCCCGGCGATCCGCGCGCGCAGATCGTCGCTTTCCTGACGCGTGTCGGCAAGCGCACGCAAAGGCCCGACTATCGCGGCTGCGGCATGACCAATGCTGCGGTCGAATATCCCGAACATGGCCATCCGGCCCGCGTCGTGAGCGAGGCCAACAAGCAGGAACTGCGCCGGCGCCTGCGCGCCATGGCGGCAGCGATGGGCGCCGGCGACGCCGACACGCTGGGCGACGGGCTGCTGCTGCTGATCGAGGGCGCCTATATTAGCGGCCAGCTGTTCGGTGTCGGCGGACCGGCGCAGTCGGTGGCCCGCAACGCCGACCTTCTGATAGAGGCAAGCTTGAAGAAATAGTGTTCCGTTTACCAGACCACTGTGAGCAGCCTGGCTTCGTCTAGGCTGCTGCTGAATTTGACGGTACGCTGCGGCAGCCGAACCGAGTTGTCCGCCATGCGCGCTCTTTTGATCCTGCTTGTCCTCGCCGGTTTCTGCCAGGCGGCCCGGGCCGGCGAGATATCCAGCGTCTATACCGATCTCGATTGGGAAAAGGACTGCGTCACCTATGCCCAGGCGGAAGAAGGCGACGGCGACTGGGCCGATCTCGCCTGTTCGGGCTACCGCGGTTACCCGGTGCTGGTTTCCTATGACGACGCGCGGGAATCGCTGTTCTACGGCTTTCCACCTGGCGATATGACCACGGTCTGGGAAAGCTTTTCCGGCCTCAATTCGGCTGGACCCAAAGTCGAGTGGCGGATCGAGACCAACGGCAAAACTGCCATTCCCTTCGCCGTCATTCATCGTCGCTCGATCAGCGATACCGAGGGCGAGAACAAGTCGACGGAAGTGCTGATCGTCGCCAAGGTTGCCCAGCCTGACGCCCACGAAGGCTGCACGATCGGCCTTGTGCTCGCCACCGGCAATCCCGCCGCCAACGATCAGGCGCGCAAGCTTGCCGACGAGAAGGCACGCTCCTTCGCCTGCGGCAAGGACAAGCGTGAGGTGCTTGGCAACACGCCCGCTTTCGGCCGCGTCGACAACTGATTATTTGTGCCCGATAATTACTTGCGCTTGGCCCGCTCGATTGCCTCGACGATCATCTTCTTGGCATAGGCGGCATCGTACCAGCCTTCGATCTTGACCCATTTGCCGGGTTCGAGATCCTTGTAGTGCTCGAAAAAGTGCTGCACTTGCTGGCGGGTAATGTCAGGCAATTGCGTGTATTCGTGGACGTCCTCGTAGCGCAAGGTCAGCTTGGGTGAAGGCACCGCGATCACCTTTTCGTCCTGGCCGGCATTGTCCTCCATCACCAGCACGCCGATCGGCCGCACATTGATGACGCAGCCCGGCACCAGCGCGCGTGTGTTGCAGACCAGCACGTCGATCGGGTCGCCGTCGCCCGACAGCGTGTGCGGTACGAAACCGTAATTGCCGGGATAGCGCATCGAAGTGTGCAGGAAGCGGTCGACGAACAGCGTGCCGGCTTCCTTGTCCATCTCGTACTTGATCGGCTCGCCGCCGATCGGCACCTCGATAATGACGTTGACGTCCTCGGGCGGGTTCTTTCCGCTGGCAATCGCTTCGATACGCATCGCTTTATCCCTCTCTCGATTGAAGATCGATAGCGGGCGGCGGCGAATGGTGCAATGCGGCGAATGGTACTGGGGAGATCGTCCGACCGGGAACCGGCCGGATCATGCGCTGGCCGTCATTCCCAGACGAAAGCGACCTTCTTCAGCGCCTTCTGCTCGAAGATCTCGACGCCCTCGGCAACATCGCGGCCACCGGCGCCGGCATAGAAGGCAAGTGCGTTCTGATTGTCTTCCAGCGCCCAGACCACCATGCCTTTCAGGCCATGGTCGGCCAGCCGTGCCCGTGCGGCCGAGAACAGCCGGCTGCCGAGCCCGATGCCTTGATATTCCGGCCGCAGGTAAAGTTCGTAGATCTCGCCCTGCTGCCTGAGTTCGCGGGCGCGGTTCTTGCCGATCGTCGCATAGCCGGCAATTTTGCCGCCGATTTCGACGACCAGGACGGTGGCGGCGCGGCGAATGGCATTCGCCCACCAGTCGGCGCCGCGGCGGTTGATCATCGAGGTCAGCGTGCGGTGCGGGATGATGCCCGAATAGGCGCCGCGCCAGGCCTCGAGATGCACGTCGGCGATGGCGGCTGCATCGCGCGGTTCGGCTTTCCTGATGTCGATGCTCAGCGTATTCATGATTGGTTAACCATAAACCCGCCGCGCCCGATTGCAAGAGTCCGGTCAGCCGCCGCGATGCTTTCACACAGCCGAACGGTGCGTCCTTGAGACGCTGCAAACTGCTTTCAGCGAGATCAAATCTCGACCAGATGGTCGTCCAGTTCGTTGCTGTCGCCGGTCGAGACCGGAAAATGCTCGGCCAGTACCGCACCGACCGCTTGGATCGCCTTGACGAACCCCTCGGCAAGCCGATCGTCGCCGGCATGCGCCGTAAGGTCGCGGACGACACTGTCCCAGACATGCTGGCCGACACGAGAATCGATCCCGCTGTCGGCAACCACCTCGGCGTAGCGCTCGGCGATCGAGACGAACACCAGCACGCCGGTGCGCGCCGTGGTGCGGTGGACGTTGCGGGCGAGGAACTGCTTCATCGCATTGGCGTGGGCGGCCTGGTAGCGCAGCCGCCTCGGCACCAAATGGATGCGCAATGCGGGCAATGCCCACAACAGGATGAGCACACTGGCAAGCGCCAGAAGCTCGGCGATGACGAAATGCGGCAAGCGGATCGACAGCCACCAGGCTTCCAGCCCGTAACCAACGCCGAGACTGACGACGAGCATACCGAGCATCGCCATGAAAGCGGCCGGGAAGAAATAGCCGTCGCTGGCATGCGCCACGACGCAGTAGATCTCGCCGTCGGTCTTTGATTCGGCAGCGCGGATCGCATCGGCGATGCGCTCATGATCCTCGGGGCTGATCGGTCGTGTTGCCATGATTGATGTCTCACCAGCTTCCTGAAGAACCGCCGCCGCCGGACGAACCGCCGCCGCCTGAAAACCCGCCGCCGGAACTTCCGGACGACCACCCGCTGCCGGAACTTCCAGACGACCAGCCACTGCCGGACGAGGTCCCCGACGTCCAGCCACCGCCACCGGAGGGTGACGAAGCTGGCCCACGGCCGTAGCGGAACGTCATGCCCAGCCACTTGTACACGCCCGGCGAGAGTTTCGTGCCGAAGATCGGCGGCAGGAACGCCATTGCCAAGCCGCCGAAGAACATCGTCGCCCAGAGGACGATGAACAGCATGAAGATCGGATCGACAGGATTGTCGTTCGCCGGATTGCGCTTGCCGCGCGCCTCCAGCTCTTCGGGGTTGCCTTCCAGCACCATGATCATGTCATCGACGGCCTTGCTGATGCCGCCGGAGAAATCGCCGGCACGGAAGGCCGGCACCATGTCGTTTTCGATGATCAGCTTGGTGTGCAGGTCCGTCAGGGTGCCTTCAAGCCCATAGCCGACCTCGATGCGCATCTTGCGGTCGTTCGGCGCCACCAGAAGCAGGACGCCGTTGTTCTCCTTCGCCTGGCCGAGTTTCCAGGCGCGGAACAGCCGGTTGGCGTATGGCTCGATCTCCTCGCCGTCGAGGCTGGGAATGGTCGCGACGACGATCTGGTCCGAACCCTTGGTCTCGAAATCGGCAAGCTTCTGCGTCAGCGCCGCCTCGGTCGCGGCATCGATGATGCCGGCACTGTCGACGACCCGTCCGGTCAGAACAGGCAGTTCGGCGGAAAGGGCCGCGAAGCCGACCAGCAGCACCGCCATGGCCATAAGCGCGGTGCCGATCATTTTGATGAAACGGCCGGATTCCACTGGGCTGATGGCGTGTCTTGTCATCTCGTCACCAACTTCCCGAAGAGCCGCCGCCGCCCGACGAACCGCCGCCGCCGGAAAACCCGCCGCCGCTTGAACCCGACGACCATCCCCCGCCGGAACCTCCCGACCAGCCGCCGGACGACCGCCGGCTTGGCTCGAAGGTCATGCCCAGCCAGCGATAGCGGCCGGGACCGATCTTCTGACCGAAGATCGGCGGCAGGATGGAGGCTGCGAGGCCGCCGAAAAAGATGATTGCCCAGATGGCTATGAAGATCGTGAAGAACAGATCGTCGCTGTTGAACGGCGGCTGCTGGTTGCGTTCGCCGCGCGCCTCCAGCTCTTCGGGATTGCCTTCCAGCACCATGATCATGTCGTCGACGGCCTTGCTGATACCGCCGGAGAAATCGCCGGCACGGAAGGCCGGCACCATGTCGTTTTCGATGATCAGCTTGGTGTGCAGGTCGGTCAGCGTGCCTTCCAGCCCATAGCCGACCTCGATGCGCATCTTGCGGTCGTTCGGCGCCACCAGAAGCAGGACGCCGTTGTTCTCCTTCGCCTGGCCGAGTTTCCAGGCGCGAAACAGCCGGTTGGCGTATGGCTCGATCTCCTCGCCGTCGAGGCTCGGGATGGTCGCGACGACGATCTGGTCGGAGCCCTTGGTCTCGAACTCGGCAAGCTTCTGCGTCAGCGCCGCCTCGGTCGCGGCATCGATGATGCCGGCATTGTCGACAACCCGTCCGGTCAGCGCCGGCAGCTCGGCGGCAAGGGCGGTGAGCGGGAGGAGGAGAAAGGTTAGAACGAAGCCAAAAAAAATCAGGCCGGCGTTTCTTCCCATCCCCCTCTGTGGGGAGATGGCCGGCAGGACAGTGGGGGGCGAGAAGGAATACAAGGCCAACAGGCCCAGGCTCAACAGGCGCCGTTCACCCGCCTTGCGTGGTGTTGGTGCCGAAATCGACCTTCGGCGGCTGCATCTTGTCCTCCTCGATGGTGAAATTCGCAAACGGCTGGTTGCCGCGGAACCACAAGGTCGCCCAGATCACCGACGGGAAAGTCCTCAGCGTCAGATTGTACTCTCTCACTGCCTGGATATAGTCGCGGCGGGCGACCGTGATGCGGTTCTCAGTGCCTTCGAGTTGTGCTTGCAGCGCCAGAAAGTTCTGGTTGGCCTTGAGATCGGGATAGTTCTCCACCACTGCCAGCAGGCGCGACAGCGCGCTGGTCAGGCCGGCCTGGCTGTCCTGGAATTTCTTGAAGGCTTCCGGATTGTTCAGCGTTTCCGGCGTCACGGTCACCTGCGTCGCCTTGGCGCGCGCTTCGACCACGGCGTCGAGCGTATCCTTCTCGTGCGCGGCGTAGCCCTTGACCGTGTTGACCAGATTGGGGATGAGATCGGCGCGGCGCTGGTATTGATTCAACACCTCGCTCCATGCTGCCTTGGCGTTTTCCTCAGCCGTCGGGATGGTGTTGTAGCCGCAGCCGGCAAGCAGCGGCAGCATGACGGCCATGACCAGGAACGCAGCCAGATTACGGAAGATTGGCGGTGAAGAAAGGCGCTGGACAAGCATGATAAGGTCCCCTCGATAGCATTGGCACGCGAAGCATTAGCACAATCCTTGCGCAAGAAAATGACTTCGGCCGAGAAGTGTTACTGGTTTTCTACCATTCGCCGTCGGGCCCTGTGACAGACGAGGCGAACGGGTTAAGCTCGGCATAAAACGGGACATCACCATGGCGAAACGCCACGACAGCGACGCGGAATCGCGCCGCATCATCGAACGGGTGGCGCGCGAGACCGACCCGGGCGGCACCTCTTTCCTTGCACGAACCACTAAAGGCGCGCGCGACCACGTCACCGCGGCCGATGCCGATCGATCGGACCCGATCGAATATTGGGGCACCCGCATCGGTCGGGCAGCGGGCTTGCTTATTGCCATCGGTCTGTTGATCTGGCTCGTGCTTTTCGTCACCAGGGGCGGTTAGGAAAAATCAATGAGCGCCGAAAAAACCGACGCGCCGCGCGCGGTCATCGTCGTCTCCAGCCATGTCGCACGTGGCTCGGTCGGCAACCGCGCCGCCGTCTTTGCGCTGGAGACGCTCGGCTTTCCCGTTTGGGCGGTACCGACCGTCATCCTGCCCTGGCATCCGGGCCATGGCCGGGCCACCCGCATAGTCCCGCCGCTGGACCAGTTCAACGCGCTGATGGCCGACCTCGAGCGCGCGCCGTGGCTGGGCGAGGTCGGCGCCGTGCTGTCCGGCTATCTCGGCGAGGCCGGCCAGGCCGAAGCCGTCGCTTCGCTGGTCGGCGCGGTGAAGGCGAAGACGCCGAACGCCCTCTATATCTGCGACCCGGTAATGGGCGATTCGGGCGGCCTCTACGTACCTGAGCCGACCGCTATCGCCATGCGCGACCGGCTGATGCCGATCGCCGATATCGCCACGCCCAACCGCTACGAGCTGGAATGGATGGCCGGAGCGCCGCTGCCCGACCTGAAATCGGCAATGGCTGCAGCCCTGCAAGCCGGCCCACCGGCAATGCTGGTCACTTCGGCACCAGCGATGATGGCCGGCGGCACCGGCAATTTACTGCTCACCGGCAGAGAGGCACTGCTTGCCGAACACCGGCTCATCGACAAGCCGCCGAATGGGCTCGGCGACCTGACGGCGGCCGTCTACCTGGCGCGGATCCTGTCCGGCCAGCCGGCCGCCAAGGCGCTGCAATCGACCACGGCTGCGGTCTACGAGATCCTGGCGCGCACCGCCAAGCGCGGCGGCGACGAATTGCAGCTCGAGACCGATGCCCAGAGCCTGTCGCACCCGATGGCGATGGTGCAGCTTCGCCATCTCCTGCATCCGGAACGGGACCGCTGGGCGTGAGGCAGGCCGAAGACGCCGCGCCCCAGGATGATGCGCCCAAGGATCTTGCGCCCGACCATGTTGTGGCTTGGGATGTTGTGCCCGCGGATGTTACCCTTGTCGGCGTCGACGGTTGCAAGGCCGGCTGGATAGCCGTCCGCCGCGATCCCGGTGCGACACCGTCGACAGCCGTTTTCCCAAGCTTCGCGGCGTTGCTCGACCGACTGCCCGTCAATGCGACCGTTGCGGTCGATATGCCAATCGGCCTGCCCGATTTCTCCCAAAGAGGCGGTCGCGGCCCGGAGGCGCTGGTGCGGCCGCTGCTTGGGGCCCGGCAGTCCAGTGTCTTTGCCATCCCCTCCCGCGCCGCGCTCTACGCGGAGATCGAAGCCTTCACCACGGTCGACGCCTGGTACGCCGCACATCGCAAGGCAAGTGAGGTAGCCAAGACGACCTCAGATCCGCCGCGCGGCGTCTCGATCCAGGCCTTCGGCATCTTCGCCAAGATCCGCGAGATCGATTCGCTGCTGGTCGCGCGCCCCGAACTGCGCAGCCGCGTGTTCGAATCGCATCCGGAAGTTGCCTTCTGTAAACTGAACGGCGACCGGGCGATGCGCCTGCCAAAGAAGATCAGGGGCAACATCAATCCGGCCGGCATGGCCGAACGCAAGGCGCTGCTTGCCCGGCATGGTTATAGCCAGGGTTTTCTCGACCAGACGCCGCCGCGCGGCGCGGCCGCCGACGATTTCCTCGATGCCGCGGCGATGATGCTGGTTGCCGGTCGCATCATCAGAGGCGAGGCAATGCCGTTTCCGGATCCGCCGCTAGCCGATCGTTTCGGCATTCCCGTCGCCATTTGGGCCTGAGGACCAGGGCGTCAGGAGCGTGATCTGAGCGCCTCGTTGAGCGCCCACATATCCTTCTCCTCGGGCGCGGTCTCCAATCCGAGCACGGGAATTTGCTTGCGCAAATGGTCGTGGTGGGTGCGCACGCCATATTCGAGATCGGAGAGGTAAAAACCTCCGAAGGCTTCGGACAGCATGGATTCGTTGGACCATATCGAAAGCTGCACATCTTCGGCCAGCGTGTCGCGGTCGATGCGGTAGGATAGGTAGCGGGCAGCCGCCTGTTCCCTGGTCTCGTCGCTATAGCGGTAGATGGCGCCGCGCAGCAGCGTCTCACCCGTCGACAGCGGGAACTCCTGATAGAACTGCACCGATTCCGGCATGATCGACAGCGCGTTGTTCGGGAAAATGCCGTAGTAGATCCAGGCCTTGCGCAGGTGCTCCGGCAGGTGCTTCGCCTCGGGTGCGAGCTTGATATATTCCGCGACGCTCCAGCGCCGCCCGGCATGCGGGTTGTAAGTGGCGAACGAGCGCGACACGCCGTTGACGAACGGCTCGTCGAAATAGGTCGCGCCGTAAAGATCCTGCAGCGCCGGGTGCGCCATGGCGACGTGGTAGCCTTCATTGTCGACGTCGCGCACGGACTTCCAGTTGACCGGCGTCTTTTGGGTCCAGATGCCCCAGGACGGCACCATCTCGGCGACGCCGTAATGGGCAATCTCGGCTTCGATCGGCTTCAACAGCTCGGCCACCGATGGCTGAGGCCCACCCTTGCGGAAACGGATGAAGATGAAGCCCATCCAGATTTCGAGCTCGAGCGGCATCAGGCCGAATTCGGTCTTGTCGAGGTCAGGGAAGGAACGCGGACGGGCAGCGCCGCGCAGCGTGCCGTCGAGATTGTAGACCCAGCCATGGAAAGGGCAGACCAGCGCATTCTTGCAAGTGCCCTGGCTGTCGGCAACGACGCGACTGCCGCGGTGGCGGCACATATTGTTGAAGGCGCGTACAACGCCATCCTTGCCGCGCACGATCAGCGCCCGCTCGCCGACCACATCCATCGTCAGATAGTCGCCGGCGTTGGGCACGTCGCAGACATGGCCGGCGATCTGCCAATGATTGCGGAAGACGTGCTCTTTCTCGAGTTCGAGCAAGGCGTCGGAATGATAGCTCCAGCCCGGCAGCCCCCGCCGATCCCAATCGTTGGGGATTGCCACGTCACGCAGATGCGGGTTCATAAAAGGCTCTGTATTATTGAATACTCGTTCAATACAAGCATATTTTCCGTTGAAATGCAATGGCTTGCGAAAATTGGGCGAATTCTTGACGGGAAATCGAGCGGGATTTGAGAGCCGAGTCCGAACGATCGAAGCCGGGAAAATCCCGGGAATTCCAGACGTTAATCCCCTTACGCTTGTTGAGCGCCCGACGCTCCGTGGGCCTGGAGAGGCGACGTGGATCTGGTGCCGTGGATAGCGGAAAACGACCACGGAATGCCACCGGTGCTGCCAGCTACGCCAGATCGGTTTGCCCAGGAATGGCCGCGGGCTTGGTTTCATGCCGGTTACACAATCGTTAATCCATCATCGTTGGCCGGTTACAAGGTGCGATTAAGTTCGTTTCAACAGGGAAAAGAAGAAGATCGAAGGAAACGACGACGATGCGTACGAAAATCCAGCTCACCGAGACCGACCTTCGCCAGCAGGGTCCCCAGCGTAATGACCGGCGCCCGAAGCTGGCGCTGCGCCAGCGCGCCAGTGATCATCCAATGGCGATGTTCATGCTGCTGGCGGCTGCAGCATTTGCCGGCATGGCGTTGACGCCGACCGTCGGTCCGGCCTTCGCCTCACTGAACCCGCCGGCCAACCTCATCGATGGCGCGACCACCACCACCAAGACGGCGCGCCTGCCGGTGCCGGAGATCGATTTTGCCTGCAAGGGGCAGGCCTGGGGCGCCGAGAGCCTGGATTGCCTGCGCGTCATCGCTGCCCAGTCGGGCAAGGCACGACCGGTCCGCATGATCGCCAATGCCGCCCCGCTGGCTGATACGCCGAACGTTTTTTGATTTTTGCGAGCGCCCTCCAGCACTCCAGTCAGGCTCCCGCCGCAATGTCGGCCGGGAGCCTTTTTTCTTCCGGGAGAGATCGTGGAGTCTAGCCGCCCAGAGCGGCCTGCTCGGCAATGGCCGAGAGCACGCCGCGCACATCCAGCGTGCTGAACGGTTTTTCGAGGATCGGCGGCCGCTGCGGCGCCGGCAGCGCCTCGATCTCGCCTTTCGCGCCGATCAGATCGCCGGTGACAAGCACGAAGCGCCGCGCCAGACCCGGCATTTCGGCGAGTAGCTCGCGATAGGCGGCTATGCCGCTGGTGCCGGGCATGCGCAAATCGGAAAACACGATGTCCGGCGGCACATGGCCGCTCAGCGTCGCGGCGGCCGAGACCCAGGCCGGCACGATCCGCGACTTGATGCCCATCAGCTCCAGAATATCGGAGAGCGACGCCGCGACATCCGGCTCGTCGTCTATGATCAGCGCGTGACGCAAGCCGCTCGACCGCGACGGAGCTTCGCCGGCGGCGGCCGCGCTGGCTGCGATAGCCGGCAGCTGCACAACAAAACGCACACCTCTCGGCGAAACCTCCTCGAACCAGATATTGCCATTGTGCCGCTCGATGATCGATTTCGAGATCGACAGGCCGATGCCGGTACCGACACCGACCGGTTTGGTGGTGAAATAGGACTCGAATATGCGTGAGCGTATTGCTTCCGGCACGCCTGGTCCGTTGTCCTCGACCGAGAATCCGGGATTGCCGCGGTCGCTGCGAAACGTACGGACCTTGATCCGGCGGTCGCCGGCAACGCCGGCCAAGGCGTGCTGGCTGTTGATAAGGAAGTTGGCGGCCACCTGCGTCACGTGGTCAGCATCGGCCATGGCCAGCAGCGGACCGCTGGCGAAATCGGTGTCGATGATGATGCCGCTCGACCGTGCACCATAGGCGGTCACTTCGAGTGCGGCGCGGATCACCTGGTTAAGGTCGGTTTCGGCCTGTGCGGCCGGGTGCAGGCGGACCATCGACAGGAAGCTCTTGACGATACGGCCGCAGCGCTCGGCAGCGGCGCGCACCTTTTCGGCGCGCACCTTGGTCTGCGGATCGGCGGCGAATTCGTGCAGCAGCGTCGACTGGGCGACAACCACGGCCAGCGGATTGTTGAGCTCGTGCGAAACGCCGGCAAGCAGCGAGCCCATTGCCGCCATCTTCTCGTTCTGGTGCAGTTTTTCGCGCTGGCGGTTGATTTCCTCCTCAGCCCGCAACTTGTCGCGCAGGTCGCGGATGGAGCCGAAGATCAGCTGGCGATCGGCGACCCGCATCTCGGTTGCAGTCAGCTCGATCGGAAAAACCTCGCCGGCGGCATTCTGGGTGACCGTTTCGAGCCGTTGGCCGACCATCGGCGCGCCGCGGCCCGACATGTATTCGGCGCCCGACGCATAGCCCTTGCGGTAATATTCCGGCACGACCGTATCGAGCAGGTCCTTGCCGAGGATATCGCTGCGCCGATAGCCGAACATCTTCTCGGCGGCCGGATTGAATTCGATGATCGAGCCGGTCTCGTCGATGACGATGATGGCATCGAGCGAGGCCTGCAGCATGGTGCGGCGAATGACGTCGCTGGCATGCGCGTCGGAGGGCGACCGTTCGATGGCATCGCCGATGGCGAGTGCCACCATGTGCAGCGCCGCCTCTTCCTGGTCGGTCCATTCGCGTTCGTGGATGCAGTCGTTGACCGCCAGCGTGCCCCACAAATTACCGTGCGAAAAGACCGACACCGACAGGAACGACTTGATGTTCTGCTTCTCGAAGTCCGTCCGCAGAAAGCCTTCGAGATCGCGTGTGTGCCCGGCGAAGATCTTGCCTTGACGCTCGTCCTCCGCCAGCCGTTCCAGCAATGGGTCCGAATCGACGACCGACTGCACGATGACGGTCGGTGACGCCAGCTCGCCGCCAAACCGGGGGGCGATCCAATAAGCGGCGACCGACTGGGCGAAGCCCTGGCCTGGCAGTTCGCGCAGGCGAAACAGGATGCCGCGGTGACAATCCATGGCTTCGCAAAGCGTTTGGAGGATACCCTCCATCTCGCGCTGCCAGTCGCCGGCTTCGCGCAGCCGGCGAACCACATGCACGGCCGCCATCGCCGCGCCCTGCCTGGCGCCCTGCACGTCCGCGCGTGTTGTTTCAGCCGTCATGGTCAGCCGTCATTTCCTGGCCGTGGCTTGCTCAAGCCTCCTGGGCCTTAGTTGTTTTCACCGGCTGGCAGCGAGAAGATATAGCCTTCGCCGCGCACCGTGCGCAGGAATTTCGGATTGGCCGGATCCGCCTCGATCTTCTTCCTCAGCCGCATGATGCGGATGTCGACGGCGCGGGACGATTCCGGGTCCTCGACGAAACCGATCGCCTCGGAGATCGCCGCCCGCGTCAACAGCCGGTTGGCGCGCGTCAGGAACACCTCCAGCACGTCGAACTCGCTCTTGGCCATGTCGATGACCGCGCCGTTGGCGCCGGTGACGAGCCTGCCGTCGAGATCAGCGTGAAAGGGTCCGAAGCTCACGGACCGGCGACCGCCGGATGTTTCAGCCTTGGCCTTTTGTGGCTCGGTCGGCTCAGGAACGCGGCGCAGCACGCTGCGCACCCTGGCCAGCACTTCGCGCAATTCGTAAGGCTTGACGATGTAGTCGTCGGCGCCGAGCTCCAGTCCGACGATGCGGTCGAGCGCGGTACCGGCGGCCGTCGCATAGATGATGCCGATCGGCATTTTCGACCGCATCCAGCGGCCGAGCGACAGGCCGTCCTCGCCCGGCATGGCGATGTCGAGAATGGCCAGATGGAAAGACTGGGTTTCCAGGAGGTCGCGCGCCGCCGCCGCACTTTCGGCCGTAGCGACATCATAGCCGCTGGCGCCGAGATACTCGGCGACCGCGTCCCTCAGGTCGGGCTCGTCCTCGACAATGACAATTCGTGCCCGCACGATGCTTTCGCTCCCGCTTTCAGCGGAAAGTAGATTGGGTATAAACATGATGTCCAGCACTCTTCTTGGGTTGCCGCATGCGGGGAAGAAAAACATGGCTGCACGATCCGTTATCGCGCTTGTTTCCGTCGCTGAAGTAATCGCGACCGATCTCGCCGACCATCTCGAGCGGCGCGGGCATGACGTCCGTGCGGCGCGACAGCCGTGGGAGGCCGAATCGCTGCTTTCGGAAAAGGGTATCGATGTCGCGGTTGTCGGCGACAGCGTCAGCCAGGCGGAGGGGCGCGACCTGCTCAGGCGACATGGCGGCGAAGGTGGACCGGATTTCATCCTGATCTGCCGCCCGGCCGATCTGGTCGACAAGGTTCTGGCACTCGAACTCGGCGCCGCCGACGTCGTCGAAAGCCCGCTCAATGTCAGGGAGCTTGCCGCTCGCATCGGCGGCCTTCTGGCTCGGCGCGGCAGGAGCGCCGGGGAACTGATCGTGCTGGAGAACGCGACCGTCGATCTCCGATCGGCAATTGTCATGCACCGCTCGGGCACGGAAGAACAGCTATCCCCCGGGCAGGTGGCGCTGCTCAGGCTGTTCCTGGCCAGCCCCCGCAAGGTGCTGACGCGGGACGACATCATCGCCGCCGCGCCCGCCGAAAATGCCGAAGCCTTCGATCGGTCGATCGATTCGCGCATCGTGCGGCTGCGCCGCAAGCTCGATACCGAAACCATCACCACCATACGGGGTGCGGGTTACCGGTTCGATCCGCCGACGCAATTCGCCGATTGAATGCAGGACGGCCACCCCTTTTGTCTTGAGCATCGGGTTTTCGCAAAACCGGTTTTCCACTCTTGGAGTCCCGATGCTCTTTCCTCAGCGCACCACGAGAAGCGACGGGCCGGACGGCATATCACCGTTCGTGCTGACTTCGCCGGCATGGGCACGTTCCTTCAGCAGCACGGTGGCGAGGCCGGCAATGCCGAGCAGGCCCTGCACGTAGAGCAGGGCGGAAAGCACGGAAGCAGCGAATTTCGTTTTCATCCTGTTCGTTCCTCAAAATTGGAATTTGCGGGCACTTCAGGGGAACCCCCGAAGCGCCCGCGCCGCCAGCGGAGCCCCCCGTTGCGGCGCGGGCCTTCGGTCCTCTCGGCTGCAAGTTGCCGGAGGCGCCGCGCATCCTCAACGGCCCTAAGCCGCCCCCGCCAGAGGGGCTTGAGCCGGCCGACGCGCAGGCTGGAAACTGTCCAGACCAATCCAGACCGTAGCGAAAACAGTGTTGGCTTCCGATCGTTCGTTGCCGGCTGTTTTCGTTAGGTCAACTTTCTCTGTTCGCTGTATCCGGATCATGCCGCCGAAGCCGCGCTTTGTTGCAGCTCGGTTTCGGAGTCAGGTGAATTCCTCTCAAACGAAAAGAAATCGCGTATTGGTGCCGCGGTTTGGCCGAACCGCCTAGGCAAACACGCCGCCGTCATGACGACGTCGTGCAACTGCAAGCCGCTTTTCACGGACCTTTTCTGTTAACCAGGGGAAACAGAATCGAAACACAAACGAGCATCTAGCGAAATCGGCTTGAAACATGACGTCCCGATAAGCCGGTCATCGAATTGAGCCGGCCCCGACCGGCAGAATAAGGGGGACATCATGTGCACTGCCATTTCCGCCAAGCTCATCAACATCGCCGCAGCCCTCATCGCCGGTACTGCCTTGCTTGTCAGTGCCGGCAACAGCGCAGCCCACGCCGCCGCAAACAAGATCGTCGCGCGTGTGTCGCTGTCACAGCAGACCATGGAAATCCTGGTCGACGGCCGGCCGACATTCGCCTGGAAGGTCTCGACCGGCGACAGGACGCACGTCACGCCGACCGGTTCGTTCAAGCCGACCCGCATGCATGAAATGTGGTATTCGAAGAAATACGACAACGCCCTGATGCCGCATTCGGTGTTCTTCCGCGGCGGCTACGCCGTACATGCGACAAGCGCCATCAAGCGCCTCGGCCAGCCGGCCTCGCATGGCTGCGTGCGTCTGCATCCGGACAACGCCGCCGATTTCTACCAGCTCGTCGAGGTCTTCGGCCCGGCCAACACCAGCATCGTCATCGTCAAATGAGCGATGCTTCTCGTCGCGCCCAAGAAGGCCGGAAATCCAGCCTTCTTTATTAGTACGACCTAGTCCGGCATTACCGGCATCAGCTTCGGATCCGGCTTCTCGGCGTGATGCGGCAGGTCCTTGCTGGCGATGAAGGTGTAGAACATCGGCACCACGAACAGTGTGAACATGGTTCCGACCAGGATGCCGGTGAAGATCACCAGGCCCATCGAATAGCGTGCCGCGGCACCAGCGCCGCTGGAGATGATCAGCGGCACCACGCCGAGCGCCATCGCCGCCGTCGTCATCAGGATCGGCCGCAGCCGCACCCTGGCCGACGCGATGATCGCATCGCGCCGCCGCATGCCGTGCATTTCACGCTGCTGGTTGGCGAACTCGACCAGAAGGATGCCGTGCTTGGTGATCAGGCCGATCAGCGTGATCAAGCCGACCTGGGTGTAGATGTTGAGCGTGCCGAGCCCGATATTAAGCGGCACGATCGCGCCGAAGATCGAGAGCGGCACCGCCATCATGATGATCAGTGGGTCGCGGAAGCTTTCGAACTGCGCCGCCAGCACCAGGTAGATGACGAGCACAGCCGCCGCGAAGGCGATGATGATCGTGTAGCCCTGTTGCTTCTCCTGCCTCGACTGGCCGGTATAGTCGATGAAGAACGTGTCGGGCAGGCTTTCCCTGGCGATGTCCTCGATGGTCTTCAGCCCGTCACCGGTGGTGACGGTGGGCAATGGCAGAGCGGAAATCGTGGCGGAGTTCAACTGGTTGAACTGCTCGATGGCGGCCGGCGACGCGTTGGTCGAGATCTTCACCACCGCCGAGAGCGGCACCATCTCGCCCGACACGCTGCGCACGAAATACTCTCCCAGCTTTTCGGGATTATCGCGGAATTGCTGCGGTACCTGCGGGATGATGTCGTAGCTGTTGGATTCGCGGTCGAATTGCGCCACCTCGGCGCCACCGACCAACAGGGTCAGCGTCCGGCCGATATCGGCGATCGGCAGGTTGAGTGCCGCGGCGCGATCGCGGTCAATCGTCACCGTCACTTCCGGCGCGTCGTAAGACATCGAATTCTGCACGGCGAGGAAGCGACCGGAGGCCTGCGCCTTGTTCTTGATATTTTCCGCCGCCTCATAGACTTCAGATGCCTCGCCGGTCGAACGCACCACCATCGTGATTGGCAGGCCGCCGCCGGAGCCGGGCAGCGTCGGCGGCGCGAAGACGAAAGCCTCGACGCCCGCCACCTTGGCAAGGCGGGCAGTGATGTCTTCCTGAAGTTCCTTCGAGCTGCGCGCGCGCTCGGCCCAGTCCTTGAACGCAAAGCCTACGAAAGCGCTGTTCGTCGGGCCTTGGAACGCGACAGCGGAGAACCGCGCCCTGGTTTCGGGGATATCATTCACCAGCCCGAGAATCTGGTTCACATAGGTCTCGGTGTAGTTCGACGTCGCATAGCGCGGCGCGTTCACAATAGACAGCAAGAAGCCCTGGTCTTCTTCCGGCGCCAGTTCGCTCGAGGTCTTGGTGAACATGAAACCGGTCGTGGCGACCAGCGCGAGGACGATCATCAGCGTCACCGGGCGATAGTTCAACGAACCGGTGACCAGCCGCTCATAGATGTGTTCGACGCGCCCGAACGTATTGTCAACAATGCGCTGGAAGCGGCTATGCGAGCCGGACCTCAGGATACGCGCCGACATCATCGGCGTGATGGTGAGGGCGACGACACCCGAAAGCACCACCGAGCCGGCAAGCGTCACCGCGAATTCGCGAAACAGTGCGCCTGTCAGACCGCCGGTGAAGGCCAGCGGCGCGAACACCGCGGCCAGCGTGATCGTCATGGCGACGACGGCGGACGAGATCTCCCGCATGCCGTTGAAGGCCGCCTGCATCGGCGACAAACCGTCTTCCTCCATGTGGCGGTGGATGTTTTCCACCACCACGATGGCATCATCAACAACGAGTCCGATCGCCAGCACCATGGCCAGCAAGGACAATAGGTTGATCGAATAACCCAAAGAAAACAGCAGGAAACAGACGCCGATCAGCGACAGCGGAATGGTCACGATCGGCATCAGCACCGAGCGGAACGAGCCGAGGAAGAGCAGGATGACGACGATGACGATGGCGACCGCCTCGCCGATGGTCTTGAACACCTCCTCGATCGACGCGCTGATCTGCTCGGTCGAATCATAGACGATCTCGATCGTCATGCCGAGCGGCAGCGTCTCCTGGATGGTCGGCACAATCTTGTGGATCGCCGCCGCGGTGGTCAGCGGATTGGCGGCCGGCGTCGGAAAGATGGCGAGAAAGATGCCGGGCTTGCCGTTGAAGGTGACCCTGGTGTCGGTGCTCACCGCGGCGAGCTCGACGCGGGCCACGTCGCGCAGTCTCACCACATTGCCGTCTTTCGAGCGGAGCGGAAGGGCAGCGAAAGCCTCCGGCGTCTGCAGGGTCGAGCGAACCGTAATCGAGGCCGCCACATATTCGTTTTCGGTATCGCCGGGCGCGGAGAGGAAATTCGATTCGTTGATGGCGGTCAGCACTTCCGCCGCCGTCACGCCGCGCGCCGCCAGTTTGATCGGGTCGATCCAGACACGCATCGAATATTCGGCGGCGCCGAAAATCTGCACGTCCGCAACACCTTCGACCGTCGAGATACGCGGCCGCACTACACGCTCGATATATTCGGTGAGCTGTTCCGGCGTCATGTTCGGATTCTGCATCGAGATATACATCATCGCGAACTGCTGGCCGGTGCCCTTGACGATCACCGGGTCTTTGGTTTCGTCCGGCAGATCGCCGCGAACGCTCTGAACCTTCGACAAGACCTCGTTCAGCGCGACGTCGGGGTCGGAGCCGAGCTTCATCTGCACCGTCACGGTGCTGGAGGACGGCCGGCTCGACGACGTGACATAATCGATGTTTTCGGTCGAAGCGACGGCACGCGCGATCGGCGCGGAAATGAACCCCTGGATCAGGTCGGCGCTGGCGCCGGGATAGGCCGTGGTGATCGTGATGGCCGTTTCTTCAACCTCTGGATACTGCCGGATCGAAAGGTTGAAGATGCCCTGAAAACCCAGAAGCAGGATCATGCAGGCAAGCACGGTCGAAAGGACCGGGCGGCGGATGAAGAGGTCGGAAAAGCTCATTGCTGGGCTGCCTGCTGGTTCCCCGGCTTGCTCGGATCGATCGTGTTGTCGACGGCAACGGACATGCCGTTGGAGAGCCGGTTCTGGCCGGCGGTAACGACTTCGTCGCCGGGCTGGATGCCTTCCAGGATCTCGACCAGGCCGGCGTTGTGGCGGCCTGGCTTGACGAACACCTGGGAGAGCACGAGCTGTGGCTTCTGTTCTTCCGCTGCCGGTTTGGCTTCCGCTGCCGGTTTGGCTGGGGTAGCGGCCGGCTTTTCTTCGGGTTTTGCCGCGGGTGCTTCGGCTGCGGGCTTGGCAGCATCTGCAGCCGGCTTTTCCTCCGGCTTCGCCTCGGGAGCCGCCCCGTTGGCTTCGGCTGATTTGGCCGGGCGCACCACGAAGACGAAGTCGCCGTACAGGCTGGAAGTCAGTGCCGTCTGCGGCAGCGCCAGCACGTTGTTCTCCTCGGGCAGTTCGACGCGCACCTGGACGAACTGGCCCGGCGTCAGCTTGCCTTCCGGATTGCCGACCTCCGCCCTCACCGTCACCAGCCGGCTGGTCGGGTCGATCTTCGGATCGATACCGCGGATGCTACCGGCGAACGGCATGTCGCCACCGCCGACGCCCAGCCGCACCGTCTGTCCGATCTTCAGCTGCGGAAGCTGCTGCTCCGGCACGGTGAAATCGACACGCATCGTATCCAAGTCCTGCAAGGTCACGACGGCGGTGCCGGGTGTGAGATACTGGCCAAGGTCGATTTTCGGAATACCGACGGTACCCTTGAAGGGGGCCGTCAACTGCTTTTGGTCGAGCACCGCTTGCAGCTTGTTTACCTGCGCGGCGGAGACCGATGCCGCGGCCTGCGCCGTGTCGAGCGTAGCGTCGGTGCCGACCCCGCGCTTCTGCAGCTCGAGAGCGCGCATCAGCGTCGTCTGGTCGGATGTGGCTTGCGCCTTCGACGCCACGAGATCGGCTCGCTCGACTTCATCGTCGAGCTGCAGCAGCACGGCGTTGGCGGCGACCTTTTGATTGGCATGGAACAGGATGTCCTTGACGATGCCCGCCGTTTCGACCGTGAGGTCGACGCCGCGTACGGCACTGACAGTGCCGATCGCCTCGATGCCGGGCGTCCAGGACATCGGTTTGACGATGACCGTCGACACGGTCGCGGCCGGCGGCTTCATGGTGGCGAAGAACTGTTTGATCGCATTGTCGCGAAACAGGTTGAAGCCGACGATGCCGCCACACACCAGCACGAGCAGGATGAAGGCGATGATGAAGCGCTTGATCACGAACAGTCCCCTCGGCCATGGCCCAGCATAACGGTCGGACGACCGGAACACATACCTGTGACAGGTCCCAATTTCAAATGACGGCGATCTTACTGTACCGTCTGGACGGTCTTGTCAATTCCGCCTAAGCTAATGAATGGGGAACGCTTGATGAAGGCCCGCAGAGCAAATTCGCGCGAGAAGATTCTCGCCGCCGCCGCCGACGTGGCGCGCGAGACGGGTCCTGGCAGCCTGTCGCTGGATGCGGTCGCCAGCCGTGCCGGCGTGTCGAAAGGTGGTCTTCTCTACAATTTCCCGACCAAGGCGAAATTGATGCAGGCGCTGGTGGAGGACTACCTCAGTGCGTTCCAACAGGCACTTGAGGCCGCCCGCACCAACGGCGTCAGCGGAGAGAGTCCGCTTGCGGCCTATATCAGGCTTTCGGCCGAGCATGCGGAGGAGTCGAAACCGTCTGCGTCCTGGATTTTTTCGGCGATTGCCGAGGATCCCGATTTCCTGACGCCGATAAAATCGTTCAGGCGGCAGCTGTTCCAGCGGCTGAAGGGGGAGACTCCGAACCTCAGGGCGCTGCTGGTCTGCTATCTCGCCATCGAAGGGCTTCGCAGCATGAACCTGTTCGGTTCGGACATTCTCTCCGCCGAAGAGCGCCGGCTGCTGATATCGACGCTGCTGGAGATCGCGGAATAGTCCAGGAGTGCGCCGGCCGGGTTCAATTGCCTGGCTACGCTGCTGCTTCTGGTGACTTGCCGAGAGGCCCAGCGGCTTCTTCCTGGCGATGCTGCTGGCGTTGGCGCGACCGGCCTGTTCTACTGGCTTCTGCTGCGCGCCGGCGCCAATCTGCGGTTCTGAGGCCGATTAAGGGCGTTCGTTCACCTGTGTCAAAATACGGGCTGGCACGTCGAAACCACGCCATCCCGCCTGCCGAAAATCGGTTCCGATTTTCAGGCCGATGCGCTAGAGCCTTTCGGGATTGAACCGTGCCTTCAACCCGGAAAGGTCCCACCGCTGCCCATGCCCCACCTTCCCGAGCATCTTCTCACCGGCTACCGCAATTTCATGAGTGGCCGCTATCTCACCGAAAGCGGGCGTTATCGCTCGCTGGCGCGGGAGGGCCAGGCACCGGAAACGATGATCGTCGCCTGCTGCGATTCCCGCGCCGCGCCCGAAGCGATCTTCGATGCCGGGCCGGGCGAGTTGTTCGTGCTGCGCAATGTCGGCAATCTGGTGCCGCCCTATGCGCCCGACGATCAGTTCCACTCGACATCGGCGGCGCTCGAATTTGCGGTGCAGAGCCTCAAGGTCAAGAACATCGTGGTGATGGGCCACGGCCGCTGCGGCGGCATCCGCGCAGCGCTCGACACCACGGCCGCGCCCTTGTCGCCGGGCGATTTCATCGGCAAATGGATGAGCTTGATCGCGCCGGCGGCCGAGACCGTTTCGTCCAGCACCTTCATGACCGCGACCGAGCGCCAGACGGCCCTGGAGCGCATCTCGATCCGCTATTCCATTGCCAATCTGCGTACCTTCCCTTGCGTCTCAATCCTCGAAGGCAAGGGGCGACTGTCACTGCACGGTGCCTGGTTCGATATTTCGACCGGCGAGCTTTGGGTGATGAACAAGGACACCGGCGATTTCGAGCGGCCCGACACGGAGTAGGAGGCTGGGCATGACGCGACTTCGGGACGCGTTCGCGGCGGCAGCACTGCTCTGCTCGGCAGATTTCGCCCGTGCCGACGATAGCGCGATCATCGACCGCTGGTATTCGGCACTGCTCGTCGCCGACCGCAGCGAATTGTCGGACCTGCTCGCCGACAACGTCCGCATCAAGCTCGACGACCTCGGCGTCGTGCAAAGCAAGCAGGAATTCATCGCCTCGATCGCCGAGTGGCAAGGCGCCGTCGCCGGGGCCGAAATCCGCCATCGGATCGAGAAATCGGAGGGCGGCGTCACCACTGTGATCGCCTGCTATGATTTTCCCAGCAACGACATGCTGATGCAGGAGACCTTTGCGGTCGCCAACGACCAGATCACCGCCAGTTCGCAAGCCGCGATCGCGGAAAATTGCGATGGCTATTGAGGAAATCATGAACGGGGCGCGCTGTTGCGCGCAACCGGCCGGCGCCTTACATCGGTGACGATCCATCTCCTCCCGCCACCCAGCGAAAGTTTGCCCATGCCGTCCACTGTCGACCTCGCCGCCCATCCGCTGACCGCATGGCAAGGGCCGCTCGGCCTGCCTGATTTCACGCGCATCGGCGACGGCGATTTTTCTCCGGTATTCGACGCGGCCCTGAAGGCGCATGAGGCCGAGATCGAGGCGATTGCCGGCAACACCGGGGTACCGACCATCGAAAACACGCTTGCCGCGCTCGAGCTTGCCGGCGAAGCGCTCGACCATGTCTCCTCGATCTTCTGGTGCCGCGCCGGCGCCCACACCAATGAGGCGATCCAGGCGCTGGAGCGCGACATTTCGCCAAAGATGTCGCGGCATTTCTCGGCGATCTCGATGAACGAACGACTGTTTGCCCGCATCGACGACCTCTATCAGCGTCGCGAGGCTTTGAAGCTCGATGCCGAAACGCTGCGGGTCCTGGAAAAGACCTGGAAAAACTTCGTCCGCTCCGGCGCCAGGCTCGACGCCGAAGGCAAGAAGCGGCTTGCCTCGATCAACGAGGAATTGTCGTCGCTCGGCACCAAATTCGGCCAGAACGTGCTTGCCGACGAGCGCGACTGGGCGCTGTTCCTCGACGAGGCTGACCTTGCCGGCCTGCCGGAATTCCTGAAAAGCTCGATGGCGGAAGCCGCCGAAATGCGCGGCCAGAAGGGCCGCTACGCCGTCACTTTGTCACGTTCGATCTACGAGCCATTCTCGACCTTCTCAGAACGCCGCGATCTGCGCGAGATAGCGTTCCGCGCCTTCATCATGCGTGGTCAGAATGGCGGCGCCACCGACAACACGGAAGTGGTGCGCGACATGCTGCGCCTGCGCGCCGAGAAGGCGAAGCTGCTCGGCTATGCTTCCTACGCCGCATTGAAGCTCGACGATACCATGGCCAAGACGCCGGAGGCGGTGCACGCGCTGCTCGATCCGGTTTGGGAAAAGGCGGTGGAAAAGGCCGCAAGCGACCAGGCCGAATTGCAGCGGCTGGCGGCCGAGGCCGGCAGCAACGAGAAATTCGCTGCCTGGGACTGGCGCTTCTATCAGGAGAAGCTGCGCGCACGGAAATTCGCCTTCGACGAGGCCGAGCTGAAGCCGTATCTGCAGCTCGGCCGCATCATCGAGGCCTGTTTCGACGTGGCGACACGATTGTTCGGCATTTCTTTCGAGGAAAAGAAGGGCATTGCCACCTGGCATCCGGACGCACGTGTTTTCGTCGTGAAGAATGCCGACGGCAGCGAGCGCGGTCTGTTCCTCGCCGATTATTTCGCGCGACCCTCGAAGCGCTCTGGCGCCTGGATGAGCGCGCTGAAATCCGGCTACAAGCTTGGCGATGGCTCCAGGCCGGTCATCTACAACATCATGAATTTCGCCAAGCCGCCGGCCGGCGAGGCGGCCTTGCTGTCAGTCGACGAAGCCAAGACCCTGTTCCACGAATTCGGTCATGCGCTGCACGGCATGCTGACAGACGTTACCTGGCCATCGGTCGCTGGCACCTCGGTCAGCCGCGATTTCGTCGAGCTGCCGTCGCAACTCTACGAACACTGGCTGACCGTGCCGGCGGTGCTGGAAAAGCATGCGCTGCACGTCAAGACCGGCAAGCCGATGCCAACGGCGCTGGTCGACAAGATGCTGGCGGCGCGCACCTTCGGCGCCGGCTTCGCCACGGTCGAGT
Organism: Mesorhizobium sp. M0751; assembly: GCF_040320265.1. Lineage (NCBI taxonomy): Bacteria > Pseudomonadati > Pseudomonadota > Alphaproteobacteria > Hyphomicrobiales > Phyllobacteriaceae > Mesorhizobium > Mesorhizobium sp. M0751. Next base: position 411,946 of record NZ_JAMYPH010000002.1, read on the forward strand.
TCACCGCCTCGGCCTTGGTCGACATGGCCTACCATGCGCGGCCGGATGCGCCGCAGGAGCCGCTTCGTTTCGAAACCGAAACGCTCGAAAAGCTCGACATGCCCGACACCATCGCGATGCGCCACCGCACCCCGCATTTCGGCCATATCTTTGCGGGCGATGGCTATTCTGCGGGCTATTACTCCTACATGTGGTCGGAAGTGCTCGACGCCGACGCTTTCGCCGCCTTCGAGGAAACAGGCGATCCCTTCAACGCGGCGCTGGCCGAGCGGTTGCGCGAGAACATCTACGCCGCCGGTGGCTCGAAGGACCCGGAAGAACTCTACACCGCCTTCCGCGGCAAGATGCCTTCCCCGGCAGCGATGATGGCCAAGCGCGGGCTGGTGTGATGCATGCCCGCTCTTGTAATCGTCCTCTTTCCATCCTGATTGATGTCGGCTGTCATCGCGTGGGGTTGCGCACCGCCTGATCCGGTTTCCGCCGGTCCGGCTCGGCCTGGCTGGCTGCGGCCGCGTCGTTGAGGTGACTGCACTTAATGCCGTCGCCATCGTCCCGGCCGAAGGAGCCGCGTTCATGGCGGCGCTACGGGCTGTGCGGGGGGTAGGCAACGAATGCTTGCCCGCTATGCTGATCGGCGCTGCCGCATCTGGACCGCGCCTTGCGACGACCGCTATGGAAATAAATCTCTCAGTCGCGAACTGTCAGCCCCGCCAACGGAAGGCGGGGCTGGTAAGTAGATTGTCCCGGCAAGCTTTTTTGCCGGGGCGATTGGCCTAGGCAGGCACAAAGCCAAAATAGGCTTTGTAGGAAGCCCCATCGCCGGAAATCAGGGGCGTTTCCACTTTGAACCCGATCCCGCTGAAGGTGGTATTGTTCGTGCGTGCCGCGAGCAGCACCATCTGCTTTGCGGAGATGGTCACTGTCGCGCTCCCGATCCTGTCATCGCCCCAATCGAAGAGATCGCTGATGGCGCCGCCGATCGATGGCATCAAGGATCCCAGGGCCGGGCCGGCTATGGCGGCAATGATAGGTCCTGCCACCGGAATGAGGCCCAAAGCCAGCGTACCGGCCGTATGGACACCCATGACGATCTTCTGCACCTCGTCCTTGTATTTGTTGGGATCGCCAAAATCATTTTCCATCAGCACCGTACCGATATTGATGCCGTAGGGCTTGCCTCGATAAATTTCCATAAGGTCGGGTCTTGTATCTCCGGCATCGACGTCGCCGTAGACCTGGCTGCGCTTGGTGTCGGCGATCTGCGGCGTTGTCACGCTGACGATGACATATGGTTCATCCGCACTCGACCCCTGATCCCAGTCGGTCTCGCCGAAGCAATGGAGGCCGGTATAGTGGACGACGACATCTCGAAGGTCGATCGCGCCTGTGTCGGGCCACCAGTATATGCCACCGTTTTCAAACAGATTGGCACGGCCACCATCGGCAAATTCGGTCTCGTCGGTCGTGGGATAGCCGAGATATGACTGTTCCCAGCCCAGGCTCTCCCACTTCTTGCGGATGTCACCGTACACCACGTTGGCTCCAGTGTTCGGTGTCCAGTAGATCGAGCCGGCATTGGCAAAATGGTTGTAGCGCCCGACGCCGTCGGGAGTCCCGGTTTCGTCGGTCACCGGATAGCCGAGAACCGAGCGCTCCCAGCCCATTGCTGCCCATTTGCCGCGAATAGCCCCCCAAATCGCCTGAGCACCGGTGTTCGGTGTCCAGTAGATCGAAGCGGTATTGTTGTTGAAGTGATTGTATCGGCCGACGCCGTCGGGAGTTCCGGTTTCGTCGGTGCAGGGAATGCCCCACGCGAGACCGCCAAGCGCAATCCACTTCTTGTAGATTTCGCCATGGATCTCAAAGGCGTCGTGCATGGCATCGTTGTAGCAAATGCATGAGCCGTTCTTGAGATACCAGGCTTTTCCAGTGTCCTTCCTGTCGATCTCGGCGAAGCCGGCGCCTCCAAGGGAGTTGTACTTTTGCTGTATGACAGCTTCAGGCGAGAGGAGCGACCAAGGCCCGATCCTGAGTTGGTCGGAAAGTCTTGTGGCTCCAGCGCGGATGGCGCCGGCACGCACTCTCGAAGTTGCTCTGGCAGTATACGGCATGACCTTTTTCCTTCCTGTGAGTGTTGGTATCGGGGGCTTCAGGCCTCCGGCGATCGGTTTTGATCGACGGGCTGAGGTTCCCAGACCGCGACTTACGGACGGCTTACAGAGTTCCGAGCTGCGCCTGAGCAATTCCCGGGAAAATCGCGTAGCGCTTTCCCTAGGGAATTGCGCAAAAATAAAGAGATAGAGCGGTTCGGCGTTTTCGTGAAACGATGAACCGGTCTAGAGAAACGGGCGCACGAGCGAACGCAGCAAAGGCGAGGGCTCGTCATCGCCGGTCGAAGCGAGCGCGCGTTCATAGCGCCGGTAATCCTCGATGGCGCCGGCATGGTCGTTCCTGGAGAGGCTCTCCTGGATGAGCATGCCATGGAGTTTGGCCGATTCCGGGTAGAAATCGAGGGCACGCCGGCACGCCTGGCGTGCCCGATCCGCATTGCCTTGGCTCTGCCAGTGTTTGGCGATCCGCACGGCAAGCTCCACCAACCCGTCCCGCACCCGGTCGGCCGCGGCGTTCGACCAGGCGGGCGTCGGGCCATTCGAGAAAAGCGGGCCGACAAAGCCTTCCAGCAGCACCTCCTGCTCCTCGATTGCGCTGTCTCTTTGGCCCGACAGGACGGGTTTCAGCCGGTCTTCCCAATCCTGCAGATCGATCCAGACCTTGTCGGCAGCGAGTCGCAAACGGCCTTCTCTCAGCGTTACGAGTTCGCCTTGCCCGAGCAATTTGCGCAAACGATGTAGCGCCTGCTCCAAGGCCGCTTTGGCCTGGTCGCCGTCGAGGTCGGGCCAGAGCCAATCCTGCAGGGTTTCCACAGAACAGACCTGGTCCCTCGACAGGCAGATAATGCGCAATATGTCGAGCGCGCGGGTAGGTTTGGCACCGGGCGCGACCTCGGCGCCATCGATCTCGAGGCGGAAGCCTCCCATTAAGTGGATCCTGAGCGGCCAAGGCCACTGGGCGGGTCGGCCAGCGGGCGGGACCAGATATCGCGCCCGAACGACGCGGCGGCAGAGATCGATGTCGATCTTTCGCTCCAGCGCATCGGCGACCAGATCGGCCAATAGATCCGGCAGGTTGAGCAGGATTGCGGAGGGGTTGACCTGGCGCAGCGCCTTCATGAATTCAGCCAGACGAGTGCCATAGGACGCGCCGCCGTTCCACTTCTGCTCCAGGGCCTGAGCGGCCAGAATGTTGAGTTCGACGCGCTGGCGAGGGCCGCCGCTCAGCCTTTCGACGATCTCCTGGAGTAGCGCAATGGCCTCCGCCGGACGCCGATCGGCCAGCAGGACCTGGTATTTGGTGACGTAATGCGGCCAGCGTTCGATCATCGGCTCATTCGCCCGCTCGATCGCATCCATGAAGGCATCGCAGTCGAGATAAGCCTTGACGAAGTCGCCGTTGCGCGTGTGCATCGCCGCGTGGCAGTCGGCGACTACAGCGACCTGGGTGGTGAACCTGCTGTCCGCGATCTCGCCCAGCCGGGAGACCAGCGCATTGAATTCCGAGAACTTGTTGTGAAGCTTCATCAGCAATTGAAGCTGATAGAGGGCGCTGAACTCGACGCCCCGTAAGGCGTGCTGCTCGCCTATCGCCGTTGCGCGTCGCAACGCATCCTCGGCCGATGCATAGACAAAACCGCGCCGCGAATAGGGGAAATAACGGCCGCTGGCCGAGCCAAAGGATACCAGCCACATGCCGAGCACCAGCGGCGGGATATCCGGATGTTCGAGATCGGCGGCAACGCTGTCCACGGCATTGGCAAAAATGTCGCGCTGCCCCGACGAGGTCGCGTAGTCGATGAGCGCTTCGCTTGCCAGCAGGCGCAACTCGACCGAATCTTCGATCGGCAGACGTGTCAGGCGCTGCTGGATATCATTCACGAGGCGCTTCGCGTCGTGGGCGTCGAATTCGCCAGGTTCGGCGAAATCGACGGCCCGCAGGATGCCGAGCCTGACCATCATGAGTTCCTCCGGATCCAACTCCGGCAATCCCTTGGCAAGAAGCTGTGAGGCTCGGCGCGTCCACTCCGCCAGCCCCTCATGCGTACGCCAGCTGGCGGTCTTGACCACGACCGCCCGCGCGACCGTCAGGCATTGGCCGCGCATGTCGGTGTTCTCGAATGCTTGCCATGCCTTGGAGAAGTGCGGTTCGGCCTTCGCATCGTCCGATGCGAAGGCGACGCCCAGCCAATAATGGACCCAGCCGTCCATCTGGTCGGGGGGCAACCTGTTGCACCATTCGACGAAGCTGGCCCGGCGCCCTTGCGAGAGAACGGCGTTGGCGCACTCCAGAATGAGCTGGCGTGCCAGCGGCCAGGCGCCCGCCTGCAACGCCAGCACGATTGCCGCGTCGGTTTTGCCTGCCTCGTGCAGGACCTTTGCTGCCTGCTCGCGCAGCCTGGAACGGTCCGCTTCCGTCACGCGCCGGTCCAGTAGTCCGGCAAGGTATTCGCGCAACAAGTCATGCAGCTGGAAGGCGGCGCCGCCCGGACCGTCGCGAGTGATCAGCAGCTGGCGATGCTGCAGCCGCACCAGCAGGCGAGCAGCCCGCGGCGAGCCCAGGAACGCATCGGCAAGCTCGGTGCTGATCTCCGGCAGAACGTTGAGCCTGATAAGCAGATCCTGGTCCTCCGGCGCGATGTCGCGCAGGAAATAACGTCCGACAATCTCCCGAAGGCCGACGCCTCCGGCAAGGCCGGTCTGCGAAAGCGGGTAGTACATTCCGGCGTTGGCCAGCAGGAGAAGGCCCACCGCCCAGCCGCGCGCCTCCGAAATGTCGCTGACCTCGGACGGCGATTGCGAGCGGGCGGCGACGAGGTTGCGTGCCTCCGCAGGCGAAAACTCCAGCAGCGTTTGGTTGAGGACCGGCAACTGTCCCGACAGCACGAGGTCGGCGACATCGCCCTCGGGCAGCATCCGCGACGTGCAGATGCAGCGGATGGTGTTGGGGCGTTCGCGCAACAGGATCGCCAGCGTCCGGCGAAAGCCTGGCGCGTCGGCACGATGCAGATCGTCAAGGACCAGGATCGTGCCCGGAGCAAGCCGCGAGAAATAGGCGCGGAAGAACAGCCGCGCGAAATCGTCGGAATTGTCGGCATATTCTGGACCGAAGACGGGCATGCCGGCATGCCTGCCGTCGAGCGACAGCGTCAGGTAGTGGAAAAGGCGCGCAACGTCCTGGTCCTCGGTGTCGACCCGATACCAGTTGTACGCCGATTCGCCTTGCTTCAGCCCGCCTTGTTCCAGAAAGTCGATCACCGCGGTGGTCTTGCCGTATCCACCAGGCGCAGCCAGCCAGCATGCACCGCTGTCGAGGGCCTGCGAAAGCAGCGCCACTACGCGCGGACGGCTGACAATTCCCACTGGCCGGGGTGCCGAGAGCTTTGCTATCTCGCGCGGCGCGTCCCGGAAGGATTTATCCATTGTGAGGACTCTCGCAGCGCACTCGCCTCGCGAAAACAGGTAATCGGTTCGCCCGCAACAACAAGTCGCCGGCCGGCGTTGTGCTCGCCTGACGTGCCGTGCTCGCCGGCAAGGTCGCGGTTATCCCTTATGTGACATGATGTGCGAAACCCCGACACTCACGTCGGCGGTGTGTCTTGCCATCACTGCGTTCATTCGCATTGCAATCGTCGCGTAGCCGCTTCGTTCCGGGTCGGTAACTTCCGAGGGCTTGAAGAGCCAAGGAAGGGGTGCAACCTGCGCGTCCTCGAAATTGGCCGGCAGATTCGATGGCAAGGCCTTTCTTCCCAAAGGCAGCTCTAGCCCAAGGTCACTAAATTCCTCCTCGAGCCTGGCGTGCAGATGAGAAAGCACCACATAGATCGCCAGCCTTGATCTAGTCCTTTCTGTGTTGTTTTGATTGTACTCTTGAAGAACCTCATCGAACGATGGCGATACGTCGGTTTCAGCAGCGGTAGCTCGTGTTGCAACAGCACCGGCCAGGGCAGTCGCTGCCACTCCTGTAAGACCTACAAAATCACGTCTTGTCGTGCTGGTCATAGTGAATTCCCCTCGGTTTTGAAGACGGACCAAGTCTGGCAAGGACGAGGCGCAGTGGCAATAGGCCGCATACGCTACTGGTGTAGAGGACCTTTACGCCGCCGATGTGAATCCACCCGGCGATGACAGTGCCAAGCCGGCAGAGGCTCGCGATGCATTCGGTTGCTTCAGCTGAGGACAGCCATGAAATCCAAGCGGGTCTTCGGCATGCAACCAGGCAAGGGATCGAAAAATCCGCTGGTGGAGCTGAGGAGGATCGAACTCCTGACCTCGTCATTGCGAACGACGCGCTCTCCCAGCTGAGCTACAGCCCCGTCCAGCGGATGGGGCTTTTATCGGCCGCTGCGGTTTCCTGTCAAGGCTGCGCTTGCTGCCGAAATGCCGTTCGGCCGTTCGTCCGGCTTCGCCATGCTGCGGAAGGCGGCTCTTGCCGCTTTCACCTACAGTGGCTACATGTCGGCAACAATCGGAGACCGGCATGATCGCCCTCATTCAGACCATTGTCATGGCGCTTGACCTTTATTGGTGGATCATCATCGCCTCGGCGATATTTTCCTGGCTCTACGCCTTCAACGTCGTCAACGCGCGCAACCAGTTCGTCGACACCATCAGCAACATGCTCTACCGGCTGACGGAGCCGGCGCTGCGGCCGATCCGCCGCTTCATGCCCGATCTCGGCGGCATCGACATCTCGCCGATCATCCTGCTGCTGATCCTGTTCTTCATCCGGCAGTTCCTGCTCACCACCGTGCTTTCGCTGGTCGTCTGAGTTCAGGCGTCCCATGAGCGCGCCGTTCCGCACGCGCACCGACGGCATCGACCTATTCGTCCGGCTGACGCCGAAAGCGGCGATGGACAGGCTGGAGGGCATCGAAACATCGGCGGATGGGCGAAGCTATCTAAAAGCCCGCGTCCGCGCCGTGCCGGAAAACGGGGCCGCCAATCGAGCGCTGGAAAAGCTGGTCGCCAAGGCGCTTGGCGTGCCGGCATCGGGCGTCTCGATCGCCGCCGGCGGCACAGCCCGGCTGAAGACGCTGCGCGTGCTTGGCGATCCCGCGGCGCTAGCGAAACGCATCGATACGCTGGGCGCGCCTGCGCCCTGATCTCGGCTCGCTCACTTACCCCGCAAAAAAGGCCGGGCTGCAAAGCCCGGCCAGATGTGAAGGTCGAAAACCTTCAGAGGGGAACGCGCCGGACGAATGGGAGGAAACATCCGGCGCAGCGTGCATGTGGGTCGGCATTGCTGACGTTTCAATGACCGGAGACCACTATAACAGCTTCGTGAACCTAGGCTGGAGCCGTTGTCTAGGCCGCAATCACTCCTTACGCGATGTCGTCGCGGATGCAGGCCTTCAGATGGCCCTCGGCTGTCGCCCTCAGCGGCGGCACAGCCCCTGCGCAAGCCTCCAGCGCAAACGGGCAACGGGTCCGGAAAACACAGCCCGACGGCGGGTTCGCCGGGCTGGGAATATCGCCCTTGAGCACCTGCCGGTCTTGCCTGGCCAGCGGATCGAGCGACGGAATGGCCGACAGCAGCGCGCGCGTATAGGGATGCTGCGGCCGGGCATAGAGTTCGGCCGCCGGCGCAACCTCCATGATGCGCCCGAGATAGAGCACGATGACCGTGTCGCAGATGTACTCGACGACGGCCAGATCATGCGAAATGAACAGCATGGTCAGGCCGAGCCGGAGCTGCAGGTCGCGCAACAAATTGATGATTTGCGCCTGAATCGAGACGTCGAGTGCCGAGACCGGCTCGTCGGCGACGATGAATTCCGGCTCGAGCGTCAGCGCTCGGGCGATGCCGATGCGCTGGCGCTGCCCGCCCGAAAATTCGTGGGCGTAGCGCTCATAGGCGTCGACCGGCAACTCGACCGCAGCAAGTGCCTTCTCCGCCCTCGCCCGCCGCTCGGATTTCTTGCCAATGGCTTGAATGTCCAGGCCTTCGGTGAGGATCTGCCCTATCGTCATACGCGGCGACAGGCTGGCGAAGGGGTCCTGGAAAATATACTGCATCTTGCGGCGCTGGTGGCGCAACTGGGCGGCACTCAGCCTGGTAATATCGGTGCCGTCATAGTTGATTTGGCCGGATGTCGGCTCGATCAGACGCAGCACCGAGCGGCCGATCGTCGTCTTGCCGGACCCGGATTCGCCGACCAGGCCGACCACCTGGCCACGCCTGATATCGAAGGAAATATCCTCCAGCGCCCTGACGACGGGTCCGCGCGAGAACGCTGTCGGCGCAAAATGCTTGGTCAGGTTTTTGACCGAGAGGAAGGGGGCGTCCACCGTCAGAGCTCCTCCCAGCGCAGGCAGCGGCTTTGCTGGGTCGGCGTCGCCGCAAACAATGGCGGCACTGCGGCGCGGCAGGCGGCGATGGCCATCGGGCAGCGCGGCGCGAAGGAACAGCCCTTGGGCAGCAAGGCGAGCGAGGGAACATTGCCGGCAATCGTCGGCAGCGGCGTCCCCGCCACCTTCAGTGCCGTGGCCTCACCGAGCCGCGGCACCGAGCGCATCAACCCTGCCGTATAGGGATGACGCGGACGGGTGAACACTTCGCCCACCGGACCTGTCTCGACGATACGCCCGGCATACATCACCGCTACCCGGTCGGCGATTTCGGCGACGACGCCGAGATTGTGAGTAACGAACAGGATGCCCATGCCGCGCTGCGCCTGCAGCTCGGCCAAAAGATCGAGGATCTGGGCCTGGATAGTGACGTCCAGCGCGGTCGTCGGCTCATCGGCGATCAGCAATCCCGGATCACAGGACAGGGCCATGGCGATAGTGGCGCGCTGGCGCATCCCGCCCGAAAGTTCATGTGGATACTGCCGCGCCCGCCGCTTCGGATCGGGAATGCCGACCTGTTCCAGCAGCCGCACCGCGTCTGCTTCTGCCTCGCGGTGCGATTTGCCGAGATGGATGCGGATCGGTTCGGCGATCTGCTCGCCGATCGTGTAGACCGGGTTCAGGCTGGTCATCGGCTCCTGGAACACCATGCCGATCTCGTTGCCGCGTATCTTGCGCAGCGAATGGGCATCGAGGCTAGTCAGCTCGGTGACCGTGCCGTTCTTGCGCCGCAACGCGATCGATCCCTCGGCAATATGTCCGACCCTTTTCGGCAACAGGCCGATGATCGACAGGCTGGTGACGGACTTGCCGGATCCGGATTCGCCGACGAGCGCCAGCGTCTCGCCGGAGCCGATCGTCAGGTCGACATCCGTTACCGCCGCGATGTCGCGCCCCGCAATGCGGAACACCGAGCGCAGTCCGGAAATCGAGAGGATCGGCGCGACACTCAGCGGAGCAGCCCCACGTCGCGAAGGATCATGTCGATCTTTGCGGTTTCCTCCCCGTTCAGGCTGCGTTGCGGCCGCGCCATGGTGTTCGAGGCGATGATGCCGAGGCTCTTCATCGCTGCCTTGAAGGCGCCGACGCCGGCCGAGCCGGCGCTTGTCCTGCCAAGCGATATCCAGACGATCTCGAACAGCTTTAAAAGCCGCTCCTGTTCCATCCGGGCTTCGGCATGCTGGCCGGCCTGCATCAGCTTCCACAGCCTGACATAGCCATGCGGGTCGACATTGGCGAGGCCCGGCACGACGCCGTGCGCACCCATGGCCAGCACGCTGTCGACCAGGATCTCGGATCCGGTCATGCCGAAGAAATTCGGATCGTTGGCCATGTCCTTGAGCACATAACGCAGATTGCCGTCATCGCCGCTGGAATCCTTGATGCCCGCGATGGCGCCTTCCCTGGCGAGGCCGACCGTGGTCTTGCGCTCCAGCTTGACATGGACGCAGACCGGGATGTCGTAGGCGATGACAGGGAGATCGATCGCATCCTTGATATAGCGGAAGTGGTCGCCGATCTCCGGCTGGCTGGTGCGGGTATAAAACGGCGCGGTGACGACAATGGCGTCGACGCCGGCCGATCTGGCGATGCGGGCGTGATTGATGACACGATCGGTCGTCGGATCGATGACGCCGGCGAAGATCGGAACCCGGCCGTTATTGATCCTGACCGCGTGCTCAAGGATGGCCCTGCGGCCCGCCTCGTCGTGGAAGACCACCTCGCTGGTCGAGCCGAGCACAAACAGCCCGTGAACACCGCCGTCGAGCAGGTTCTCGATAGTGCGCGTGAACGACGGGAAGTCGATGCTGAAATCGGCATTGAGCGGGGTGACGACAGGTGGCACGACGCCGGTAAACAGGGGCATTTTGATGAAACCTTTGAGGTCAGTTGAGATCGGAGCGAGGGTCGAATGCGTCGCGCAAGCCGTCGCCGATAAAATTGATGGCGAGCACGGTGAGCACCAGTGCGGCGCCCGGGAACATCCATTGCCAGGGGTAATTTTCCAGCACGACGGTGGAGCGGGCAAGATTGAGCATGTTGCCCCAGCTGGCTTCGGGCGGTGCGATGCCGAGGCCGAGGAAGGACAGGCCGGCCTCGAGCAGGATGGCGTTGGCGATCTGCAAGGTGGCGTAGACGACCAGGATATCGATGCAATTAGGCAGGCCGTGCCGGAACAGCAGATGCGGCAGCCCCGCCCCCATGCCGCGGGCGGCGACGACGAAGTCGCGCTCGCGCAGTTCGAGCAGCCTGGCACGCACCATGCGCGACAGCACCGGCCAGGAGAGCAGCGAGATCACCAGGATGGTCGGGGCGATGCCGGTGCCGGCAATCGAGGCCAGTACCAGCAGGAAGATCACCGGCGGCAGCGTCATTGCCAGGTCGACGAGGCGCATGACCGCGCCGTCGACAAGACGCCCGCCAAAGCTGGCGACGGCGCCGACCAGGAAGCCGATGACGGTCGAGATGGCGACCGAACAGATGGCAACCAGCAATGAGATCCGCCCGCCTTGCAGCAACCGGGCCATGACATCGCGCCCAACGCCGTCGCTACCCAGCCAATGAATGGCCGATGGCGCCTTGTTCATCGCCCTGAGGTCGATGGCGTTCGGGCCAAACGGCCACCACAGAGGATAAGTCGAAACCGCCAGCAGGATCGGGATGACGATCAAAAGCCCGGCACGCGCCGCGCGGTTTTCAAAAAAGCGGTCGAGCGCGCGACGAAGCGGCCCTTTGGTTTGCGGCACGGCTGTCGGGTCGACCGTTGGGTCCGGCGCGCTGATTGCCATCACGCCACCTGAATGCGCGGGTCGACGACGGCATAGACGACGTCGGTCAAGAGGTTGACCAGGATGACGCAAACGCCGATCACCAGGGTGGCGCCCATGATCACCGGGTAATCGCGGGTGCCGACGGCGTTGACCAGAAGCAGTCCCATGCCCGGCCAGTTGAACACGCTTTCCAGGAAGATGGCGCCGCCGATGGCGATGCCGACGGTCGAGCCGATCAGGGTAATGACCGGCAAAAGCGCATTGCGGGTCGCGTGCTTGATGATCACCCAGAACTCGCGCACGCCCTTGGCGCGCGCCGTCCGCACGTAGTCCTGGTTGAGCACTTCCAGCAGCGAGGCGCGCATGTAGCGCATGATCAGCGCGGCATGGCCGATAGACAGCAGGCAGGCGGGCAGGACGAGGTGCGCAAGCACATCCGTCGCCGAGAACGGCGCACCCGCGGTCTGCATGCCGCCGGACGGTGCCCAGCGCAGCAATACCGAGAAGAAATAGAGGCCAAGCAGCGCCGTCAGAAAAGCTGGGCTGGAGATACCGATAAACGACAGCACCGATAGCGCGATGTCGGACGGTTCGTTACGGCGCACCGCGCTGAAAATGCCGGCGGAAATGCCGAGCATGATGGCGATCGCCAGGCCCGTGCCCATCAACAGCGCCGTCGGGCCGATGCGTTCCATGACCAGCGGCAGCACGGCAACGCCGCTGCGCTGGATCGAATAGCCGAAGTGGCCGCTCAGCGCCGCGCCAAGCCAGGCCAGATATTGCACAGGAAGCGGCCGATCGAGCCCGAGCCGTTCGCGCAGGCCCTCGAGGTCGGAAGCCGACATGGGGACCGATGGGTTGATGTAGGCGTCGATCGGATCGCCCGGCGCCAGCCGCAGCAGGATGAAGATCAGGACGCTGAGCGCGACCAGCATCAGCAGTCCTGTGGCGCTGCGGCGGGCGATGAAGCTCAACATGGGCTTTCCGTGGCGGTGGCAGGCGGTGCCAAAGTGGTCCCGCCTGCTCGCTTGGTTGCGGGTTTCTTATTGGATGTCCCAGCGCTCGGGGTGAGCCGCATAAGGACCGCCGCCCGGCGCCGGCGTCCAGACGAAGTCGCGCAGTTTGTTGGAGGCCACGCCATAGCGGTTGGCCACCCATAACGTCGCCCAGGGCAGCTCCTTGTTCATCACCTTGCAGACCTCCTGCCAGGAGGCGTCGAGCTTGGCCGGATCGGTCTGGCCGAGCGCGGCGTCCAACGCGGTGCTCAGGTCTTCGAACTCGATACGCATGGTGTTGAAGCCTGCCGGCGGGATCTGCGACTTGTTGAGGCCGGGATTGAGGCCGGCCGGGTTGGGGCCGTTCTGCAGGCCGGCATAGACCATCGGAAAGGCGTTCCAATCCGGCGTGCCTTGCTTGTAGACGATGCCGTTGTAGGTCGGCGTATCGACGACCCGCGGCACCACATTGATGCCGACCTCGGCCAGCATCGACTGGACAGCGGCCATCACATTGGCCGCTTGCGGCGAGCCGTAGTAGGTCAGCAAGGTGATCGGCTTGTCGCCGTTGATCTTGTCCCAGCCCGCCTCGGTCAGCAGCGCCTTGGCCTTTGCCGGATCGTAGGCATAGGGTTCGAGGCCTGCGGGAACGAGATGCGGCGCGACATAGCCGCAATTGGCTGGCTTGGCGGCACCGCCGTAGAGGCTGTCTATGATGGCGTTGCGGTCGATCGCATACATGATCGCCTGGCGGACACGGATATCCCTGAACAGGTCGACCTTCTGGTTCAGGCCGACATAGTTGACCACATAGGAGGCACCTTCGATCACCTTGAAATTGCTGTCGCTCTTGAACGATGCCGCGTCGTCGGGCTCGACATAGGTGAACTGGATCTCGCCGGCACGAAGCGCGGCAACGGCCGCCGCCGGCGACTCGAAATAGCGGTTGATGAGCGCGTCTACCTTCGGCTTGCCGCCGCGATAATCGTCATCGGCTGCCAGTTCGACATATTGATCGGTCACGTAGCGCTTGAACTTGAACGGGCCGGTGCCGACCGGAGCGGTCGACCACCAGGTGCTTGTCGCCAGCGATTCCGGCGGCAGGGCGGCCAGGGCATGCTCCGGCAGGATCATCAGCTGCGAGAGAATGGATAGAAACGAGCCGTTCGGTTTCGATAGCTTCACCACTGCGGTGTGGTCATCCGGCGCATCGACCGAGGCGATGTTGGCGAGGCGGGCGGCAAACAGGCTGCCGGAGGCCTTGTTCTTGGCAAGCTCGAGGGTGAACTTGACGTCCTTCGAGGTGAACGGTTTGCCGTCATGCCAGGTCTCGTTGACCAGGTTAAACGTATAGCTCAGCTGGTCGTCGCTGATCTTGTAGTCCTTGGCGAGGTCGCCTTCGATATCGGTCAGCCCGGCATCGTAGATAACCAGCGGTTCAAAATATGTGCTGAGCCAGGTGTAGCCGCCCGTCGCGACCAGCGGGTTGAAGTTCTTGGGAAAACCGCCGGGGCCGACGTCGAAGCCGCCCGCAATGGTCTTGGCGCTTTGTGCCTGGACACTGGCCAACGGGGCAATGCTGGCGAGCAGCAGCCCGGCGACTGAGAATGCGATGGTCCTGATGCGCATGGTTTCCTCCCTTGGCATATTCAGGTTGTTCTTCAGCTTGCTCGGTTTTTCGCGATAACCTGCTGGATCCCCCGGTAATGGTTGTCGAGCCGCCGACGCGCCTGGTCGACATCCTTGGCGGCGACAGCCTCGACGATCTCGTGATGGTCGCGCCATGTCGCCAGCGGCGTCGGATTGTCGAGATTGGTGAAATTCGAGGCCTTGTTGAACGCCGTCCAGAAGATGTCGATCAGCGCGCTCAGCATGTGATTGTTCTGGCAGCGGAATAGCAGCTGATGGAATTGCTGGTCCTCTTCGGCGAAGCTCTCATGTCGCTCGGCACGTTGCCGCATGCGCTCGGTCAACTGGCGCAGCGCCTCGATGTCCTCGGCACTGATCATCTCGATCGTCTTGGCGATGAGGCCGGTTTCCAGCACGCGGCGGATTTCGCGCAGCTCTTCGACATCGCGCAGCGAATCCTGCAAACCGTAGGCCAGGTTATCCAGCAGCGGCTTGAACGAGAACTCCTTGACGAACACGCCGATGCCGCGCCGCGTCTCCAAGATGCCGATCGATTCCAGCGCCTTGATGGCTTCGCGAACAGAGTTGCGGCCGACGCCGAGCCGCTGCGCCAGGAATGTCTCCGGCGGCAAGGGATCGCCTGCCTTGAGCTGGTTGCTTTCGATATAGGCCCTGAGGCTTTCCTGCACGGTGACGTGAAGAAGCGGCGGTCTGCTCAACGGTTCAATCGACTTCAGTTCCGCCATCCCACTGCTTTCATCATCATCCGGATTAGCCTGCCCGCTTGTCGTATAGCTACTTGTAGGATATCCTGCAAGCCCATAACAACCCTGCTGCCTTCGAATGAAGATTGCCCTCGCCGGCTCGAGCCACTGGCACGCCGAAATGCACCTCGACGCCGCACGCTTTTGCGGTGCGGAGATCGCTGGTATCTGGGACGAGGATCCTGGCCAAGCGCATGCGTTCGCCGCGCACCACGACCTGCCGTTTATCGAAGATTTCACGGAGATCCTCTCCAGCCCGCCGGATGTGATCCTGTTGATGGGGCACCCTTCGACGGTGCCGGCACGGGTTCGTGCGATCATCGCGGCAGGGATACCGCTGATCCTCGAGAAGCCGGCGGCCAGCCATACGAGGGAACTGATGGCGCTGCGCGACCTTGCCAGGCAGTACCAGGCTTTTGTCGCTGTTCCCCTGCCCAACCGTTTCGGACCGGCCGTCACGGCGTTTGAACGGCTGCGCCGGCAAGGTCGCGCCGGCCCGGTGGCGCATTGCCAGTTCCGGCTGGTCAATGGCCCGCCGCAACGCTACGTCGCCGACGGTGTCGCCTGGGTCGTCGACCCGGCGGTTGGTGGCGGGGGTGCGTTGAGGAATCTCGGCATACACGGCGTCGACGCGGCACTCAGCCTCGCAACCGGCAAGCTCGACCTGAAAAGCGTTTCGATCGCGAACCGCATTCATCCCGGCCCGGTCGAGGATCATGCGCTGCTGGTGCTGGAAGACGAGGCCGGCGCGCTGTTCATCGTCGAGGCCGGTTATACCTTTGCCTCGATGCGCCCCGGCGGTGACTTCGAGTGGCGCATCGTCAGTGCCAATGCCACCCTCATCGATCAAGGCGACCGGACCATTTGCGCCACGCTCGACGACGCGGCAATCGTCGACTTGCCGGTCGAACTGCCGGCAACGCGCTATCGTCTGTTCATGCGCGATACGCTTGACCGGCTGGCCAAAAAGGCGCCTCCGCCGGTGTCCATCGAGGATTATGTTGCGGCGATGTCGCTGATCGACGCCGCTTATCAAAAGGCAGGATCATGATTGGAATAGGAATTATCGGCGCCGGCGATTTCGGCGCAGCCCATGCGCGGGCAATCCGTGAGGTTGGCGGCATTCGCCTCGTTGCCGCTTCTCGTGGAAATGCCGACGCGCTGCAGCGCTTCACCGCCGAACATGGCGGCCGCGGTTACGCCGACTGGCGCAAGCTCCTGGACGACAAGGAGGTGGACACGGTGCTCATCGCCAGCCCGCACCACCTCCATGCGGAAATGGCCATCGGCGCGGCAAACGCCGGCAAGCATATCCTGCTCGAAAAGCCGATGGCGCCGACGGCGGCCGCCTGCGATGCGATCAATGCCGCCGTGGCCAAGGGCGGCGTCAAGCTGATGGTCGCCCATCTCATGCATTTCGCCCTGCCCTGCATCGCGGCCAGGCAAATTCTTGAGGGAGGCGAGCTAGGCCGGCCGCTCACCGGATCGAGTTGGATCATCAAGCTGTGGATGGAGCACAATCGCCGCGACTGGCATCTGCGCAAGGCGACCGGCGGCGGCATGCTGTTGACGGCCGGCATCCACGCGCTCGACCGCCTCGTCTGGCTGATGGATGACGATGTCGTGTCGGTGAGCGGCATGCTCGGCGCCAAGTTCCATGACCAGGAAGCAGACGACAGCGCCTTGCTCGGACTGCGCTTCGCCGGCGGCGGCGTCGGCCAGGTGCAGAGCGTCGGCTATCGCACCGGCGCTTCCACCTACGCCATGGATCTGGTCTGCGAGCAGGGAACGCTGCGCATCGACATGGACCGCGGCACGATGCTTGGCCGCGATACGGTCTGGACCGAGTTGCCCGGTTCCTTTGAGCCGAACTGGATGCATAACGCGCTGGTGCGCGAATGGAGCGCAATGCGCGATGCCATTGCCTACGATACGCCGGTGCCGGTCGACGGTATCTATGCACGCAAGATGATCGCCATTATCGAGGCTGCCTTCGCATCGAACGAAACCCGCCGCGAACACGAGATCGCCGGTGCACGCTGACCCTAACGACCATCTGGCCCGCTTGCCCACACACGCGCCGCGCGGCGTCTGGGGTGCGGTGATGTTGGCCATCGACCATCGCGGAGCGATCGACTGGCAGGCGACGGAAGAGACGATCGCCCGGCTCTGCGCCTCAGGCGTCGAAGGCGTCTATTCCAATGGCACGGCCTGCGAATTCCATTGCCAGACCGAGCCCGAATTCGACCGGCTTTGTGAGTTGGTCGCAACCATAGCCGGCCGCGCGCGCCTTCCTTTCCAGATCGGCATCAGCCAGTCCAATCCGCGCGTCGCGCTGGAGCGGCTGACACGGGTGGCCGTACTTCGCCCGGCGGCGGTGCAGTTCACCTTGCCCGACTGGTGGCCGCCCAGCGACGACGAGGTCATGCGCTTTGCCGGCGGCCTGTGCGAAGTCGCGCCCGAAACGCCGCTGGTGCTCTACAACCCGCCGCACGCTAAGCGTCGGCTGACGCTCGACGGCATCGCCAGGCTGCGTGCGGCCGTGCCATCGCTGATCGGCGCCAAGCTGCCGGGCGGCGACGCCGGCTGGTATGCCGACATGCGCCGCAAACTGGACGGATTTTCCGTTTTCGTCCCCGGCCACACGCTGGCAACAGGTTATGCCGGGGGAGCCCATGGCAGCTATTCCAACGTTGCCTGCCTCAACCCGAAGGGCGCGGTGATGTGGTGGCGGATGATCCGTACCGACATGGCCGCCGCTGCCGAGGTCGAGGCCCGCATACAGGCCTTCCTCGCCGCACATGTCCTACCGTTTCGCACCCGTTACAATGTCAGCGATGCGGCACTCGACAAGGCGATGGCGGCGGCCGGCGGCTGGGCGCCGCTCGGCCCGCGACTGCTCTGGCCCTACAGCTCCGTTCCCGATCAGGAAATCCCGACACTGGCCAGGGCCGCTCACGCGGCTTTCCCGGAATGGTGGTAGCGCGCGATTTCACGAAACCGGTTTAGTAAAGCGGTTTACAAGCGTAAATTCCTGTGCTGAACTCTGCCCATCGGCAAACGCTGGGCGAAGTCGCCTCATGAAGAAACCCACAGCATCCACGATCAGGAACGTCGCACATGCGGCCGGCGTCTCGGTCACCACCGTGTCGCGTCACCTGAACGGCCGCATCAAGCTCCCGGCGGAAACCAGCGAACGCATCAGGGCGGCGGTGGCGGAACTGGAATATCGCCCCAACGCCATCGCGCGACGGCTGAGCAAGGGCCGTAGCGAAACCATCGGCCTGATCGTTTCCGACATCTCCTACCCATTTTTCGCCGCCATCGCGAGTGCGGCCGAAGAGGAGGCAAGCCGGCTCGGCTACAGCCTGGTGATGTTCAACAGCCGCAACATCGCCGCCAAGGAACTGGGCTTCCTGTCGCGCATCGACGACGCGCAGGTCGACGGTATCCTGCTGATGACCAACCATCCGGACGATGGCGCACTGGTCCAGAAGATCAATGCCTGCAGCAACGTCGTCCTGGTCGACGAGGACGTTCCCGGCGCCATTGCGCCACGCCTGTTTGCCGATAACCGTCGCGGCGCCAGGCTGGCGACCGAGCATCTTCTGGATAGTGGCCACCAGGCGATCGCCTTTGTCGGCGGCCCACCGGCGCTGCTCAGCAGCAGGGAGCGGTTCGGAGCCTTCGAGGAATGCCTCGAACGCAGAGGCCTGCAGCTCGAGCCCGGCTACGTCTTTTTCGGCGACTATGACGAGGAGTCCGGCCTGCGCGCGATCCGGCGGTTCGCTGCACTCGACAACCCGCCGACCGCAATCTTCGCCTCTGCAGACATGCTGGCGCTGGGGATTTTGCAAGGCTGTCGCAAGCTCGGCATCAGCGTGCCCGCCGATCTGTCGCTGGTCGGTTTCGACGACATCCGCAATGTCGACCTGCTCGATCCGCCGCTGACGGCCATCCGTCAGTCGGCGGAGGAATTCGGCCGTCGAGCCGTCGGCCTGTTGATCGACCACATCAACGGCGTCGAAATACCGGACGCGGCGCCGGTTGCGGTGAAACTTGTCGTGCGCCACTCCGTGGGCGCGCCGCGCAGGACGCATTGGAAACTGGCTGGAAACGCCTCAGCGGAAAACCGACCGCCGGCAAGAGTGGGAATTTGAACAGAGACGGATCAAATCCGCGAAGACATGCAGTCCACCATCAACAATGGGAGAATGAAAAATGACAATCTCGCATTTCGCACAAGACGCGGCGCAGATCGCGCTGGAAAAATTCAACCGCGGTGAGATCGATCGCCGCTCTTTCCTCTTTGCTCTCGGCGGCCTCGGACTTGTGACCGCCTTCAAGCCCGGCGTTGCCCAGGCCGACGCCTCCGAAATCGTCGTCTGCAACTGGGGAGGGGCTGCGGCGGACGCCTTCGCCAAGGCCTATGGCGACCCTTTCACCCAGAAGAGCGGCATGAAAGTGGTGATCGACGGGGCAGGGCCTGCGATCGGCACAATCCGGGCCATGGTCGAGTCCGGCAAGGTCATCTGGGATGCCACCGACGGCGGCATGATCGATTCCCTGACGCTGGGCAAGGGCAATCTGGTCGAGAAGATCGACTACACGATCGTCGACAAGTCGCAGGTGCCCGAGAATTTCGCCGGCGAGTTTGGCATCTCGAACTACGTCTATTCGAACGTGCTTGCCTACGATGCCGACGCAACCAAGGGTGTCGCGCCGACAGGGTGGGCCGACTTCTTCGACACGGCCAAATTTCCCGGCAAGCGCACAATGTGCAAATGGATCCAGGGCCAGCTCGAATTCGTCCTCATGGCGGACGGGGTCGCGCCCGCCGACCTCTACCCACTCGACGTCGACCGGGCGTTCAAGAAGCTGAAGCCGATGCTCGCCGACATCATCTTCTGGGAGGGCGGCGCGCAGACCCAGCAACTGTTCCGCGAGGGCGAAGTGGCGATGGGCAACATCTGGCACACCCGCGCCAATCTCCTGCACAAAGAGACCCCCGACAAATTCAAGTGGATCTGGGAACAGAACATCCTTTCGGCCAGCGCGTGGTCGGTTCCGAAGGGCAATCCCGCCGGCAAGAAAGTGTTCGACTTCATCAATTCGACGCTCGATCCGGCCGGCCAGCTCGTGCTGCTGCAGATCATGGGCAACGGACCGTCCAACCCCAAGACGCTCGCCTTGATGACGCCGGAGGACGCCCTCGTGAATCCGACGACGAAGGAAAATGCTGCCTCGCAGATCATGCTCAATCCCGCTTATTACGCGGAACACGAGACCGAGCTCCAGAACAAATACCTGGACTTCATCTCGAGCTGAGAGGGCGAGCCAACAAGGAAAGGGCCGCCCCCGGCAAAGTTGGCGGCCTATGTCCGATGCGAAATTTCAAAACAACAGCTTTGCTGCTGACGGTTCCCGCCAGCCTGGTGGCAATCGGCCTGTATGCGGCGCCGATCCTGCAGGTTCTGGCGTTGAGCCTGACCGAGCCGAAGCTCGGCCTTGCCAACTACCAGAACCTGTTCGCCAACGCAGCGGTCGGCCGCGTCGTCATGACGACGCTCAAAGTGTCCGTCATGACGACGGTGATGACGGTGCTGGCAAGCTATGTCGTCGCCTTCGCCATCATCCATATGTCGGCGGGCTGGCGCCGCATCTCGCTGTTCCTGGTGCTAGTGCCGTTCTGGATATCGGTGCTGGTCAGGGCGTTTTCCTGGATCACCATCCTGCGCCGGCGGGGCGTCCTCAACAGCGCCTTGATGGATATGGGCGTGATCTCGACGCCGCTCGACCTCGTCTACAATCTTTTCGGCGTCACCATCGGCATGGTGCACTATATGATGCCGTTCGCCATCCTGCTGCTCTATGCCAATCTGTCCGATATCGACCGCCGCATCATGCAGGCGGCACGCTCGCTGGGCGCGCGTCCGGCAACGATCTTCTGGCGCGTCTGGCTGCCGCTAAGCCTGCCCGGCATCGCGTTGGCGACACTGTTCGTCTTCGTTTTCTCGCTTGGCTTTCTGGTGACGCCGGCCCTGCTCGGCGCCGGCAAGACCCTGATGATCGCCGAATATATCTCTGTGCAGATCTCGAGCACCTCGCGCTGGGATCTAGCGACATCGCTGTCGACCATGCTGCTTCTGGTGGTCGGCATCATCGTCTTTGCCGCCATGCGCAGTCCGGCGCTGCGCGCCGCCTTCGTCGCCAGGCCGCAGCAATGAAGCCGCGGCGCATCCTCGAGATCGGACTGCCGCGCCTTGTGGCATGGTGCTTGCTCGGCTTCCTGTTCGTACCGATCCTGGTGGTGATCCCGGTCGCATTGACCGACCGCGATTATCTGTCGTTGCCGCAGGACGGCATTTCGATGGAGCATTTCGCGGCGCTCGCCGACTGGAGTAAGGGTTGGCTACCCAGCATGCTGACCAGTGCCGGTATCGCGCTTGCCTGCGCTGCGATCGCCACCGCGCTCGGCGTCGCTTTCGCCGTCGGCGCCTGGGTGGCAGGAGGCTGGTGGTCATCCCTAATGCGCATACTTCTGCTGTCGCCGATGATCGTGCCGCCGATCATATACGCCGTCGGCATGGTCAAGCTGTGGGCGCGTCTGTCGCTGCTCGACAGCTATACGGGCGTTATCCTTGTACATGTCGTGCTGGCCTTGCCGTTGACCGTGCTGGCGATCGGTGCCTCGCTGTCCAATCTCGATCAGAAGCTGGTACAGGCTGCCAGAAGCCTCGGCGCCAGGCCGATGACCGTGTTCGGCAAGGTGATCTTGCCGAACATCGTGCCTGGCGTTGCCGCGGGCGCGCTGCTCGCCTTCGTCGCCTCCTGGGACGAGATCACGGTGACGCTTTTCATCACCGGGCGCGCCGTCGTCACGTTGCCACGCCGCATCTGGACCAGCATCCAGGATGCGGTCGATCCGGCGCTGGCGGCGATAGCCACCGTCCTGCTCGTCATAACGGTGCTGGCGCTTGCCGCACGCGCGCTGGCCGCACGCCGACAACGGAAATCCTAGTTCAAGCCCCGGTCGCCGGGAACAATCGAGGAAAGGAAGACCAATGAGCACCGCAATGAGCGACAACGAGTACCGGGAGAATAAGTTCTTCAGCATATTCGGCTCCGTCCCTGAGCCGGGCTTCGATACGGCTGAGGAGCAGATCCCGGTATGGGGGCGCCATTGGGGCTGTTCGAACGATGTCGGCCGCTTGCGTGCCGTCCTGATGCACCGACCCGGCGACGAGCTCTCCGTCGTCGAAAACAAGCCGATGCCCGAAGTCGGCGGCTTCGGCGATCCGGAGAAAGGCTGGTACTGGATGGGCCGCACAATGCCCGATTTGCCCGCCATGCAGCGCGCCCATGACGAGTTCACCAATTTGCTGCGTGCGGAAGGCGTCGACGTCATTCTCGTTGACAGGGCCGCTCCCGGAGCGATGAAGCAGATCTATACGCGCGACAGCGTCATCGGCGTCCCGGGCGGCGCCATCGTCACGCGCCTGGCGCGGCGGGTGCGCCGCGGCGAGGAACTGCCGGTGACCCGGGCGTTGGCCAAGGCCGGCTGCCCGATCCTCGGCACCATCCACGGCTCCGCCGTCTTCGAAGGCGGCGGCTTTGCCTTCATCGATTCCAAAACCGCCGTCTGCACCGTCAGCATCGCCTGCAACCCGGAAGGCGTGCGGCAGGTCGAAAGCATCCTCGCCGGGTTGGGCGTGGAGCTGATCAAGGTGCCTATGCCCGGATACCGCATTCACATCGACGGCGCCTTCATCATGGTCGATGTCGAGACAGCGATCGTCAACGTCAACGAACTGCCCTATCCATTCATCGAATATCTGCAGAAGCGCGGCATCAAAATGATCGAACTGCCCCCGGAAGACAGCGCCATGTCGCTCAACTGCCTGGCCGTCGCGCCGGGGCGCGTGATCATGCATGGCAGCCGCTCGCAGCGTCTGTCGGATCGGCTCGACGCCGCCGGCATCACGGTGCTGACCTGCAACTACGAGCCGGTCGAGCTGGGCGGCGGTGGCCTGCATTGCTCGACCGCGCCGCTGATCAGGGACCCGATCTGATGGTTCTGAACTGACATGGCCCCGAACTGACATGGCGCTGGTCTGACATGGCATTGCTGGTCATCGACGATCTGACAAAGACCTATGACAAGGTCACCGCATTGACCGGGATCAACCTTTCGGTCGAAGCGGGAGAGTTCGTCACTTTGCTCGGGCCATCCGGGTCCGGCAAGACGACCTTGCTGATGTCGCTGGCCGGCTTCACCACGCCGACCAAAGGGGCGATTCGCCTCGATGGCACGGACATAACCCACGTCGACCCCGAGGACCGCAATTTCGGCTTCGTCTTCCAGGGTTATGCGCTGTTCCCGCATCTCACGGTCGCCAACAACATCGCCTTCTCGCTTCGCGTCCGCAAATGGGACAAGGCGAAGATAGCCGCACGGGTCGCCGAGATGCTGTCGCTGGTCGGCCTCGACAATCTTGCCGAGCGCAAGCCGCGCGAATTGTCCGGCGGCCAGCAGCAGCGCGTCGCCATAGCCCGCGCCCTGGCCTTCGGGCCGCGGATCCTGCTTCTGGACGAGCCGCTTTCGGCGCTCGACCGTATGCTGCGCGAAGCGATGCAAAAGGAGTTGAAGCGGCTGCATCGCGAGACCGGGGTGACGTTCGTCTACGTCACCCACGACCAGGAAGAGGCGATCGCAATGTCCGACCGGATTGCGGTGTTCAACCACGGCCGGATCGTTGAAGTCGGGCCGCCGCGCGAGCTCTACAAGAAACCCTCGACGCGTTTTGTCGCCGGCTTCCTGGGCGAAAACAACTTCTTGTCGGGGCGCTGCGCCGACGACGACGAAACGATCATCGAGGCGTTCGGCACGCGCTTCGGGTTTCCGAAGGGAAAGGGCCGCCGCGAGCGGCCCGGCGATATCCTGACTGTGTGGGTGCGGCCCGAGGACATCCGCATTGGCCAGGCAACGGGTGACGAGATCGGCTTTCGGGCGACGGTGGTCGAGAATTCCTTTGTCGGCGCGCTTGAACGCATCCTGCTCAGGACGGCGGCGGGCGAAGAGATGGTCGCGACGCTGCGCTCGGAAGCGGCTATCGCCGCTGCGCCCGGACAGGTCGTCGATTGCCGCATACATCCCTCCGCCATCGGCGTCCTGCCGAACGAAGCCTCGATATCCTGAATTCTACGAGAACCAACATGATCAAGGCAGAACCGTTCGACTTTCCCTATGACGGCAGGCTGATTGCCGAGACCACAGCGCTCATCGTCATTGATCTGCAGGAGGATTTCCTGTCGACGACAGGCTATTTCGCCAGACAGGGCTACGATCCTGGCCCGCTGCGGGCCATTCTGCCGACTGTGAACCGTCTGATCGCGGCCGCGCGGGCGGCCGGCCTCAGGATCATCCACACCAGGCAAGGCTATCGGGCGGATATGGCCGACATGACGCCCTATGAGAAATGGCGGCGCAAGCGGGCAGGCCTCGAAGGAACCGAAATTCTGCTGCGTTCGAGCCCCGGCTTCCAGATCGTTGCCGAGATCGAGGTGGCGCCTGAGGACATCGTCATCGACAAAACCTGCAACGGTGCCTTCACCTACACGGATTTCGAGCATGTGCTGCGCGCGCAAGGCATCACGCATCTCCTGTTTTCGGGATGCACGACCGACGTCTGCGTGCACACGACCTTGCGCGAGGCCTGTGACCGCAATTTCCAGTGCCTGACCATCTCGGATGCCTGCGCCAGCGGCGACAGATATGCGCATGAGGCCGCGCTGCACATGGTGACGGTCGAAAACGGCATCTTCGGCGCGCTGACCGATTCGACCGCCGTCATTGCGGCACTGTCGCAATTACCCGGCAAGGGGCGCTGATATGTCCGAGGAGACTAGCAACAAGGTGGCGACCAAGCGCCTGTACGTGTCGCTGATGCGGCTGACCGATAAAGGGCTGGCAGAGCTGGCCGGCAGCCCCGATCGCAGAAAGGTCAGCGAGGAGCGCGTTGCAGCACTCGGCGGACGGTCGGTCGCCTTCTATGCCACCCTCGGCGCCTATGATTTCGTCCAGGTCTTCGAAATGCCTGATAACGAAGCCATGCTGCAATATGTACTGACGGCCCGGCGCGATGGTTTCGTCGAGCCGCTGATCCTGCCGGCATTCGACCCGTCGGCCTTCGGCGCAATTGTCGAGCGGGTCTTGAAATGACGCGGTAGCCCTGCCTCAGGAGGGAGCGCGCGCTTCTCCTGTCGCGCGTGACGCAAACGCCCCCGGCTGAGGGACATCGGCCTCGCGCCGTGCCAGCGAATTGCGCAGCAGTGCGATCGCCTCGCGGCCGGCGGTCGCAATCTCGCGTGGCCTGTCGACGCCGACGATCATGAACTCCTTGATCCCCAAAGCGGCGTGGGAAAGCAGCGACAGCGCGACCTGCGCCGGCGGCCCGGCAAGTTCGAGCGCCTTCTGGCAGGAAGCGGCCGGCCTATCTTCCGAACGGATTCGGTCTTCCGTACGGATTCGGACGGGAAGCGCGAAACGCAGCTTGCCGGCCCGGCCGTGTTCGGCGGCGGCGCCGCGTACGCGCTCCATTGACTGGCGGATTTCTGCAAGCGAGCCCGGCGCCAGCTCGAACACGTCCGCATGCCTGCCCGCGACCCTGAGCGCAGTGCCCGACTGCCCGCCCATGCGGATGGTCACATCGGCACCATGCGGCCCCTTGCGCGGCACATAGCCGCCTTTGATGCTGTAAAAGGTGCCTTCATGATCGAACGGCATGTCGTTTGACCACAACCGCTTCAGCAGCACCAGATATTCGTCGATGCGTTGCCAGATCACTGTGTGGCCGGCGGGACGTGTCTCGGCATCGTCGTCGCTCAGCGGCTCACTGAGCATCCTGAGCGACAGCCGGCCACCGCTTCTCTGGTCGAGAGCAGCGAGCTGCCGCGCCGCCACGGTTGGTTCGATCACGCCCGCCCAATGCGTTAGCACGACTTCGAGGGAGGAGGTCCGGTCCAGCGTCTGGGCGGCAAGGTCCATATTGGTCAGCAGTCCGGCCTGGTCGTCGATGACGATCCTCTGGAATCCGGCATCCTCGATCAGTGACAGCTTCGTCGCGGTCTCGACAAAGTCGTAGAAAAAGCTGGCGTCGGCGGCGTGGATCTTACCGGGAACATGCGTGAACTCGATCGGCATTGCCATCTCCTCCATCACGTTGGAATCAGGGCGCGCAAAAGCGCACCGGCATTCGGTTCATCAACTCCGGAATTTCTGCAAACGGCAGGCCGCTACCCCAAGGAAGCCTCGACGATCAAAGCCTCAATAATCAGGGGATCAGCCCCAGTACCACTGCCCCGGTGAATACAAACGCAAGGGCAAAGACGAGATACGCGAAAGCGCCGGCATAGGCCGGCCGCCACACCTGGTCGGAACCCAGCCTTTGGCCTTTGCGGGCAGTCTGAGCGTTCTGGCTATAGGACATATCGACCTCCGTCTCGGCGCTTAATCTATAAAATCAGTAGACTTTGTCAAGTGCTATTTTCGCCCGATCCTTAGAACAATTTTCTCCAAACGGCGGGCAAATTAGTGCTTTTACTGCTTAGCGCTGCCTTTTGAGGCACGCCGGGGTAGCGGCAGAAAACGTCAGGTCCATGTGTCTGTGGCTCCTTGGCCATCCCATGGATGCGGGATAGCATCGCTGCTTCAGCGGAAAGCCGCGACGTCGCGACAAAGCAGCAGGAGCAAAACATGGGCACAAGACTGGCCGGCAAGGTCGCCATCATTTCGGGCGGCGCGACGGGAATGGGCGGTGCGGCCTCGGAGCTTTTCGCGGCCGAGGGCGCCAAGGTGGCGATCATCGACCGCAACGGCGAAGCCGCCGCCGCCACCGCAGCGGCAATCAGGCAACGCGGCCATGTCGCCGAACATTGGGTCGCCGACGTATCGGATGAGGCGCAGGTCGAAGCGGCGGTGACGGGCGTGATGGAAAAATTCGGCCCGGTCACGGTTCTGTTCAATCACGCCGGCACCATCGTTATCAAACCCTTCCTGGAGACCACGCTGCAGGAATGGGACTGGCTGCATGCCGTCAATGTGCGTTCGATGTTCCTGATGACGCGCGCCGTGTTGCCCGGCATGATCGCCGCCGGCGGCGGTTCCATCGTCTGCACTTCGTCGATCTCGGCGGTGGCGGCGACGCCGATGGAGGTGCTTTACGACACCACCAAGGGCGCCTGTCACATGTTCGCGCGTGCCATTGCCGTCGAATTCCGCGACCGCAACATCCGCTGCAATGCGGTCTGTCCAGGCTTCATCAGGACACCGCACGGCCTGCGCGAGGTCGCCGATCTCGACAAACTCGGCGTCGATGTCTCCGAAGCGGCAATGGCCGCGCGGCAAGGACGGATCGGCGAGCCGGAAGAGGTGGCGAAGGCAGCCCTGTTCCTGGCCAGCGACGAGGCCAGCTTCGTCAACGGCGCCCATCTGTTCGTCGACAACGGCTTTACCGCTATGTGAGAGGCGAAGCGCCGCTACCGCTCTTCGCGCCGGAATGGCTTGAGCAGCGCCGACGGGGCCACCGCATTGCGCGACATCACCGCCATGGCGACGATGGTGAAGATGAACGGCAGCATCAGGAACGCCTCGTAGGGGATATGGCCAAGCCCGCTCGCCTGCATGCGCAACTGCAAGGCGTCGACGAAGGCAAACAGCAGTGCAGCACCTGCCGATCGCCACGGATCCCAGCGGCCGAAAACGACGAGCGCGATTGCCACCCAGCCACGCCCCGAAACCACGCCGAAGGTGAACGCGTTGAACTGCGCCATCGACAGGAAGGCACCGGCCAGCCCCATCAAGGCACCGCCGAGGATCACCCCCTGGAAGCGCGTAGCGATGACGCTGACGCCGGCCGAATCGGCGGCGCGCGGGTTTTCACCGACCATGCGAACCGACAGGCCCCACGGTGTGCGGTAGAGCACGAAGGCGGCCAGGGGAATAGACAGCATCGCCATGTAGACCAGCGAAAACTGGTTGAACACCGCCGGCCCAAGCACCGGTATGTCGGACAGGATCGGGATCGGCAGCGTCTCGAACCCCTTGATGTTCGGTGGCACCGATTGCTGGCCGAAGATCAGCCGATAGAGGAAGTAAGCAAGACCTGAACTGAACAGCGTCACGCCGATGCCGCAGACATGCTGGCTGAGGCCGAGCGCCACCGTGAACAGCGCGTGCACGGCGCCCATCAGCGCCCCGGTCAGCACGGCGGCGAGCACGCCGAGCCAAAGGCTGCCGCTGAGGCTCGCCGCGGTGAAGCCGGTCATCGCCGACAACAGCATGATGCCTTCGATGCCGAGATTAAGCACGCCGGCGCGCTCGGAGAACATCTCGCCCAGCGTCGCGAAGGCAAGCGGCGTGGCGATGCGGATGATCGCGGCGAGGAAGCCGACCTGGAAGATCTGTTCCAGCACCACGCTCATTTGGCTGTTCCCACGCGGCGGATGCGATAGGCGGTGAACAGCAGCGCCACCAGCATGGCGAGCAGCGCCGTTCCCTGGATGACTTCGCTGAGGAAGGCCGGAACGCCGGTCGCCCGCGACATCGCCTCGGCGCCGGTCATGACGGCAGCAAGGAAGATCGCCGCCGGCACCACGCCGAGCGGATTGAGCCTTGCCAGCATGGCGACGACGATGCCGGAATAGCCATAGCCCGGCGAGATGTCGCTCATTACCTGGAAATGCACGCCGCCGACCTCGCCGACGCCCGCAAGGCCGGCCAATGCGCCGGACAGCAGCGCCGTCGAAATCAGCACCCGCTCGACATTGATGCCGCCATAGCGCGCAGCCTCGGGGTTTTCGCCGGTGACCCTGATGCGGAAGCCGAGCGTAGTGCGCGCGACCACGAACCAGATCAGGGGTGCTGCGACCAGCGCCGCGACGACGCCGAGATGCAGCCGCGTGCCTTCGAGCAGCACCGGAAAATTGGCCGTATCCTCGATCGGCGGCGAGATCGGGTAGCCGCTGAAACTATCCTTCCATGGCCCCTCGATCAGCGCCATCAGTGCGTAGAAAATGACCGAATTGAGCAGCAGCGAACTGACCACGTCATCGACCCTGAATTTCACCCGCAACGTCGCGGGGATCAGGGCGACGGCCGCACCGGCGGCGGCACCCGTCGCCGCCATCAGCAGCATAGCGAGCGGCCCCGGCATCGGAATGGCGCCGACCGCACAGCTCGCCACCGCACCGGCCAGCAATTGTCCTTCGGCGCCGATGTTCCAGAATTTGGCGCGGAAAGCGACCGCCACGGCCAGCCCGGTGAAGATCATCGGGGTGGCACGCACCAGCGTTTCGGTGATGGCATAGCTGTCGCCCAGCGACGCCGAAAACATCACGCCGTAGGCCTCAACGACACCGGCGCCGGCCAATGCGATGAGGCCGCTGCACAGGATCAGCGCCGCCCCGATGGCGAGCAGCGGCAGCGCCAGATTGAACCAGGTGGGCGTTGAGGTGCGGGCCTCGAGACGGAGCATCAGGCCTTCCCCTCCGCCCCGGTCATCATCAACCCAAGTCTGGCGACGCTGGCATCGGCGCTGTCCAGCGTGCCGACGATGCGGCCCTCATACATCACCGCGATACGATCCGAGAGCATCAGCAACTCTTCCAGATCCTCGCCGATGACGATGATGCCGCAGCCCTTGGCGCGCATGTCGAGGAATTTTTCGTGGATGAAGCGCGCGGCGCCGATGTCGAGGCCGCGAGTCGGCTGCGAAACGATCAGCACCTTCGGATCGAAGGCGAGTTCGCGCGCCAGAAGCGCCTTTTGCAGATTGCCGCCGGAAAGCGCCCCGGCGCGCGTCATCGGCCCGGGACAGCGAATGTCATAGGCCTTGATCTGTGCCTCGGCGAAGGCGCGGATCGCATCCGGCTTGAGCAGGCCTTTGCGGCTGAACGCTGCCGTGCCGATGCGCGGCAGAACCATCGAATCGGCAAGCGGCAGATTGGTGACCAGCCCGGTCGTCATACGGTCTTCCGGGATGCGGCCAAGGCCGAGCGCCTGCACCTCGCGCGGCGAGAACCGCGAAACCGTTTTGCCGGCTATGGTCATCTTCCCGGCATCGGGCGCTCGCACGCCGGAAATCACTTCGGCAAGCGCGCGCTGGCCATTGCCGGAGACGCCGGCGATGCCGAGTATCTCGCCGCCACGAACCGATAGCGAAACATCGCGCAGCGCCATGCCGGAATGATGCGATGTCGAGATGCCGCCGAGGGTCAGCACGGCCGCACCGGGCATCGACGGTCCCCTGGCCGGAGGCACGATCTCGTGGCCGCACATCAGCCGCGCCATCTCCGAGGACGTGGTGCTGGCCGGCGCATCGACCCGGCCGGCAACGCGCCCATGCCTGAGCACGACGCAGCGATGCGTCAGTGCCCGCACCTCGTTGAGCTTGTGCGAGATGAAGATGATGCCGAGCCCTTGTGCCGCCATCGAGCGAAGCGCCGAAAACAGTCCGTCGACCTCTGTCGGCGCCAGCACCGCCGTCGGCTCGTCGAGGATCAGCAGCCTTGCGCCGCGAAACAGCGCCTTGACGATTTCCAGCCGCTGCTGCTCGCCGACCGCCAGCGCCGAGACGGGAAGGTCCGGGTCGAGCGTCAGCCCGTGCTGGCGGCCGATCTCGGCGAGCCGTGCCAGCCCGCCGGCGCGGTCGATCCGGCCCGATCTGCCGGGAATGCCGATCAAAAGGTTCTCCAGCACCGAAAGCCGCGATGCGAGATGAAAATGCTGGTGCACCATGCCGATGCCGGCGGCCAGCGCATCGGCCGAACTGTTGATCGCCACCGGCAGGCCCTGCACCAGGATCTCGCCGGCATCGGGCGCATAAGCACCGAACAGCACATTCATCAGCGTCGTCTTGCCGGCGCCGTTTTCGCCGAGCAGCCCGAGGATTTCACCCGGCGCGACGCTGAGATCGACGGCTTCGTTCGCCTTGACGGCGCCGAAGCTCTTGGAGATGCCGCGCATTTCGATGAGAGGGGCAGGCGTTGACAAGGCGGGATCCTGGTGGCGTTGACGCCGATATCCCTCCCCCTTGAGGGGAGGGTGCCGAGCGAAGCGAGGCGGGAGGGGTAACCTCAGCTGCCTCGACTTTTGACTTAAGACGACGGAGCGCGTCGCCGAGGACCCCACCCGGCCCTGCGGGCCACCCTCCCCTCAAGGGGGAGGGATCTCAGTCCGAGACCGGCGTATTCTCATCGACGTCGACGCGGAAATTGCCGTCGAGGATCTCGGCCTTCTTCTTCTCGACCAGTTCCTTGACCTCGGCCGGCAGCGTCTTGTCGAATTTATGGTAGGGCGCGAGGTAGGAGCCGCCCTTGGCCATGCGCGAGAAATCGCCGTAATCCTGCGCGGTGAAGACGCCGGCCTTGACCAGCTTGATCGCCTGCTCGACGGTCGGATACATATCCCAGACCGGCCCGGTGATCACCGTGTCGGGGCCGAGGCTCGACTGGTCCGACATGTTGGAGATGGCGAGGATCTTCTTCTCGGCCGCCGCTTCGATGACGCCGAAGCGCTCGGCATAGATGACGTCGACGCCGGCATCGATCTGGGCGACCGCCGCTTCCTTTGCCTTCGGCGGATCGAAGAACGAGCCGATGAAGGCGACCTTCTTCTTGATGTTGGGATTGACCTCCCTGGCGCCGGCAAAGAAGGCGTTGACCAGCCGGTTCACTTCCGGAATGCCCATCGCCGCGACGGCGCCGATCGTGCCCGATTTCGACATTTTTCCGGCGATCATGCCGGACAGATAGGCCGGCTCGTGGATCCAGTTGTCGAAAACCCCGAAATTCGGCTCGGCCGGCCCGGCGCCGGAGCCGAACAGGAAGGCGGTCTTCGGGAACTGCTTGGCGGTCCTGCGCGACTCGCGCTCGGCGGCGAAGGCATCGCCCAGCACCAGCTCATAGCCGCCCTGCGCATATTCGCGCATGACACGGCTGAAATCGGCGGTCTGCACCTTCTCCGACCATTTGTATTCGATGCCGAGTTCCTTCTCGGCCTTCTGCAGGGCGACGTGGATCTGGTTGTCCCACGGCTCCTCGATCGGCGTGGCGAAGATCGCCGCCACTTTCAGCTTCTTGGTCTTGGCAAAGGCGCTGCCCGGCAGCATCGCCGCCGCCAGGCCGAGCGCGCCCAGCTCCAGCACGTTGCGTCGCGAAAGCCCTTCGCGTTTCGATTGGATTCTGCTCTTCCCGTTGTCCATTGCATGCCCCTCTGATTGGCGCCGTGTCGAGCCGGCTCTCTTCTCTGGAATATCAGCGAAGGAACTATGGAGCGGTGCCCGGCTTTTGTCCACATGGTCAAATTTGAGTGGGCGGAGCGCGCCATCAAATCGCCCGGCAAATCCACCCTTGCTCACAATCTCTCGAGCGCCACCGCAATGCCTTGGCCGACACCGATGCACATGGTGGCGAGGCCGTAGCGGGCGCCGCGTTCGCGCAGCTCCAGCGCCGCCGTGCCTGATATGCGCGCGCCGGACATGCCGAGCGGATGGCCAAGCGCGATGGCGCCGCCATTCGGGTTGACGTGCTCCGCGTCTTCGGCAATGCCGAGTTGGCGCAGCACGGCGATGCCTTGCGAGGCAAAGGCCTCGTTGAGCTCGACGACGTCGAATTGCTGCGGCGTCAGGCCGAGCCGGGCACACAGCTTTTGCGTGGCCGGCACCGGGCCGATGCCCATGATGCGCGGCGCCACTCCGGCGGTGGCACCGCCGAGGATGCGGGCGATCGGCGTCAACCCGTATTTTTTCACGGCGGTTTCCGAGGCGACGACCAGCGCCGCGGCACCATCGTTGACGCCCGACGCATTGCCGGCCGTAACGGTGCCGCCTTGCCGGAACGGCGTCGGCAACTTGGCCAACGCTTCGATCGACGTGCCCCCGCGGGGATGCTCATCTCTGTCGACAACGACCGGATCGCCCTTGCGCTGCGCGATCGTCACCGGAGTGATTTCCTTTGCCAGACGGCCATTGGTTTGTGCGGCGACCGCCTTGTCCTGGCTGCGCACGGCAAACGCATCCTGGTCGGCGCGAGAGACAGCGAACTCTTTCGCCACGTTCTCGCCGGTCTCAGGCATCGAATCGACGCCGTATTGCTTCTTCATCAGCGGATTGACGAAGCGCCAGCCGATCGTGGTGTCGTAAATCTCGGCATTGCGCGAAAACGCGGTTTCCGCCTTCGGCATGACAAACGGA
Organism: Mesorhizobium sp. M0751; assembly: GCF_040320265.1. Taxonomy (NCBI): domain Bacteria; kingdom Pseudomonadati; phylum Pseudomonadota; class Alphaproteobacteria; order Hyphomicrobiales; family Phyllobacteriaceae; genus Mesorhizobium; species Mesorhizobium sp. M0751. Next base: position 444,818 of record NZ_JAMYPH010000002.1, read on the forward strand.
GCACGGCTCATCGATTCGACGCCGCCTGATATCATCAGCTCCGCCTCGCCGGCCTTGATCGCGCGCGCTGCGATGATGACCGCATCCATGCCCGAACCGCAGAGGCGATTGACGGTCGAGCCGGGAACCTCCTTGGGCAGGCCGGCCAGCAGCAGCGCCATGCGTGCCACATTGCGGTTGTCCTCGCCGGCCTGGTTGGCGCAGCCATAGACGACGTCGTCGATAGCAGCCCAATCAATGCCTGGATTGCGCTCGATCAGCGCCTTCAGAGGGATCGCGCCGAGATCGTCGGCACGGACCGCGGACAACGAACCGCCAAAGCGTCCGATCGGCGTGCGTATGTAGTCGCAGATATAGGCCTCGGCCATTACGCAGCCTTCCCTTTTTCCCGGCCCGGCCATGTTGGCCGCATTCTCCTTGAGACGAAAGCACATCTCGCCGCCGGCCGTTAGGCCAAGAGCATATCTTCCGCTCCTACATGCGGGGAGCGGCGGATCAGCCGATGCTTTCACCGCCGTCGATCACCAGCGCCTGGCCGGTCATGAAGGACGAGCGGTCGGAGACGAGGAACAGGATCGCTTCGGCGATTTCCTCCGCGCTGGCCCAGCGCTGCATGGGAATCTTGGTGCGGACATAGTTCTCGATCGCCGCCCGCCCGCCCATCTGCGTGATGAACGGCTCGTTGAAGGGCGTATCGACCCAGCCGGGGCACAGCGCGTTGATGCGGACATTGTGTTTGGCATAGTCGAGCGACATCTGCCGGGTCATCGCCACCACTGCATGTTTTGACGTTGCGTAGGCGATCATTTCGCGGTCGTAGAACACACCCGAATTCGAGGCGGTATTCAGGATCACCCCGCCGCCCTGCGCGATCATCGACGGCATGACCAGCCTGGCCGCGAGGAACTGCGCCCGCACATTGATCCGCCAGGAGGCATCCATGCCGTCGGCGCCGACTTCGGTCAGCGTGCCGCCGACCTGGATCCCGGCATGATTGTGCAGGATGTCGATCCGCCGATGCCGGCCCAGCGTTCCTGCAATGAGCTGCTCGACCGCCGCATCCTGGCCGACATCGGTGGCGACTGCCTCGGCCCGACCGCCGGCCGCACGAATGTCGGAAGCGGTTGCTTCCCCCGCCGCCTGGTCCCTGTCGGCGATCACCACGAGCGCGCCTTCCCTGGCCATTATCATGGCGCCGGCACGCCCGATCCCCGACCCGGCACCCGTCACCATGGCGATGCGATCTTTCAGAATCATTTTTTGTCTTTCAGTGGGATGGTTTTCGTTGGCGCAGTTGCCATTGGGCAAGCACCACGAGCAGAACGGAGGCGACGAGCACGATCGTCGCGATGGCATTGATCTCCGGCGTGACCCCGCGCCGAATCGAGGCAAAGACATAGATCGGCAATGTCGTCTGTGCGCCGGCGACGAAGAAAGCGACGATGAAATCGTCGAAGGAGAATGTGAAGGCGAGCAGGAAGCCGGCGATCACCGCCGGCATGATCTGCGGCAACACGATGCTGCGGAACGTCGTCAGCGGGGTGGCATAGAGGTCGCTCGAGGCCTCGACCAGGTTGCGGTCGAGGCTGCCGAGGCGCGTGCCGACAATCATCGCCACCAGCGCCATCGAAAACAGCCCGTGCGCGGCGATGATCGAGCCATAGCCAAGCGCCAGGCGCGGCGGCTGGTCGTTTGGCCACAGCGAAGCGACAAACGGGTTGACCACCCCGAATAGCTGGACCAGCGCGACCAGCGTCGAGATGCCGATGACGACGCCAGGAACGACGATCGCGGCGCCGAGCAGCGCATCGAAAATAGCTCGCGTCCGCGCGCCGACACGCGCCAGGCCAAGCGCGGCCGCCGTGCCGCACAGCGCCGCCAGCAAGGCGCTGGTCGTGGCGATGAACAGGCTGTTCTTCAGCGCTTCGACCAGGAACGGGTTCGCCAGGGCCTTGCCGTACCATTGCACCGAGAAGCCGGTGAACTCGCTGGCATGGTGGCCGGCGTTGAACGAGAACAGCACCACCAGCGCGATCGGCAGGTAGAGAAAAGCAAAGACCGCAACGACGAAGGCACGCATCAGATCAGGTCCACCCGGCGGGCACCCGAAAGCCGGGTCGAAATGCGGTTCGCGGCAAGCAGCACGACCACGGAGACCGCCACAAGCATGATGGCGATTGCGGATCCGAACGGCCAATTGCGCGATTGCAGAAACAGATCGACCAGCGCATTGCCGATGAAGAACACCTTGCCGCCGCCGAGCAGCGTCGGGATCAGATATTCGCCGAGCAGCAGGATCATGACCAGCGAGAAGCCGGTCATCACACCTGGCAGCGACAGCCGCAGCGTCACGCCGAGGAATGTCGAGAGCGGCGTCGCGCCGAGATCGGCGGAGGCCTCCAGCAGCCGGCGGTCGAGCCGCTCGAGGCTGACATAGATCGGCAGGATCATCAGCGGCAGATAGCCATAGACGATGCCGAGCAGAACCGCTCCCGGCGTGTTGATCAGCCGCACGTCCTCGACCCCGACATAGGCCAGCAGAGCCGGGATGCCACGCCCACCAAGCACATACATCCATGCATAGGTCCGCATCAGCAGGCTGGTCCAGAACGGGATGACGACAAGCGCCAGCAGGATCAGCCGCCACCGTTCCGGCGCGCGCAAAGCGAGGTAATAGGCGACCGGATAGGCAACGAGAAGACAGGCCAGTGCGCCCGCCGGCGCCAGCACCATGGTGTTCCAGAAGGCCGTCGCTCGAGCCGGAAGATTGGCATATTGCGCCAAGGTGAAAGCAGCCTGATAGCCGCCTTCCGGCGCCCGATCGCCGACGCTGAAAACTGCGATCGCCACGAACGGCAAAACTAAAAACACCACCAGCCACGCGGTTGCTGGACCGAGCAGCAGGGCGGTCAGGAGATTGTGACGAAGGACATTGCTGCGCATCTAAAAAACCGCCCCGGTGCCGGCGGACATCTGTCCGCCGGGGGAGTTGCCTGCATCGAGCCTGTGGCCCGCCCGGTTCAAGCCGACTTGAAGCGTGCCATCAATTCGGCCCGGCCCGGATCGGTTAGCGTCGCAGCCGCACCGAATTCGAGCGGCTTCAGCAGATCCGCCGCCGGATAAAGGATCGGATTGTCCAGCACCTCCTTGGGCAGCAGCGCATTGACCCGCGCATCGGTGGAAGGCGCACCGTTGGCCAGGTGCTCCTTGACCGCGACTTTCGGGTTCATCAAATAGTTGAGCAAGGCATAGCCGGCAGGCTTGTTCGGCGCATCCTTGGGGATCGCGTAGAAGTCGGTCCAGATCTCGCCGCCTTCCTTGCCGAGCACATAGGCGATTTCGGGGATGTCGCGGTGGAGCTGCGCCCCGTCATTGGTCCAGCACATCGTCATCCAGGCGTCGCCGGCCCGCATCGACGGCTGGTAGTCGCTGGAGACCGCGAACAGATGCGGCTTGACCTTCAGCAGCAATTCCTCCGCCTTTGCGAGTTCGTCCGGCCTCAGCGAGTTGAACGAGAAGCCGAAATATTTCAGCGCGTTGCCGATCGTGGTCAGCTGGTAGTCATGAACCATGGTCCGGCCATCGCCCTCCGCCATGGCCGTGTCCCAGAATTCCTTCCAGCTCGTCATCGGCTTGGTCAGTTTCTTGGTGTTGACGGCAAAGCCGGTGGTGCCCCAATTCTTCGGCACAGCGTAGGTCACGCCGTCGATGGTGCCTTCCCCAGTGAAGCGCGGGTCTTCTTGCGAGCCGTCATAATTGGCAAGCTTGGCCATATCGAGCGCTTCGATGATGCCAAGCTTCTTGTAAGTCGAGATCGTGTAGTTGGTCGGAACGAAAAGGCTCCAGCCCGAGGCGCCGGCCTGCAGCTTGGCCAGCATCTCCTCGTTTGACCCGAACACGTTGACCTCGACGGCAACGCCGGTCTCGGCCTTGAAATTCTCGAACGTCGCCGGGTCGTGATAATTGGGCCAGGTGGCAATCGACATGCGGTCGCCAAGCCCCTCCTGGGCGAAGGCTGGCGACGGCATGATGCCGAGTTCGCGGGCCAGTACCGCGGTTGCGAGACCAAGCCCGGTAAGGCCAAGGAACTCGCGGCGGCCGATGGAACCGCGCTTGAGCCGCATCAACTGGTCGACGAATCTATCAGGGCTTATCGGCAGTCCGTCACGATACGATTTCGACATTTTTGTTTTCCCTCTGGTTGGTCCCGTTATTCTCCGGAAACGCCAGCGGCGTTCCGGCTGTAAAGCCGACGGCGACGGGTTCACCCGGCTTGAAGAGATTTCCACCGCCGACCATATGATCGGCCCTGGCGAGCAGTGTCCCGATGCCCTGGACCTCGATTGCATATTCCGCGGTCGAACCGAGAAAGATCCGGTTGCGGACAAGGCCGTCCAGCCGGCCGCTTCCGGGCGCGCCGAGGCTTAGCGATTCAGGACGCAGGCTGACCGAAACGGCTTCACCCTGAGCTAGCGAACTCCGCTTGCGCGCTGCAATGACGGTGCCGTCGGCAAGCGCCACCTCGACGAGCTTGCCCGAGAGCCCGACGACCTTGCCGCTCAAGAGATTGGTCTTGCCGACGAAGTCGGCGACGAAGAGGTCGGCGGGTTCGTCATAGATTTCGCTCGGCTGCCCAAGCTGGACGATGCGCCCGCCATTCATGACGCAGACGAAATCGCTCATCGACAGTGCCTCTTCCTGATCGTGGGTGACCAGGACGAAGGTGATGCCGATCTCGCGCTGCAGGTTCTGCAGCTCTATCTGCATGTCGGTGCGCAGCTTCTTGTCGAGCGCCGCCAAGGGCTCGTCGAGCAGCAGCACCGCCGGCTTGTTGACCAGCGCCCGCGCCAGGGCGACACGCTGCTGCTGGCCGCCGGAAAGCTCATGGATCTTGCGGCGTCCATAGCCGGCAAGGCGAACCATGGCGAGCGCCTCGCCTGCCTTCAGGCTGATCTCCCGCGACGACAGGCGCGGCCGCGCCTGGCGCAGGCCATAGGCGACGTTGTCCTCCACATCCAGATGCGGAAACAACGCATATTGCTGGAACACCATGTTGACCGGCCGCCGATAGGGCGGCGTGCCGGCCATGTCGTGGCCACGGATGAATACCGCACCTTCGCTTGGCTGTTCGAAGCCGCCGATCATGCGCAAGCAGGTTGTCTTGCCGCAGCCGGACGGCCCGAGCAAGGCGACAAAGGCAGACGGCGGGATGGCAAGATCGATGCCGCTGACCGCGGTCACGCTGCCGTAGCGTTTGGTGACCCCGCGAAACTCGATGTCGGGCACTGCGGTCAAAGCTGCGGGCTCCTGCGGGTAGCTAACCTCGAAACGCTATCAGAGCCAATGGCAGCTAGTATATACCTCCCAGGTGGTATATTTCGTCTATTTTCTCGTTTGGAGGGGTATGAATTGGGCGTTTCGCGCAGCGATGAATACAACCGGCTCGCTGCGCTCATCGCAGCGACGCGGGAGACGAGCGGCGAGCTTTTCGGCAAGGCAATGGTTGCCTGGCTCCGCCAGCATGTCAGCTTCGATCATTGCGTGATCTTCGGCTATCGCGGCGCCTCACGCCCGCCGCTGCTGTTCGAGACATTCTCGCCGGCCGACAGCCACGTCTTCGTCGCGCTCTATCAGGAAGGGCCTTACCTGCTCGATCCGTTCCACCATGCTGCGGTCGAACGCAAGGAAGGCTTTTGGCGCATGCGCGAATTGGCGCCGGACCGCTTCTATGCCAGCGAATATTACCGCTCCTACTACAGCCAGACCAGGCTTGCGGAGGAGGTCGGCTTCTTCGTGCCGCTGCCGGGAAAGGACGCACTGGTAGTCTCGCTAATGCGATTGCGCGCTTCGGGGCCGTTCGGAACCGCCGATGCCAGGTTGCTGCGCGACATGGCGCCTGCGGTGATCAGCCTCGTCAGGCTGCGCTGGCCTAGCCTTCCGGCTGACGGGCCGGTTGGGACGAAGCAAGACGAGGCGATTGCTCCGGTCAGCGAGTTCGAACGTGCTCACATCTGGAAGAGCCTTTCGCTCACGCCGCGCGAACAGCATGTCGTCGATCTGGTGCTTCAGGGCCATTCCACGGAATCGATTGCCAGGGCGATGCGCATCGTGCCGGGAACCGTAAAAGTCCATCGCCGCAACATTTACCGCAAGCTCAAGATAAAGTCGCAGGCGGGTCTGTTCGCGCGTTTTGTCGAGATCATGGACGCACGGATTCGGTAGTCCCAAGTTCAGCCGGCAGCGCGGTCCCGGGAACCGGTTTCGGCCATCTGCCTGAGCCGGGGTGCCACTCGAAAGACGTCCTTGCCGGTCTGCTTGTGCCAGTGATCCAGCCGCTGGATGATCTTGTCCACGCCTTCGAGGCTTGCCCAGAACATCGGTCCGCCCTTGCCGACCGGGAAGCCGTAGCCGTTGACCCAGACGACGTCGATATCGGAGGCGCGGGCGACAATCTTTTCCTCGAGGATTTTGGCGCCCTCGTTGACCATCGGATAGAGCGTCCGCTCGATGATCTCCTCGGCGCCGATTGGCCGCGGTGCAATGCCGCGTTCGGCAGCCTTGTTGCGGATCAGCGCCTCGACCTCGGGATCGGGCAGCGGCGTGCGCGAACCGCCTTCGTAGCGATAGAAGCCGCTGCCGGTCTTCTGGCCGAAATGGCCCTGTTCGCACAACGCATCGGCGATCACGGCCGTCTGGCCGCGCGCCTTGCGGTTGCGCCAGCCTATGTCGAGGCCAGCGAGATCGCTCATCTCGAACGGCCCCATCGGCCAGCCGAAATCGGTGAACACCTGGTCGACCTGGCGCGGCATTGCGCCCTCCAGCAGAAGCGTCTCCAGTTCCGCACCCCGCGCCGCCAGCATGCGGTTGCCGACGAAGCCGTGGCAGACGCCGACGACGACCGGCACCTTGCCGATCCGCCGTGCCAGCTCGACGATGGTCGCCAGCACGTCGGGCGAAGTCTTGTCGGCGCGGACGATTTCCAAAAGCTTCATGACGTTAGCCGGCGAAAAGAAATGCATGCCGAGGAGATCTTGCGGCCGCGACGTCGAAGCGGCGATTTCGTTGACGTCGAGATAGGAGGTATTGGTGGCGAGGATCGCGCCCGGTTTGGCCACGGCATCCAGCCTGCCGAAGACATCCTTCTTGACCGCCATCTCCTCGAACACGGCCTCGACGATCAGGTCGCAATCGGCAAGATCGGCATAGTCGGTGGAACCCTTGAACAACCCAAGCCGTTGGCGCTTGGCGTCTTCGCTCAGCGATCCGCGGATAACGGAAACGGCATAATTCTTGTCGATCGTCGCCAGTCCGCGTTGCAACGCCTCCTGCGTTGTTTCCAGCAAGGTCACGGGAAGACCGCCATTGGCGAACGCCATGGCGATGCCACCGCCCATCGTGCCGGCGCCGATGACGCCGACCCGGGCGATCTTGCGCCTGGCGACATCCTTGCCGGCAATCTTTGCCGCCTCACGTTCAGCGAAGAACAAATGCCGCTGGGCGTGTGATTGGTCACCGGCGACAAGCTTGACGAACAGGTCGCGTTCGGCCGCCAGCGCTTCGTCGAAGGGCAGCGTCAGGGCGTTGCGGACCGACCGCGCACAGGCGACCGGCGCTTCGAGGCCGCGCGCTTTTTTGGAAAACGCTGCCGCCTGCTTGTCGAAAGCCGGCAAGTCGGCCTGGTCGAGGCGATCATTGCGGTTGCGCACCGGCGTGAAAGGACCGCCTTTGGCGGCCATGTCGGCCGCAAAACTCACCGCTTGCGCGGTCAGGTCGCCATCGAAGACGGCATCCACCAGGCCGTCGGCGAGCGCCTCGGCCGCACCGATCGGCGTTCCCGAAACGATCATGCTGAGCGCCTTCAGCGGACCGACGAGACGCGGCAGGCGAACCGTGCCGCCGCCGCCCGGCAGCAGGCCGAGCTTGACTTCCGGCAGGCCGAGCCTTGCCGCTTGGTCGGCAACACGGAAATGGCAGCCGAGCGCCAGTTCCAGGCCGCCGCCGAGCGCAGTGCCGTGAATGGCGGCGACCGTCGGCTTGGTGATGGTTTCCAGCACGGCGACAATGGCGCGCAATTCCGGCTGCTGTGCCGGCCTGCCGAATTCGGTGATGTCGGCGCCGGCGACGAAGGTCCGCCCGGCGCAGGCTATCACGATTGCTCCCACCGACGGCTCGTCGCGCAGCGAGACAAGCGCCCGCATCAACGGCTCGCGCACATGGAAGCTCAGTGCATTGACCGGCGGATTGTCGATGCTCACCACCGCGACGTTGCCCTGCCTTGTGGTGCTGACGAAATCGGACACGCAAACCTCATGTGATAATGCTGGCCAATAGCGCGACGGGATTTACATGGCCAATGCTCGGATGGGAACCCGATGTTTTGGCTCGCCGCCGCAGCGCCTGCGTTTCGCGGCGATGCAGAATGTTCCGTTCGCATTCCTCGGCAAGGTCACGCATGGGTCCTCGGGTCAAGCCCGAGGATGACGAAGCTGTGGTCAGCGCAGCGCCTTCTGCCCACCGGCGGCGGTGATGACGCCGACGATGATCAGCCCTGTCAGCACCAGGCGGACGCCGACGCTGACGCCGAATGTGTTGAGCATAGTCAACAGCAGCACCAGGAACAGCGCCGCGCCCCAGACCCCCGGCACATTGGCCTTGCCGCCCGCCACCGACGTGCCGCCGATGACGACGACCGCGATCGACGCCAGCAGATACTCATTGCCGATATCGACATTGGCGCCGCGGAAATAACCGGCGAGCAAGGCGCCGTCGAGGCCGCCGAGCGCGCCCGACAGCGTGTAGGTGAGGAAGCGGGTGCGGCCGACATTGACGCCTGCCAGCCAGGCGGCGCGGATGTTCTGGCCGATCGCCAGCACCGAGCGTCCGTAGATCATGCGCTGCAAAACGATGCCGGCGCCAATGGTGAACAGCACGGTGAGGATCGCCAGCACCGGAATACCGAACACCTGCCAGTTGGTGAAGTCGGCAAAGCCCGGCGGCGGCTTGATCTGCAGGCCGCGCCCATAGCTGATATCGACCGACTGGATGACGAAGCTGGCCGACAGCGTCGCGATGATCGGCGGAATGCGCAGCGCCCATATCAGCAGGTAGTTGACGGCACCGATCGCCATGCCGCAGGCAAGCGCTGCCGCCAGTCCGACCGCGATCATCGTATCGTTGCCGTCCATGACCTTCATGGCGACGGCGCTGGCAAGGCCGATATTGGCCGGCAGCGACAGGTCGACATTGCCCGGCCCGAGCGTGATGACGAACATCTGCCCGACGCCGACGATAACGGTGAAGACGGCGAGCGACAGCGCCGCCGTGATCATGCCGCCTCCGCCATAGCCGCCGGTGAAGGCGATGGTCGCCAGCCACACCAGCAGCGCCCCGAAGAACGACCATATCCAGGGTCTGGCGAGCAGCGTCCGCAGCGAAGCCATGCTCACCTCTCCTTGCGGCTGATCAGCACCCGCGCCGCCAGCACGATGATCAGGATGGCGCCATTGGCGGCAACCTGCCAGTCGGGCGGAATGTGCATGAACGTCAGGAGGGGCGATGCCGCCAGCGCCAGCGTCAGCGCGCCGATGACGGCGCCGATCGGCGACACCCGGCCGCCGACGAACTCGCCGCCGCCGAGAATGACGCCGGCGATCGAAAGCAGCGTGTAGCCATTGCCGATATTGGCGTCGGCCGAGGTGGTGATGCCGATCAGCGCCATGCCGGACAAAACGCCGAACAGGCCGGTCAGCGCAAACAGCGCGATCTTGGTGCGGAGCAGAGACCAGCCGGCGCGCTTCAGTGCAGCTGAATTGCCGCCCGATCCGCGCAGGATGACGCCATAGGAAGTGCGCATCAGGCCAAAGTGGACGACGGCCGCGATCAGCAATGCGGCGATGATCGGGAACGGAATGAAGGGTGGCTTGAAGGCCATCAGCGCCAGCAGCCAGTCCGGCGCCTTGCCGCCGGGCTTCGGCAGGATCAGGATGGCCATGCCCTGCCAGACGAAACTCATGCCGAGCGTCACCACGATAGAGGGCAGGTTGCGCAGATGGATCAGCGCGCCGAGCAGCGCGTAGACACCGATCGACCCGAGCAGGATGACGACGCCGAGCAACGGCGCGTCCTTCAGCCATGTCGCCGTGACGCAGCCGACGAAGCCGACAAAGGTGCCGATCGACAGATCGAGCTCGTTGCCGGCGATGACGAACATCTGCGCGATCGTCGCCAGCGCGATCGGGATCGCCAGATTGAGCATCAGGCTGAAACCGAAGTAGCTGATGGCGCGCGGGTTGAGCCAGGCGATGGCGATGAGCACCAGCGCCAGCGACAGTGCCGGCAGCAGGCTGCGCAGCATGCGCGCCCGCCTCGTCGCACGAGCCGAAGATTTTAGCCCATTCTCGATGGATACCGCTGTCATCTCAGGCCGCGTCGCCGAACGAGGACTGGATGATCTTTTCCTCCGTCAGTTCGTCGCGACGAAGGTTGGCGACGATCCGCCCGTTCTTGAACACATAGATGTGGTCGCAATTGTCGAGCTCTTCGGTTTCGGTGGTGTACCAGAGGAAAGTGCGGCCATGGCGAGCCTCCTCGCGCACTAGGTCGTAGACTTCGAGCTTGGTGCCGATGTCGACGCCGCGCATCGGATCGTCCATCAGCACGATCTTGGCGTCGGAGCCGAGCGCCCGCGCGAACAGCGCCTTCTGCTGGTTGCCGCCGGACAGTGAGAAGATGTTGTTGTTCATGTCGGGCGTACGGATGCCGATTTTCCGCTGCCACAGCTGGGCGAGCTCGGCTTCGCGCTGCGGCGAGATCAAAAGCCCGTTGCGCAATCGCGCCAGCGAACGGATGCCGATGTTCTCGGCAATCGACCATTGCGGAAAAATGCCGTCCGACTGGCGGTCGCCGGCAACCAGCGCCACAGGCGCGGTGACCTCGATGCCGGTTTTGGCACGGGAAGCCGCGGCAAAGATCGCCAGCAAAAGGTCGGTCTGCCCATGCCCGGCAAGTCCGGCAAGGCCGATGATCTCACCGGCCCGGGCAACGAGCTCGTTGCCGTCCTGCTGTCGCGCCGGGCGCGCCCGGACCCGCAGCGGACCGGGTTCCGGCTTGCCGCTCGCAATCCCTGCTGCGGCCTTCTCGCGCGCCTCCGCTCCGCCCATCGCCGTCACCAGCCTGTCGCGGTCGAATTGATCGGCCTGCCCGGCGGCGACCACCTTGCCGTCGCGCATCACCACGATGCGGTCGGCGTTTCCGAGCACTTCGCCCAGCACATGCGAGATCAGGATGCAGCTCTTGCCGCCGGCTATGAAGCGGCGCACGAACGCCAGCAGCTGGCCGGCGGTATGCGCATCAAGCGACGACGTCGGCTCGTCGAGGATGACCAGCTCGAGCGGCTCCTGCGTGACCGTGAAGGCGCGCGCCACCTCCACCATCTGCCGGCTGGTGATGGAAAGGTCGCCGACGATGTCGGATGCCGAGATGCTGTGGCCGGGGAAGATCTCGTCGAGCTTGGCGGCTATCAGGTCGGCCGCCTTGCGCCGCCAGCCGAAGCCATTAAGCGAGGCGTGGTTGATCCGCGTGTTCTCGGCGACGCTAAGGTTCGGGCAGAGCGACAGTTCCTGGAAAACGCAGCGTATGCCGAGCTGCTGAGCGCGCGGCACGGAATAACTTGCCTCGACACCGCCGCGGACGGCGATCCGCCCACCGTCCGGAGTAAGCGTGCCCGCCACCATATGCATGAGCGTCGATTTCCCGGCACCGTTATGGCCGACGAGACCGACGCATTCTCCGGCACGAACGCTGAAATCGACACCGGCAAGCGCCCTGACGGCACCGAAATGTTTTTCGGCGCCGTCCAGTCTTATGATGTCCATACTGACGGCGCCGAAAGGTTTTTCGGCGCCGTCCGGCATGATGATGTCTGCACTGGCCTCGGGCATCCCTCAACGATACCCGGTTATCCGTGGCGGCAACAATAGTGCCATGCTCACTTGATGTTGGCCTTGATCGCCGCGACGGCGTCTTCCTGCGTGTATTCGTGGCTGGCGACGCCGCCCTTCGGAATCTTCGGCAGCGCGGCCTCGAAATCGTCCTGGGTAAAGGCAAGATAGGGGACCAGCAGGTCGTGCGGCACGTCGGTGCGGCCGTCGAGCACCTGCTGCGCCACCCAGAAGGCAAGCGTCGATACGCCCGGTGCGATCGATGCCGACCAGGTCTGGTAGCCGTCCTTTTCCTTCTGCTCCTTCCACCACTGCAACTCGTCCTGGCGATTGCCCATGATGATGGTCGGGCGTGGCTTGCCGGCAGCGGCGAAGGCCTGCGCCGCGCCATAGCCGTCACCGCCCTGGTCGACGACACCGACCACATCCGGCAGCGACGGCAGGATCGTCGCGACGGCCTTCTGTGCCGTGGTCTGGTCCCAGTCGCCGGTCACCGAGCCGACGATCTTGAACTCGGGATGGGCGGCGACGCCTTCGAGGATGCCGGCATGGATGGCATCGTCGATCGAGGTGCCGGCGAGGCCGCGGATTTCCAGGAGGTTGCCCCCCTTGGGCTGGAACTTGGCCATCTGCTCGACTTCCTGCTTGCCCATGTCCTTGAAGTCGACGACCACCCGGTAGGCGCAGGGTTCGGTGACGATGCCGTCGAAGGAGACGACGACGATGCCGGCGTCGCAGGCCTGCTTGATGGCGCCGTTGAGCGCATCCGGAGACGCCGCGTTGATGACGATCGCGTCATAGCCCTGCAGGATCAGGTTCTGCACCTGGGCTGCTTGCGTCGGCACTTCCTTGTCGGCCGTCGTGAAGACGTCCGCGGCGCCGACCACCTTGTCGGCAACCGCCTTCTTGGTGACGATGGCGTAGCTGTCCAGCATCGCCTGCCGCCACGAATTGCCGGCGTAATTGTTGGAGAAGGCGATCTTCTTGCCGCTGGTGTCGGCAAGCGCGGTGCCTGCGGCGAGCATTGCCGCAAGGGCGCCCAAAACGAATACTTTCTTCATGTCATACTCCTCCCGTGAGTTGCTGTCTTACTGGTGGTTAATAGCTGGCTGGTGGGTATTGCTGATACGCTCACAATCTTGTTTTTTATCTATTATCAGACAAATGCAGATAGGCGACACGCTGTCAACAGCAATCCATGGCCGGCAATCAACTTGCGGTGCAATCATTGAAACCGGTTCGACTCCTGGTCTAGGGATGGCGCTGGAGACCGATTGAATGGCAGCGAACCTTGCCCCGGGTGCACCCGGCATTCCGGCGCGCTGGACGTCGAGCGCCAAGAGCGGCGTCGGCACCGCGCTGTCGCCGGCCTGCCCGATCTGGTTCACTATCAGTCACGGTATTCTCAACGAGATCTACTATCCCCGCCTCGATAGCGCCTGCACCCGCGATCTGGGGCTGATCGTCACCGGACCCGACGGCTACTTCTCGGAAGAAAAGCGCGACGCCGAGCATCGCATCGAACCCTTCGAGGACGGGGTGCCTGCCTACCGGCTGGTCAACACCGCAAGCGATGGAACCTACCGGATCGAAAAGCGCATCCTGACCGATCCGGAACGTCCCGTCCTGCTGCAGGAGATCATTTTCATGCCGCTCAAAGGCGCGGCCAGCGACTACCGCGTCCACGCGCTGCTGGCGCCGCACCTCGTCAACGCCGGCATGGGCAACACGGCCTGGATCGACGACCATGAAGGACAGGCTGTGCTGTTTGCATCGGGACGCGGCACCTGCCTGGCGCTCGCCTCGTCGCTGCCGTGGAAGGCGTGCTCGGCCGGCTATGTCGGCATCTCCGATGGCTGGCAGCAGCTTCGTCAGGCCGGCCGCCTCGATGCGGCCTGCCGCAGGGCCGAGGACGGCAATGTCGCGCTGACCGGCGAGATCTGGTTTTCGGCCGCGAACCCAAAGATATTGCTGGCATTGGGCTTCGGCACGACGCCGCAACAGGCGGCGGAGACTGCTTTCGCCAGCCTGAGGCTAGGCTTTGAGCCCGCAGCCAGTTCCTACATCGACAAATGGCGCAAATGGCAGGCCGGATTGCTGCCGCTGGACCGGCATGCGGCGTCCGGCCTCAACAGCTACCGCCTCAGCACGGCTGTGCTGGCGACGCACCACTCGTCTACCGGAGCCGCCGTTGCCAGCCTGTCGATCCCGTGGGGCTTCAACAAGGGTGACGACGACCTCGGCGGCTATCACCTGGTCTGGCCGCGCGATCTGGTCGAAACCGCCGGCGGCTTCCTCGCCGCCGGCGATCCGGCGGAAGCCTTGCGCATCCTTGGCTATCTGCGCTCGATCCAGCAGCCGGACGGCCATTGGCCGCAGAACGCCTGGCTCGACGGGTCGGTCTATTGGCCGGGCATCCAGATGGACGAATGCGCCTTCCCGCTGCTGCTCGCCGACGCGCTGCGCCGCGCCGGCCATTTGCCGCCTGCCGCACTCTCCTCCTTCATGCCGATGATCGAGCGCGCTGCCGCCTATGTCGTGTGCAACGGCCCGGTCACCGGCGAGGACCGCTGGGAGGAAGACGCCGGCTACAGCCCATTCTCGCTTGCGGTCGAGATCGCTGCGCTGCTTGCGGCTGCGGACATCTTCGATGCCGCCGGCAAAACAGAGCCGGCAAACTATCTGCGCGAGACCGCCGATGTCTGGAACGATCAGATCGAGCGCTGGACCTACGTCGTCGGCACCGCCGCATGCGACGAAGTCGGCGTCGAAGGCTACTATGTCCGCATCGCCCCGCCCGACACCGCCGGCGCGACATCGCCGAAGGACGGCTTTGTACCGATCAAGAACCGCCCACCCGGCGATGCGGACCACCCGGCCGAAGCGATCGTCAGCCCGGATGCGCTGGCGCTGGTCCGCTTCGGTTTGAGGGCAGCCGACGATCCGCGCATCCTCGACACGGTCAAGGTCATCGACGCGCAATTGCGCTGCGAACTGCCGCAGGGCCCGCTCTGGTACCGCTACAATGGCGATGGCTATGGCGAGCATGCCGACGGCGCGCCCTTCGATGGAACCGGCCAGGGTCGGCTCTGGCCGCTTCTGGTCGGCGAGCGCGCCCATTACGAGCTGGCGGCAGGCCGTAGGGATAGCGCGGCAAGCTTGCTCAGGACGTTCGAGATCTCTGCCGGGCCGGGCGGCCTGCTGCCGGAGCAGGTCTGGGACGGTCCCGACATGCCGGAGCGCGAATTGCGGCATGGCGGGCCCTCCGGCAGCGCCAAGCCGCTGGTCTGGGCGCATTCAGAGCACATCAAGCTGCTGCGGTCGCTGCGCGACGGCACGGTATTCGACATGCCGCCACAAGGCGTCAAGCGCTATATCGAGGGCAGGACGGTGTCGCGCTTCAGGGCATGGCGCTTCAACCACAAGATCCGTACCATGCCGGCAGGCAAGGCGCTGCGCATCGAACTTCTGGCCCGGGCGGTGGTTCATTGGAGCAGCGACAATTGGGCAACCGTCCATGACACCGAGACCGCCGCGAACGCTTTCGGCATCCATCTTGCGGAGTTGCCGGTTGCCGACGCCGCTCCGGGCAATAGCCCGGACAATAGCATTGTCTTCACATTCTTCTGGTCCGATGCCGGCCGTTGGGAGAATGTCGACTTTTCCGTTGGTATCGACGATGCCGCACAGCCACTAGACCATCGATCCCTCAAGTAAGGCAGGACGAGACCATGCAGATAGGAATGATGGGACTGGGCCGGATGGGTGCCAATATGGTTCGGCGCCTGCTGCGCGATGGCCACGAATGCATCGTCTACGACATCAACCCGGCGAGCGTCGCGGCGCTTGTGACCGCCGGCGCGGTCGGAGCCGCCTCGATGGAGGAGTTCGTCGGCAAGCTGGCGAAGCCGCGCAGCGCCTGGCTGATGCTGCCGGCGGCGATCACCGGCAGGATCGTCGACCAGGTGGCTGCCCTGATGGAGCCGGGCGACATCATCATCGACGGCGGCAATTCCTATTATCACGAGGCCGTCGACCACGCCGCGCGCCTCGCCTTGAACGGCTTGAGCTATGTCGATGTCGGCACCAGCGGCGGCGTCTGGGGCCTAGAGCGCGGCTATTGCCTGATGATCGGCGGCCCCGACAGCGCGGTCCAGCATCTCGATCCGGTCTTCGCGACGCTGGCGCCGGGCGCCGACGCCGCTTCGCCCACCCCCGCCAAGGACGCCGGAACCGCTCCCTTCGGCTATCTCCACTGCGGGCCGAGCGGCGCCGGCCATTTCGTCAAGATGGTCCATAATGGCATCGAATACGGCGTCATGGCCGCCTATGCCGAGGGCATGAACATCCTGAAATCGGCGAATGCCGGCAAAAGGCAGCGCACCGCCGACGCCGAAACCAGCCCGCTCGAAAACCCGCAATATTACCAGTTCGACATCGACATCGCTGAGGTGGCCGAGGTCTGGCGGCACGGCAGCGTCATCGGCTCGTGGCTGCTCGATTTGACGGCCGGCGTGCTGAAGGCCGATTCGTCGTTGACGCAGTTCGGCGGGCGGGTTTCGGATTCCGGCGAAGGCCGCTGGACGCTGAAGGCGGCGATCGACACCGGCGTGCCGGCGCCGGTGCTGTCCTCGGCGCTGTTCGACAGGTTCTCCTCGCAAGGCGAATCCGAATTCGCCGACAAGCTTCTGTCCGCCATGCGCTACGCCTTTGGCGGCCATGTCGAAAAACCGAAGGCCGGCGCGTGACGGGCGACAGGGAGGCACGCCCATGAGCCAGGAACGATCGGACACGCTGGTGCTTTTTGGCGCCACCGGCGATCTCGCCCACAAGAAGATCTTCCCCGCCCTCTACGCCATGGTGGCCAAGGGGACGCTGAACGAGCCGGTGATCGGCGTCGCCTTCGATCCCTGGGACCTCGCCAAGCTGCAGGCGCGCGCCCGCGATGGCATCGTCAATGCCATCGGCAGCATCGACGACAAGATCTTCGCTAGGCTTGCATCGCTGCTGCGCTATGTCAGCGGCGACTACCGGGCACCTGCGACCTTCGAGAAGCTGAAAGCCGCACTCGGCAGCGCTGAGCGGCCGCTGCACTATCTGGCGGTGCCGCCGGCTATGTTCGAGGTGGTCGTCCAGGGGTTGGAACAATCCGGCGCCGCCCAGGGCGCGCGCCTGATGGTGGAAAAGCCGTTCGGCCACGATCTGCAGTCGGCGCGCTGGCTGAACCGAGTGCTGCATCTGGTCTTCGACGAGAAGTCGATCTTCCGCATCGACCATTATCTCGGCAAGGAGCGATCCAGAACCTGCTCTATTTCCGCTTCGCCAATTCCTTCCTCGAGCCGATCTGGAACCGCAATTACGTCGAGAGCGTACAGATCACCATGGCCGAAGATTTCGGTGTCGAGGGCCGCGGCCGTTTCTATGACGAGGTCGGCTGCATCCGCGACGTTATCGAAAACCACCTGCTCAATATCCTGTTGCTGCTCGCCATGGAGCCGCCGGTCGGCCGCTCGGCCGACGATCTGATCGACGAGAAGGTGCAGGTGCTGCGGGCGATCCGGACGCTGACCAGGGACGATGTCGTGCGCGGCCAGTTCGACGGCTATCTCAACGAGCCCGGCGTGGCGCCGAACTCGCCGGTCGAGACCTTCGCGGCGGTGCGCTTTTTCGTCGATACCTGGCGCTGGCAGGATGTGCCGTTCTTCATCCGCGCCGGCAAATCCCTGCCGGTGCACGCCACCGAGGTCATCGTGCGGCTGAAGCGGCCGCCGCTCGACGTCTTCGATCCAATCAAGCCCGGCGACTGCAATCACGTGCGCTTCCGCATCGATCCGCAGGTGGCGATCTCGATCGGAGCTCGCCGCAAGGCACCCGGCGACGACATGGTCGGCGAGCAGGTCGAGCTCACTGCGCTCGATGATTCGAAGGGCGACATGCCGCCTTACGAGCGGTTGATCGGCGACGCCATGAACGGCAACGGCCAGCTGTTCACCCGCCAGGACGCCAGCGAGCTCGCCTGGCGCATCGTCGGTCCGGTGCTCGGCGACACCACGCCGCCGCCTATCTACGCGCCAAAGACGTGGGGGCCGGCCGAAGCGATGGCTGGATTCGGGCCGCCGAACGGCTGGATCAATCCAGCGACATGATTTCTGGGAGGCGACGGCCATGGCGAAAGCAGTAAAGCAACCGGCACCCGACGCCGAAAAGATCGTGCTTGCGATCGATATCGGCGGCTCGCACGTCAAGATCCGCACCAGCGCCGGTGGCGACGAGCACAAGACCGCTTCCGGACCGGAGCTGACGCCGCAGCAGATGGTCGCGGCGGTGAAGACGCTCGCCGAAGGGCTGCACTACGATGTCGTCTCGATGGGCTATCCGGGCCCGGCGTACCACAACCGGCCTTTGATCGAACCCGCCAATCTCGGCAAGGGCTGGGTCGGCTGCGATTTCGCCGCCGAGTTCGGCAAGCCGGTGAAAGTCGTCAACGATGCGCTGATGCAAGCCGTCGGCAGTTATGAGGGCGGCCGCATGCTGTTCCTCGGCCTCGGCACCGGCCTGGGGGCCGCGATGATTGTTGACAACGTCGCCCAGCCGATGGAGCTTGCCCATCTTCCCTACAAGAAGCGCGGCAGTTTCGAAGACTATGTCGGCGAACGCGGCCTGCAAAAGCGGGGCAAGAAGAAATGGCGCAAATACGTCTTCGACGTCGTCGACCGGCTTCGCACCGCGATGCAGCCGGATTACGTGGTCATCGGCGGCGGCAATGTCGATGAACTCACCGACTTGCCCGCCGATTGCAGACGCGGCGACAACACACGCGCCTTCGAAGGCGGATTTCGACTATGGCGCGACAAATCCCTGATTATCTGATATTGCTGATTGTCTGATATTATCGAGCACCGGCTCAGGGTTGTTAATCCCGCGCTGCCGTTAGTATTATTATTCAAAATAATGTGTGACGTGGTGCGGCGTCATTGCATTGCGCAGATTTGCCGACTAGGAATTTCTGCGACCCCCACGGACGGAGAAATAGATTGATCGACGACAGCAACAACGCTCGCAACGACATCGACCTGCTCGAGCTGACCGCCCATATCGTGTCCGCATATGTCGAGAAGAACCGCTTGCCGGCTTCCGGCCTCGGGGATCTCATCGCCAGCGTCAGCGCTTCCATAAGAGGGCTCGGGCAACCGGCAGTGCCGGTCGCCGCGCCGCTGACGCCTGCCGTCAATCCCAAGAAATCGGTGACGCCGGACTACATCATCTGTCTCGAGGACGGCAAGAAGTTCAAATCCTTGAAGCGCCATATCGGCGTTCATTTCGGGCTGACGCCCGACGCCTATCGCGCCAAATGGGGCCTGCCGTCCGACTACCCGATGGTCGCCCCCAACTACGCGGCCTCGCGTTCGCAGCTCGCTAAGGCGATCGGCCTCGGCCGCAAGGCCGCCCCGCCCGCGCCCGTCAAGGGCCGGGGCAGGAAGGCCAAGGCGACGGCTTAGGCTTCGTTGGTATTTGATCGGCCTGCGAACGGCGGTCTCTGCATCCGGTAGCAGCACCAATTGCCATCGTGGCGCTGCCCCTCATCGCCCTGCCGGGCACTTCTCCCCGTAAAGAACGGGGAGAAGGGGCTTGACCGCGACGCTGGCGACCCCCTCGCCCCGTCCTCACGGGGAGAGGGTAAGGGTGAGGGGCAGCGCAAACGCCCCAAGATTGGCAGGGCGATGGAAAACCGCCTTCGACCAGCCTGCCTCCCTTCGCCAGAACGAAATTGGTTGATCCAGGCCGGATTTTTGCGCGCGCCTCCGGCTGAACTGCGCTAAAGGCTTTTTTGGCCGGACCAGCGCCCATCGTGGAAGTGCCCCGCCGGCCGACATCGCCGCCACGGGGCCTAATCCATGACCACAGAATCCCAAGTACCATCCGACCAGCGCTATGCCGCCTTTCGCCACCGGCCGTTCCTGAGCTACTGGGCGGCGCGCTTCCTCTCGACATTCGCCACCCAGATCGTGTCGGTCGCCGTCGGCTGGCAGATCTACGATCTCACCCGCGACCCGTTCGACCTCGGCCTTGTCGGCATCGTCCAGTTCCTGCCTTCGCTGCTGCTGGTGCTGGTCACCGGCGACGTTGCCGACCGTTTTGGACGCCGCCTGATCATGGCGCTGGCGGTGCTGGTCGAGGCGGGCTGCGCCTTGGCCCTGCTGCTGTTGACGCTGCGCGGCCTCTCCGGGCCGATGCCGGTCTTCATCGTGCTCGCCATGTTCGGCATCGCGCGCGCCTTCTTCGGGCCGGCCTCGTCATCGCTGTTCGCCAATCTGGTGCCGCCGGAGGATTTCGCCAACGCCATCGCCTGGAACTCGTCCGCCTGGCAGACGGCGACCATCGTCGGGCCGGTCGCCGGCGGCCTGCTCTACGGGCTTTCGGCCGAAGCCGCCTACGCCACCGCGGCCGTGCTGATGCTCATTGCCGCCGTGCTGATCTTCACCATCCCGAAGCCTGCCCAGCGCAGCCGGACCGACAGGCCGACGGTACAGACCCTGTTCGCCGGCTTCGGCTATATCTGGAGCGAAAAGATCGTGCTCGGCGCGATTTCGCTCGATCTGTTCGCGGTGCTCCTGTCCGGCGCCTCGGCGCTGCTGCCGGTCTATGCGCGCGATATCCTCGAACTCGGCCCTTGGGGGCTCGGCCTGTTGCGCTCGGCGCCCGGCGTCGGCGCCATCTGCGTCGCCATCTGGCTGGCCGGACACCCGATCCGCAACCATGCCGGCCTTGTCATGCTCGGCTTCGTTGCGCTGTTCGGCGCGTTCACGGTTCTGTTCGGCCTCTCGACCATCACCTGGCTGTCGATTGCAACCCTTGCGCTGCTCGGCGCCACCGACATGTTCAGCGTCTATATCCGCGAGACGCTGATCCAGCTGTGGACGCCGGACGACGTCCGCGGCCGCGTCAACGCCGTCAACCAGGTGTTTGTCGGCGCCTCCAATGAGCTCGGCGAATTCCGCGCCGGCACCATGGCCGCGCTGATCGGCACGGTTCCGGCCGTGGTGGTCGGCGGCATCGGGGCGATCGCTGTCGCCGGTCTATGGGCGGTGCTGTTCCCGCAGCTGCGCAAGGTGCGTCATCTCAGGGGGCGAAACTGATTACCGCAGCGCCGGCTTGCCAAAAATCATCGGCAGGAACTCGCCGAGCCAGCGCTTGAGGTGCATGTCCCAGATCAGCCGGCCGCCGAGATGGTCGCGGCCGGGCTGCGCGCCGGGCAGTTCGAAGCGGTGCGCGCCGCGCACCACCCAGCGCTGCATCATCGCCCGGGTCAATTCGCCATGGAATTGGATGCCCCAGGCATTGTCGCCATAGCGGAAGGCCTGGTTGGGATAGGTTTCGGCCGTCGCCAAAAGCGTCGCGCCCTTGGGCAGCGAAAACCCCTCGCGATGGAACTGATAGACCATCTCCGGCCAATGCATCAGCCTGCTGCCCGCTTCGGTTGGCTTCAGCGGATACCAGCCGATTTCGACCAGGCCCTCGCCATGGCCCTCGACCCTGCCGCCAAGATGCTTGACCAGCATTTGCGCGCCGAGGCAGATGCCAAGCAGCGGCCGGTTCTCGTCGAGCGGAATCTTGAGCCAGTCGGTCTCGCGGCGGACGAACTCGTCGCCGTCATTGGCGCTCATCGGCCCGCCGAACACCACGGCGCCGGCATGGCCGTCCAGCGTCTGCGGCAAGGCCTCGCCGAGCGGCGGGCGGCGGATGTCGAGGTCGAAGCCTTCCTCGATAAGCATATGGCCGACCCGTCCGGGGCTCGAATGCTCCTGATGCAGCACGATCAGGATCTTTGGTCTCGGACTTGGCTTGGGCGGCATTGGAAGGCGGGATCCTGTCTATTCGTCGCTTGACGTTCCGGCAGCACCGGGAGCCGCGGCGGCCGCCTTGAGGCGCGCCTCGACACGGTCGCGACGTTCGACGCCGATCAGCTCGGCGACCCGCCAGACGGTATTGTCCTCGAGTTCGTGCAGCTCGCCATCGGCATAGACGATCTCCCACATCAGGCCGATGAAGGCCTTTCGCGCCTCGGCGTCGAGATGGCGCTTGAGCACACTGGTGAAGGCGTAGAGGTCGATCGCCTCATTGTCGGCCCGCTCGCCGGCAGCCGCCAAGGCGTCGAGTTCGTCGCCGCTGATCGAGTAGCTTTCCGCCAGCACCTTCTTGAACCGTTCC
The DNA here is from genome assembly GCF_040320265.1 of Mesorhizobium sp. M0751. Taxonomy (NCBI): domain Bacteria; kingdom Pseudomonadati; phylum Pseudomonadota; class Alphaproteobacteria; order Hyphomicrobiales; family Phyllobacteriaceae; genus Mesorhizobium; species Mesorhizobium sp. M0751. Next base: position 466,966 of record NZ_JAMYPH010000002.1, read on the forward strand.
CATTCGGTATCCTGGCGCACCCCGTCGGCGTTCATCACGTGGAAAAGCAGGGCAGACGCCGCGATGCGCGGATCGTCGTCGCCGGCACGTGCGCCGCCACCGGACGGCAGGTCCCTTAGAAACGATAGAACGCGTTCGAACATCAAATCATTCCCAATAAGTCCGGGTCCACTCGACCCTGATCAGAACAAACGAAACCGGCGCGTCGATTTATCCGCCGCGTCGTCGGGATCGACGCCGGGATCGTCGGGCAGCCGCGCCAGCTCCTGCGCCGGCTCGACGGCCTCGGCATCTTCCGGCACCGCGGCAAACGCCGCCGCGGTGATTGGTGTCACATGATCCTCGCCGGCACGGTCGACCGTCTTCTCCTCGGTCGCCGTACCCGGTGTCTCGGCTGCAACCGCCGTGTGCTCGATCGTCCCGGCACTTTCCTGTACCGGCTTGGCCGGAGCCGCGATGGCCGGCACCGGCGCCTCCGGCGTATCTTCATGGCTGTCGATCAACTGGCCGAGCCGCTCCATCGGCGCCCGCCATTCGAATGCATCGAGCCTGCCGGTGATCGGCGATACCGGAACCCAGCGTTCGGAGACGACGCCGTCGGCAACCCAGGCCGGATCGCGCGGCGCCCTCACTGCCTTCGACAACAGCTGCCGCACCCTGCCCTGGTCGCCCGTCTCGGCCTCCTCGATATCGGCCAGCAGCAGATAGGCGCCTTCACGGCGATCCATGCGGATGGCGGCTTCCGCCTCCCGACGGGCGGTTGAAAACTCCTGCGCATCGAGCGCGGCGCGGGCCACGGCAAGCGAGGACTCGGCATGGTTCTTCTTCAGCTCCTGCAGCTTCTTTGCCCGGTTCAGCCGGTCGAGTACGGCATCGCCCGGCCTGGCATGGGTATAGAGCTCGGCGATTTCCGGATGCGGCTCGGCCTTCCACGCCGCCTCGAGGATTTTCGAGCCTTTGCGCACGTCGTTCTGCCGAAACAGCAATTTCGCCGCGACGACCGCCGCCGGTGCAAAATCCGGCCGCAGCCGGTTGGCTTCGAGCGCCGCTGTCCGGGCGGCATTGGCATCGCTGTCGATCAGCGCCTGCGCCTTGGCGGTCAGCAGCACGGCGCGGCGCCGGTTGGCGGCGTCGCGCTCGATCTGCCGGGTCGACTTCTGGGCGTCGACCAGTTTCAGCGCGCCATCCCAGTCGCCACGCCCGGTCAGGTCTTCCAGCGTCGATTCGGCCGCCCAGGCCAGTTGCGGCGCCACCGCCGCCGCACGGCCGGCATAGTGGCGGGCCGCGTTGCGGTCGCCGAGCCGCTCGGCCTCGAGATAAAGCCCGCGCAGGCCGAGCAGCCGCATTTCGGGATCGTCGAGCATGGTCTCGAATTTTTCACGGGCGCCTTCATGGTCGCCTTCGAGCAGCGAGGCCTGCGCGTCGAGCAGCTGGATCAGTGGCTCCTGGTCGGAGCGGATCAGCTTTGCCGCTTCCTTGGTCTTCTTGCGGGCGAGCGCACCGTCACCGGCGCCGGCCGCGATCATGCCCGTCGACAGCGCCTGGTAGCCGCGGTCGCGGCGGCGCACACGGAAATAGCGCGAGATCGTATAGGGGCTGTTCCACAGCGCCTTGACCAGCCACCAGACGATCATCACCGCGGCAACCACGGCGACCACCGCCACCGCCGCGACCATCAGGCTGACCTGGTATTGATAGCCGTTGAAGGTGACGAGCATTTCACCCGGCCGGTCGGCCAGCCAGGCGAAGCCGAGCCCAAGCGCAAAGACGACGGCGAGGAAGGCGAGGATACGGATCATAGGGTTCCTCACGCCTTCATCGCGCCGGCGATGAGCGAATCGATCTGTGTCTCGACCTCCATCCGCGCTTTCAGCTTGCCGGCAAAGTCGGCGCCGGCGGCCTTGGCCGCCTCAGGCAGGGTTTCGTATTCGCTGAGCGCCTTGGCGTAGTCGCCCTGGTTGACCGCGACTTCCATGCGGGCGACGGTTTCCGGAACGCCGGTGCCTTCGACGGCGCCGATCGGCCTGACCTTGACCAGCGATTCGGCGCTCGACAGCAGCTTTTGCAGGATGCCGGCATTCTGGTCGATGGGCGTCGCGGCAGCGACCATGGCGTTGGCGGCGGCATCCGCTTCGGCGGCGATCTCGGCCCGCGTCGGGACGCCCTTTTCGGCATAGGCACGCAGCGTCGCGAGCTCGGGAGCATCGGGTGAGATCGCGGCAAAGGTTTCGAGCTCGGCGGCGAACGGCGCACCACGGTCGAGCGCTGCCTTGAGCGCCGAGGCGGCAATGGCCAGTGCGACCTTCGGCTGCGAAGCCTGTGCATCGACCTTGCCCGAGAGCTGTGAAACCGACTGGTCCAGCGCCGCAAGCCGGCCGTCCTGCGCCTTTGCGGTCTCGCCGGCCGATTTCACCAGCGCGTCGAGCGCGGCCAGCCTTTCGTTGAGCGGACCGAGATCGACCGGCGCCGTGCCGCCGGCCTTGCCGAGGGCCGCGACTGCCGTCTCGATCTGCCTGACCTTGTCGCCAAGTGCAGCCACCCCGGCATTGTCGCCGGCACCGCCTTGCTCGACCGCCGACTTCAACGTCGCAACGTCCGCCCTGACCTGGTCCAGCGCCGACGACAGCCCGTCCACCTTGGCCGATGCGTCATTGTTGGCGCCGGCCTGTCTGAGGTCCGCGACCTCGCGCTTCAGCGAAACGATCTCACCATTGACCGCGTCGAGCGACACGGCGCCCGACCCCGGCGCACCGAGCAGGCCGGCAAATTGCAGCCCGCCGGCCGCGGCAAGGGCGATCACGCCGCCGATAATGCCGGCGGCGATGCCGTTGATGCCGCTCCGCTTCGGCTGCGCTGCCATATGGTCGTCCCTCGTCTCGGCTGTCTTCTCACCGGAGCCTCTAATCCCCGGTTCGTTGGCCCCGGTTCCGCCGGATGCATCCTCGAAACTGTAGTCGGAAACCGTGGAGCGACCGGCCGGCGCATCCGAACCGGCGGGGTAAGGGGTTTCCGTTTCCCTGGTAGAATCGGCGCCGGTATCCGCCGGCTCTTGCGTGCCGGTCGGCGCGGCTGCGTCGGCATGTTCCCATGGCTCGAGATCGGTCTGGTCCGCATGCACCGGCTCCTCAGGCGGCTCGGGCTGCGAGGCGTTCGCCGCTTCCTCGGCCCGCGCCTCGTCGGTCTGCGAGGTCGCGGCATCCTGGTCGTCGGCGACTCGCGAGACGGCGCCGGGCTCGAGCTCGATGGTCACCGGCTCGCGGCGGCTCTTGGAATGCCGCATCTTCGGCGTCTTGACCATGCTCGGGCTCCGCAAAATTCGCTTCGGGATGGTTTGAAAGGGTCTAGCACATCACCAAGCGGTGAAAAGGGGCGGCGTGATGACGCCAGGCCTTGGAGTTCAGTTTTGGCAAAACGCCGCAGGGCCGAATCCACGCTTTGAGCCAAGGCCCATGCTCGGCACACAAAAAACCCGCCTCGGCGGGCGGGTCGTTGGAGCCAATTGGCACCATACCCAAATTAGTAGCATAGCTGCCGGCACAAAGCAAGAACAAAATATGACTTGAGGGCAATCATCCACATTGGCGCTACCTGCCGAGCTGCTAATATCTCCCTTTGCGGGGCAGATCGGCAGCTTCGCGGCGAATGCCGGTCAGCGCGACGCCTGCAAAAGCCCCAGCAAGGCATCCTCGCTGGGCTCAGGCGCAATCCGGATCCCGGCGACATCGCCCAAGGCCCCGGCAATGCGCCCCGACAAGGCGAAAAAGCGCGTGTCCTGAAAAAGGGCACGCAGCGCCGGCCGGCTAGCCAGGGCCTGCATAGCGGTGGCCGCCTTGGCCGAATAGAGCAGCACCGCCTCGACCGGCCGGGCGGACAGGCGCGCAAGAACGGCCTCGTCGGAGTAATCCAGCACAACGGTGTCGTAGGTCTCGACGGCGCGGACCTGAACGCCCGCCGCCTGCAGCCGCTCTTCGAAACCCGGAAACCGCACCCGCCCGCAGAGATAGACGATCGTCTGCCCCGCGTAGCCGCCGGCAAGCGCATCGGCCAGCCCCTCGGCATTCCCCGGGCCTTCGCTGACCGACAGAAACCCGGCCGCGCGGGCGGCTTCCGCCGTCTTCGTGCCGACGGCGTGGCAGGGCAAGCCGGCGAGCGCCGCGATGACCTCCTTCGGCGCATGGCGAACCGCATTGGCGCTGGTGACCGCTACCGCCGCCGCGGCGTCGGCGAGCGCGCCGGCATCGACCGGCAGCGCCACTGTTTCGGTCAGCGGCAGCAGGATCGCCTGAAAGCCGGCATCCGCGAGCCGGCGCGCCGTGCGCGAGGCGCCCGGTTCGGGTCTCGTCACCAGGACGCGGGGCATGTCAGGTCCAGCCGTCGAAGAATGTTTCGCCGGCCTTGGCCCGAACGGTCGCGGCGGCTTCCGCGCCGATGCGCGCCGCCTCCTGCGCCGGCCCTTCCAGCCTGACTTCATGCGACTGCGTACCATCGGGCGAGATGATCAGCCCTGCAAAGGAAACCGTTCCGCCCGATATCGTCGCATGGCCGGCGATCGGCGTGCGGCAGGAGCCGTCGAGTGCCGCCAGGAAGGCGCGCTCGCAGGCCAGCGCCTGGCCGGTCGGCCCGTCGTGGATCGCAGTCAGCATCTCTTCCACGTCGCGGTCGCCGATGCGGCTTTCGATGCAGATCGCGCCTTGCCCCGGCGCCGGCGGAAAGACGTCGAGCGGCATCAGGTCGGTGACGACATCTTCGAGCCCGAGCCGCTTCAGTCCGGCATAGGCGAGGATGGTGCCGTCGGCGATGCCCTCGTCGAGCTTGCGCAGCCGCGTCTGCACGTTGCCGCGGAACATCACCACGTCGATGTCCGGCCGCATCCGCCGGATCAGCGCCTGGCGCCGCAGCGACGACGAGCCGACCCTGGCGCCTTGCGGCAGGCTGGCAATCGTTCGCGCCGCCTTGCCGATGAAGGCATCGCGCGCGTCCTCGCGCGGCAGGAAGGCGGACAGTTCCAGCCCCTCGGGCAACAGGGTCGGCATGTCCTTCGACGAATGCACGGCGATGTCGATGCGGCGCGCCAGCAGCGCCTCCTCGATCTCCTTGGTGAACAGGCCCTTGCCGCCGGCTTCCGACAGCGGCCGGTCCTGGATGCGGTCGCCGCTGGTCGAGATGACGACCACCTCGAATGCTTCGGCCGGCATGCCGTGCGCCGCCATCAGCCGCGCCTGCGTTTCATGCGCCTGCGCCAGCGCCAGCGGGCTGCCGCGTGTTCCGATTTTCAAGGTTGTTTGCATGACGCGCCGTCCGTGATAACCCCCGGCAGATCGAGGCCGTTTCCGGGCTTTCTCCTATCGGGGAAAGGCCGGTTGCACAATCATCGAGGACAGCGACGAATTGATCCGCGTTCTGGGCATCGAGACGAGTTGCGACGAGACCGCCGCCAGCGTGGTGGCGCTGGACGGTCGCAGCACGCCGCAAATCCTGTCGAACATCGTGCTCAGCCAGATCGAGGAGCATGCTGCTTTCGGCGGCGTCGTGCCGGAGATCGCCGCGCGCGCGCATGTTGAGGCGCTCGACGGCATCATCGAGGCAGCGCTGACCGATTCCGGTATCGAGCTCGCCGACATCGATGCGATTGCCGCCACCGCCGGTCCCGGTCTTGTCGGCGGGCTGATCGTCGGCCTGATGACGGCCAAAGCAATCGCCGCGGCAGCCAAAAAACCGCTGATCGCCATCAATCATCTCGAAGGCCACGCGCTGACGGCCCGGTTGACCGATGGGCTCGACTTTCCCTACCTCTTGCTGCTGGTCTCCGGCGGCCATACGCAGATCGTCGCCGTGCGCGGCGTCGGCGACTACCAGCGCTGGGCGACGACCATCGACGACGCGCTTGGCGAGGCCTTCGACAAGACGGCCAAGATGCTCGGCCTGCCCTATCCGGGCGGACCGAATGTCGAGCAGGCGGCGGCAGATGGCGATGCGGCGCGTTTTGCGTTTCCGCGCCCGATGAAGGGCTCGGCGCAGCCCGATTTTTCCTTCTCCGGCCTCAAGACCGCGGTACGCCAGGCGGCAACGGCGATTGCCCCGCTGAGCGACCAGGATGTTGCCGATATCTGCGCCTCGTTCCAGGCGGCGGTGGCGGATGCGCTGGGCGACCGTGTTGCGCGGTCGCTGACCCGGTTCCGTCAGCAATTCCCGGACAAGGCCGTGCCTGCGCTGGTTGTCGCCGGCGGCGTCGCCGCCAATCGGACGATCAAGGCGACATTGCAGGGCCTGTGCGAGCAGGCCGGGTTCAGCTTCGTCGCGCCGCCGCTTAACCTCTGCACCGACAATGCGGCGATGATCGCCTGGGCCGGCATCGAGCGGCTGCGCGCCGGCATATCAGGCGAAAACGCCGCCGATTTCGTGCCGCGCTCGCGCTGGCCGCTGGACAGCATCTCGGCCCCGATGGTCGGCTCGGGCCGGCGCGGGGCCAAGGCATGACCGGCAGCGAGCACAAGGCGCCAAGCGGTTGGCGCGTCGCCGTGCTGGGCGGCGGCGCCTGGGGCACGGCGCTGGCGCTGGCCATGCTGCGCGCCGGTCATTTCGTCCGCCTCTATGCGCGCGACCCGGAGACCGTCGCGGCGGTCGACCGTGGCGAAAATCCGCGCTATCTGCCGGGCATCGCGCTCGACCCCGGCATCGTGGCGACGAGCGACATCGAGGCCGTGCTCGACGGCGCCGACTGCGTTCTGGCGGTGGCGCCGGCGCAATCGTTGCGGATTATGCTGAGGGCCGCGTCCAGCCATATGCCGAAAGGCGTCCCGCTGGTCCTCTGCGCCAAAGGCATCGAGCGCGACACTGGCGCGCTGTTGTCATCCATTGCCGAGGAAATCCTGCCGGCAAATCCGGTCGCCGCTTTGTCCGGCCCAAGCTTTGCCACCGACGTCGCCAAAGGCCTGCCGACGGCCGTGGTGGTCGCCGCCCGCGACGAGGCTCTGGCCACCGACCTTGCCGCCCGTTTCTCGGCGGAAAATCTGCGCTGTTATTCGAGCGACGATCTGATCGGCGTCGAGATCGGCGGCGCGCTGAAGAACGTCTTTGCCATCGCCGCGGGCGCCGTCACCGGCGCCGGGCTCGGCGCCAGCGCCCAGGCGGCAATGGTGACGCGCGGCTTCGTCGAATTGCGCCGCATCGGTGCCGCCTTTGGCGCCAGGCCGGAGACGCTGATGGGGCTTTCCGGCCTCGGCGACCTGCTGCTCACCTGCTCGTCCGCGCAGTCGCGCAATTTCGCCTACGGGCTGGCGCTGGGGCGAGGCAAGCCGCTTGCCGGCTTGCCTCTGGCCGAAGGCGTGCCGACGGCGGCAATCGCCGCCCGCATCGCCGGCGAGCGCCGGATCGACGCGCCGATCATCGCCGCCGTCGCCGCCATACTGGACGGCACCGTAACCATAGACCAGGCTGTGTCGGCGTTGATGACACGGCCGCTCAAGACCGAAACCGAAATGTAATCCCGAACGATTGCGGAGATGGAAAGATGCTGTTTGCGTTGATTTGCAAGGACAAGCCAGGAAGCCTGCAGGTGCGGCTCGATACGCGGCCCAAGCACCTTGCCTTCCTGGAAGGGCTGAACGGCGACAAGAAATTGGCGTTCGCCGGCCCGTTCCTCGACGCAGACGGCAAGCCGAACGGCACTCTAGCCGTTGTCGAGGCGCCCGATCTGGCTGCGGCAGAAGCCCTGTCGGCGACCGATCCCTATACCAAGGCAGGGCTGTTCGAAAGCGTCGAAATCCGGCAGTGGAACTGGAGCTTCAACAAGCCTGTGAGTGAATGATCGTTCGTTCGCGCTGCCCCTCATCCGCCTGCCGGCACCTTCTCCCCGTGAAGAACGGGGAGAAGGGAGAAGCTCCAGCGCTGGCGACCCCTCTCCCCGTCCTTACGGGGAGAGGGTAAGGGTGAGGGCAGCGCCAACGCTGGATAGTGACAAACCGACAACGGCAACGGGACAACTGAGATGAACTACTGGCTGTTCAAATCCGAACCCTCGGTCTTCTCCTTCGAAATGCTGAAGGCCAAGGGCAAGGCCGGCACGCAATGGGACGGCGTGCGCAATTATGCGGCGCGCAACAACATGAAGGCGATGCAGATCGGCGATCTCGGCTTTTTCTACCATTCCAATGACGGGCTCGACATTGTCGGCATCGCCGAAGTCTGCGCTCTGGCCCATCAGGACAGCACCACCGACGACCCCCGCTGGGAGTGCGTCGATATCCGCGCCTTCAAGGACATGCCGAAGCCGGTGACGCTGGAGCAGGCCAAGGCTAATCCAAAGCTGGCCGACATGGCGCTGGTGCGGCTCGGGCGGCTGTCCGTGCAGCCGGTGACGCCGGCCGAATGGCAAGAGGTTTGCCGCATGGGCGGCTTGACGCCGGCGCCATGACGGCGCTGATGCCGGACAGCGCCAGGAAATTCATCCTCGACAACACGGAGTTGATGGCGCCGCCGCATGTGCCGGAGATCCGCCTGCACCTGGCCGATGAGGCGCACGACCTGTGGCAGCGGACCGAGGACGAGCTGACTGAAATCGGCCTGCCGCCGCCCTTCTGGGCTTTTGCCTGGGCCGGCGGCCAAGGCCTTGCCCGCTACATCCTCGACAATCCGGCGGTGGTGCGCGGCAGGCGCGTGCTCGACTTCGCCTCCGGCTCCGGGCTTGTCGCCATTGCCGCGGCCAAAGCTGGCGCGGCGGAGGTGATCGCCGCAGACATCGACCCGTTCTGCGCGACAGCGATCCGTCTCAATGCCGAGGCCAATGGGGCCGAGATAAAATTCGTCATCGGCGACTGCATCGGCAGCGATGCCGGCTGGGACGTGGTGCTGGCCGGCGACGTCTTCTACGACAAGACTTTCGCCGACAGGCTGATGCCGTGGTTCGTCGCGCTGAAGGCGCGCGGCGCCGACATCCTCGTCGGCGATCCCGGCCGCTCCTATCTGCCGAAGGCGGGGCTGGAGCCGCTTGCCGTCTACGAAGTGGCGGTGACGCGGGCGCTGGAGGACGCCGAGGTCAAGCGCACGACCGTCTGGCGTCTTGCTTGACGGCATCGCCGAACAGGCGTTCCATCGCGCAATCGACCGGAGGGAACCATGGATTTCTCAGCAATCAATTGGCTGGCGGTAATCGTCGCCGCCGTCGTCGCGTGGCTGTTCGGCGCGGCCTGGTATATGGGCTTGAGCAAGCCGTGGCTGAAGGCCGCCAAGCTTGATCCGGCGACGATGAGCAAATCGATGCTACCCTTCGTCGTCTCCTTCGTCGCGGAGCTCGTCATGGCGCTGGTCATGTCGCTGATCATCGGCGCCGTGACCGGCGGCGAACCGAGCCTGCTTGCCGGGGTGATCTTCGGCTTCGTTCTCTGGCTGGGGTTCGTCGCCACGACGCTTTCGGTCAACCATCGCTACGAAGGCTTCGGCTGGGATCTGACGCTCATCGATGTCGGCCATTGGCTTGGCGTGCTGCTTCTCATCGGCGCTGTGATCGGCTGGTTCGGCGCGGCGGCGGCCTGACCGTCAGGTCGGGGTCTTGGCGATTTCCTCGAGAAGCCAATCGCGAAAGGCGGCAATGCGCGGATCATTCGCCGTACTTTCGGGATAGACCAGGAAATAGGCGAATTCCGGCGCGACCTTGATGCCGAGTTCGAAGGGTCGGATCAGCCGGCCTTCGGACAGGTCGTTTGCCACCATGGCGAAATCGGCGAGCGCGACCGCGTTGCCGTCGAGCGCGGCCTGGACGGCATCCGTCGAGTTGCCGAACACGATGGTCCGGCTGTCGTCGAAATCGTCGACGCCCGCCGCCGCCATCCATATGCTCCAGTTCGGCCAGGTGACGCCCTGGCGCGACCACTCGATATGGGCCAGCGTATGATGGAACAGGTCGCGCGGTTCCTTGAGCGGCGGCCCTGACCGCAGCAAGGCCGGACTGCAGACGGGAATGATGACATTTTCGAACAGCCGGTGCGAGCGAAGCCCCGGATACTTGCCGGTGCCGAAACGGATGCCGACATCGACATCGTCGCGATCGAAGTCGCGCACCTCGTAGCTGATGTCGAAACGCAGCTCGATCGCCGGATGCTGCTTGCGAAAATCGTCGACGCGCCGCATCAGCCACTTCGTCGCGAATTGCGCGTCGAGGGTGACCTTCAGCAGCGCCGATCCGCGCGCCGCCTTCTGCGCCCGTGAGACGGCCCGGCCAAGCAGGTCGAGCGCATCGGTCGAAGCTTCGAACAGCACCGCGCCCGCCTCGGTCAGCCGGATTGTGCGGCTGGTGCGTGTGAACAGCACGATGCCGAGCTGATCCTCGATTTCCTTGATCTGGTGGCTGACCGCTGCCGGCGTCAGGCCGAGCTCGTCGGCGGCGCGGGTGAAATTGAGGTGCCGGGCCGCTGCCTCGAGCGTCCGCAGGGCACGGGTTCCAGGCAGCAGGCGCGCCATCAGTGCCAGACGAGGAGGGTTCGGTCGAGCATTCCAATCCTCAAACAAAACTTGAAGATGCAGAAAAAACTACTCGTTTCCCGTTTGAATTTCAATCCGCCATGATCCGAACATCGAAGAAACATCAAACCGGATTTGATGTCCGGAGAAGCGGATTGCACCATGTCTGACATCACCTTGCGCTCTGTAACCCTCCGTCCGGCCTGGCTGCGCGCCGTGCTTGACTGGCTTCGGCATGCAAAAATCGCGATCAGTCTTCCCCACGAGAATGTCGAGAACCTCTCCGATCGCCAGCTGCGCGACATCGGCGGCGAACGCAAGGACATCGCACGCGCCATGGACCGCGAACTCGGCCGGCTCGGCCTTCTAGACGTGGGGTGGCAGCTGCCGAGGAAGCGATAGGAGAGAGTAGTGAGTAGTGAGTAGTGAGTAGTGAAGGAAGGACATTCGCTGACCCGCCGCTTAGCTTCACCATTCACTATTCACTACTCACTACTCACTCACCTTACCACCCTTACCACCGTCCGCTCCGACAGCAGCGGCAGCAGCCGCGCCATGGTGCGGGCCGTTACCGCGACGCAGCCTTGCGTCGGCGTGAGGCCGGGGCGCGCCAGGTGGAAGAAGATGGCGCTGCCGCGGCCGCGCCGGCGCGGCACAATGTTCCAGTCCAGCACCAGGCAGGCGTCATAGAGATCGTCGGCCCGCAGCATCCGCTCATGGCTGGCGCCATAGGGGATTTTGACCGGGCGGTTGTAGTTGCGGTCCCCAGGCACCTCGCACCAGCCGAGGTCGCGGCCGATCGGCGTCATCGCCAGCCGCGTCCGGCGGCCGCCGGCAAAACGGTCGCCACGAAAATATCCCGACAATATCCGCATCGAGGCGAGCGGCGTGGCGCCGTCGCCCTCGCGCTTGCCGGCCGAGATGCCGCCATGCCCCAGTGCACATGGAAACACGAGTTTGCCGGCCTGCAGAAAGCCCTGGCTGGGCTGGCCAGGCCGCGCCCGCACGGTGAGTACGGTGAGCCCTTTCGGCAAAATTGCGCCGACTGCATTGCGATCTTGTTTTTTCTTGTATGATCGAGCCACGGAACAAATCACTGTGAACGGCTGTTGTGCCGGTCAGCTTCCGCATAAACAGGCAGCGGTCAACTGAAATCTCTTTTCAAAACAACGGATTGATCCATGACTTCACGCACCATTCTGATCGTCGATGACGATGACGACCTGCGCGGCACCCTTGTCGAGCAATTGTCGCTTTATGAGGAATTCGACGTCCTGCAGGAAGCGACCGCCGCCAAAGGCATCGCCACGGCGCGCGGCGGGCTCATCGACCTGCTCATCATGGATGTCGGCCTGCCCGACATGGATGGCCGCGAGGCGGTAAAGATATTGCGCAAGGGCGGCTACAAGGCGCCGATCATCATGCTGACCGGCCATGATACCGATTCCGACACAATCCTTGGCCTCGAGGCCGGCGCCAACGACTATGTGACGAAGCCGTTTCGCTTTGCCGTGCTGCTGGCTCGCATTCGCGCCCAGCTGCGCCAGCACGAACAGAGCGAGGACGCCACTTTCTCGGTCGGCCCCTACACGTTCAAGCCCAGCCAGAAGCTTCTGATCGACCCGCGCGGCGCCAAGGTGCGGCTGACCGAAAAGGAAGCCTCGATCATCAAATATCTCTACCGCGCCGACCAGAAGGTGGTGACCCGCGACGTGCTGCTGGAGGAAGTCTGGGGCTACAATTCCGGCGTCACCACGCATACCCTGGAAACTCATGTCTACCGGCTGCGCCAGAAGATCGAGCGCGATCCCTCCAACGCGGAAATTCTCGTGACAGAAAGCGGCGGCTACAAGCTGGTTCCTTAAACATTTCATTATTCAAATAAGCGATCCGGGCGGGGCGCTTTTCGGGTACGGTCCTCAGGCTGGAGGTGGTTTTGGATCGGCCTCGTAGGGGAGGAGTCGGACTGACGGTTCGGGGACATAGCTAGATGGCGCTGGATGACGACATCCGCCTCCTGTCCACCGTGAGGCTCTTCGAGGGCTTCACGCAGGAACAACTGCGTCTGCTCGCCTTCGGTGCCGAAACCACCAAGTTGCAAGCCGACCACAAGCTTTACCGCGAGGACGACGAGGCTGATTGCGCCTATATCGTGATCAGCGGCCGCATCGTCCTCTACCGCGAGCACGATGGCGAGCGCATTCCGATCGGCACCGCCGGCCCCGGCACCATGCTCAGCGAACTGGCGCTGATCGCCGACACGAACCGGCTGACCAGCGCCTCGGCCGAAATCGATTCGGAAGTGCTGCGGCTCAGCCGCAAGATGTTCCGCCGCATCCTCGAGGAATACCCGGAGCTGGCGGTTCACTTGCACCAGCGCATCTCGGAGGATTTCCAGGCGATGATCCGCCGGATCGAGGAACTGGGGCCGCGTTTTGCCGGCTAGAGCAATTCCAGGAAAAGTGTGAAACGGTTTTCCGTCCGGAATTGCGCCAAAACAGAGAGATAGACCGGTTCTGCGTTTCCGTGAAACGAGGAATCGGTCTAATGTAGCGCCTCTGGCCTATCCGGATCGATTTTCGGAACCGCGAGGGCTCAAGGCCGGTGCGTTGCGGAAACAAGCTCGGCCTTGCGCCGTGCCGTCTCCAGTCCCAACGCAATGAAGCGGCGCGCATGTTTGGCCAGCTCCATATTGTCGGTCCACAGATTGCGCCAGATCGCGGTTTTCCGCGACAGGTTCTCGTCGACGATTTCCGACGAGAAGGATTCGAAGCTGAGGTCGTCGCTGTAGCCGATGGCGGTCAGCGCATAGAATATCGCGGTAAAATCAATATTGCCGGTGCCGAGGAAGCCGCGATGGCTCTCGCCGATGTGGACATAGCCGATTTTCTTTGCGGCGTTGCGGATGGCCAAGCCGACATCGGCCTCCTCGATGTTCATGTGGAAGCTGTCGAGATGCAGGAAGAGGTTATCGGAGCCGCTGTCCGCGATGAAGGCCATGCCTTGCGCGGCGGTGTTGAGCAGGTTGCTTTCGAAGCGGTTGACGATCTCGAGGTTGAGAGTGACGCCGGCTGATTTTGCCGTCTCCGCCACCTCGGCCAGCGTGCCGGCGCTGCGGTCCCACTGGTCGCGCGTCGGCGCCTCGCTCTGCAAGCCGTGGCTGGTGCTGAGAATGCCGGCAACCTTCTGACCGCCGAGATCGCGGGTCAGCGCGATCGTACGTTTCAGGATTTCGACGCCGTGCGCGGCAATCGTTTTGTCGGCGCTCGAAATATCGCCGTCGGCCGGCAGTCCGATGCTGATCGCAACACCGAGGCCGAGATCGGCGATCCGCTTGGCCAACCCATCAATGTCGACATTGGCGGGGTCGAGATAGGAGAATTCGATCAGATCGAAGCCGGCTTCCCTGGTGTTGGCCAGCGTCCGCTCGAGGTCGCCCTGCGCCGAGCTCGCCGACCAGACGAATGAATGGATTCCGATGCGCGACATGATCGTCTCCGGTTATTCCAGCGGACCCAAGGCCAAAGCGGTTTTGGCAATCCGATGCTCGGACAAAAAGGTGCGGCCGGTCATACCCGCCCCCCCACGCGTGGGAGGCTTAGCGAGCTGCGGTCCAGCCCTTGTAATCCTTCAAATTGTCGGCCGTGATCAGCTTCGGGTCGAGCAGCACCGTCGGCTCGGCCGGCTTCTTGCCGGCAAGCAAGTCGGCCGCCATCGTCAGCGACTGGCCGGCCATCACATAGGGATCTTGCGAGGCCGAGGCCTTGATCATCGACGTGCCGGAGGCGAGTTCCTTCTCGATATCCGGTGCGCCGTCGACCGCGGTGAAGATGAACTCCGAGCGGTTGAGCTGCTTGGCCGCAAGCTGGGCGCCGATCGCCGTCGGATCGTTGATGGCGAAGACCGCGTCGATCTTGTCGAAACGGGTCAGCAGCGACTGGAACACTTTCAGGCCGCCGTCACGCGAGCCTTCGGCGTTCTGGTCGTCGGAAAGGACCTTGATTTCGGGGTGTTTTGCCAGCACGTCCTTGCAGCCCTTGACCCGCTCCAGGATCGACGACGAGGCCGGGCCGTTGAGGATGACGTAGTCGCCCTTGCCGCCGGTATGATCGACCAGATACTGGCACGCCTCTTCGCCGGCCTTGACGTTGTTGGTCATCACGGTGACGTCGGCGCCCGGCGCCGAAACGTCGAAAGCGGCAACGACGATGCCGGCCGCCTGCGCCTTCTTCACCGCCGGCGCGATCGCCTTGGCATCGACGGCGTTGAGCATGATGACGTCGACGCCGGCGGCGATGAAGGAATCGACCTGCGACACCTGCTTGTTGAGATCGTAGTCGGCCGATACCGAGGTCACCTGCACATTCGGGTTGATCTTCTTGGCCGCGTCCTCGATGCCCTTGATGGTGGCGACGAAGAACGGGTTGCCGAGCAGGCCGACCGAAATGCCGACCTTGTTCAGATCCTTTGCCGATGCCGGCGCGATGATTGCGGCCGAAAGGGCGACGCCGCAAAGCAGTTTAGCGATGGTCTTCATTGTTTTATTTTCCTCCTGATGCCCCGCGCCTCTCACGGTGCGTTACACATGAAACCGGCTCGTTGGATGCCGGCGACTAAGGGCCATCACGTTCTTGCTCCTGCCTGGAGCCGGTAACGGTCGAGGGCGACCGCCACGATGATGACCAATCCCTTGATGATGTACTGCCAGATGTCCGAAACACCGGCGAGGATGAGCCCGTTGGAGAGCACGGCGATGATCAGGCCGCCGATCAGCGTGCCCCAGATCGAGCCGACGCCGCCGACGAAGCTGGTGCCGCCGAGAATGACCGCGGCAATGGCGTCGAGTTCGTAGGACTGGCCGAGCTGCAGCCCGTTGGCGGCATAGAGCCGGGCCGCCGACATGGCGCCGCCAAGGCCGGCCAGAAGGCCGGAAACGCCGTAGACGAAAAGCAGCACCAGCGGCACCTTGATGCCGGTCAGCCTGGCGGCCTCGGCGTTGCCGCCGACCGCGTAGATCCAGGTGCCGAGCACGGTGCGCTTGAGCACCAGCCAGGACAGCACCACGACCGCCAGCGCGATGATGACCAGCCACGGAATGCCGAACAGCGAACCGTTGCCGATGAAGTCGAACGGCAGGTCCGCGTTGAACACCGTGGTGTCCTGGCCAAGCAGGCGGGCGACGCCGCGCACGGCGGTCAGCGACCCCAGCGTGACGATGAACGGCGGCAGTCTGATATAGGCGATCAGCAGCCCGTTGATGACGCCGAAGCCGAGGCCGACGAGAATGGCCGCCGGCACGCCCAGCAGTCCCCAATCGGGCACCAGCGACACCATCACCGCCACCATCGCCGAGGCGGCAAGGATCGAGCCGACGGACAGGTCGATGCCGCCGGTCAGGATGACGAAAGTCATGCCGGCCGCCAGCACGATGTTGATCGACGATTGCTGCATGACGATCAGCAGATTGGTCTGGGTGAAAAAGCGCGGATTGATGAACTGGAAGCCGACCGCCAGCAGGATCAGGATCGGCAGCATGCCGAGGGCAGCGATGGCGGTACGCCACCTCGTGCTCCTGCCGACCGCCCGGTCGTCCGCTTTCATCGTGTCGGTCATCGCTGAGCCGCTCCCGTTGCAAGTTCCATGATCGCTTCCTGCTGCAGCGGCTCGCCCTCCGACGCCGTCACCTCGCCGGCAATGGTGCCGTCGCGCATCACCAGCACGCGGTCGGCGATGCCGATCACCTCCGGCAGTTCGCTGGAGATCATCAGGATGGCGATGCCTTTCTTGGCCAGATTGTCGATCAGCCGATAGATTTCCGACTTCGCCCCGACATCGACGCCGCGGGTCGGCTCGTCGAGGATGACGACCTGCGGCTCGGTTTCCAGCAGGCGGGCGAGCAGCACCTTCTGCTGGTTGCCACCCGACAGCGAGCCGGCATTGGCCTGCACCGAGCCGGTGCGGATGGAGAGATCCGACACCGCCTTGGCGGCGCGCTTTTCGGCAGCATTGAAGTCGCGCAGGCCGCCGGCCTTCGCGTCCCTTGCCAGCACGCCCATGCTGATGTTGTCGGAGATCGACATGTCGAGAAACAGGCCAAGTTGCTTGCGGTCCTCGGTCAGGTAGGCGATGCCGGCATCGAGCGCCTCGCTTGGCGAACCTATGGATATCGGTTTGCCGCCGAGCTCCAGCGTGCCCGATATGTGCCTGTCGGCGCCGAAGATCAGCCGTGCCAGTTCGGTGCGGCCCGAACCGACCAGGCCGGCCAGTGCCAGCACCTCGCCCTTGTGGAGGTCGAACGAACAATTCTTTATGAGATTGCCGTCCGACACGCCGCGCACCGACAGCGCGACGGCGCGCTTGCTGTCCGGCGGTCGGTGATCCTTCTTGTAGAACGTCGACAGATCGCGCCCGACCATCATCGATACCAGGCGCGAGGCGTTCAGGTCGGCGCGGTCGAGCGTGCCGACATAGCCGCTGTCGCGCAGCACGCTGACGCGGTCGGCGAGCTGGTAGACCTCTTCCATGCGGTGGCTGATGTAGATGATGGCGATGCCTTGCGACTTCAGCGTCGCGATCACCTCGAACAGCCGGTCGGTCTCGCGCGAGGTCAGTGACGTGGTCGGCTCGTCCATGACGATGATGCGCGCATTGGTCGACAGCGCGCGGGCGATTTCCACCAGCTGGCGTTCGCCCAGCGACAGGCTGGCGACCGGAGTGCGCGCCGAGAAGGTCACGCCGAGCCGCGCGATGATCTCGCTGGCGCGCCGATTGCACTGCTCGCGATCGACGACGCCGAACCGTCGCGGCTCGTTGCCGAGGAAGATGTTCTGCGCCACCGACAGATTGGGCGCCAGCGACAGCTCCTGATAGATGACCGCAATGCCGGCGGCGCGTGCCTTGATCGGATCACCGGTGGCGGCCGGCACGCCGTCGATCAGGATTTCGCCGCCGGGATCCGGCCGGTAGGCGCCGGACAGCACCTTCATCAGCGTCGACTTGCCGGCACCGTTCTCGCCCATCAGCGCGTGCAGTTCGCCGGCATGAACGGTCAGCGAGACATCGTGCAAGGCGCGGATCGCACCGAACGTTTTCGAGATGTGGCGCATTTCCAGCACCGGCTGGCGGGCCGTCTCGCTCCGGGCGGCGGCGCTCATGGGGCAGCTCCTGCAGCTGCGCTGGCCACAGCCCGGTCGGCGGCAAGGCCGCGCCAGTCGCTGCGGTAACCCGCAAGGCCGCTGAAGCTTGCCGCATGCACCGCCTCCGGCGCCTCGGTGGCAAATTCGCGTCCGACACTTTCAAAGGCAAGTGCGGCAGCACCGGTGGCGCTGCCCTCCAGCGTTGCGCCCTGCAGGAAGGCCTGCCCGGGCCGCAACTGCGCCAGCAACGCTGCAAGCAGCCCGCCATTGTTCAGGCCGCCGTCGACGATCACCGTATTGTCCGAATGGATCAGCTCGAGGCACAGATCGACCATCAGCGCGACATAGAGCAGCGCCATCGCCGCGCGTTCCTCGGCATTGGGCGTACGCCCGACCAGTTCGCCGCGTCGGTGCGGCATTGGGCCCCCGGGCGCGAAGCTCGGCAGCGCCATGATGCCGGCGTCGATCACCCGTTGTATCGATGACGGCGCAATTGCGCCCTGCCAGCCGGCGCTGATCGTCGCGAATTCGCGGCCGCCCATGAAGCGGATGGTCGGCACCGGGCCGCCATCGACATCGACATTGACCAGCATGTCGCGCTCGCCATCGAGTGCGTCGAGCGGGCAGTCCGGATTGAGCACGACCACCCAGGTGCCGGTCGAGACCACGGTCACCGGCCCAAGCTGCTGCCGGCGGTAGGCATGGAGCGCGGCATTGCTGTCGTGGACGCCATTATGGATGGCGACCGGCTTCTCGGCCTGGCCGAAGCGCTGCTCGCCGATCACCGCGCCGGCACGCTCGAAGGCGGGCATCTGGCCGCGCCAGCCCTCGGCATCGACCAGCGAGCTGAAATCGCGTTTGCGCGGCGCCCACAGATGCGAGTGGCAGCCGAGATACGACACTTCCGATACCGGCCGGCCGCCAAACCGCCAGCTCCAATATTGGGGGTAGCCGAGGATCGATTTCGCTGCGGCGAAGGCACCGGGCCCCACCTGCTTCAGCCACAACATGTGGCGGCCGTAGTTGAAGCCAAGCGGCAGGCGGGGCGAAAAGGTCTCGGCAAAATCCGGAATGCGGCGGTCGATCTGCGCGGCGATTTCAGCTGGCGGTTCCTGCTCGTAATCGAGGATCGGATGCGTCAGCGCGGCTTCATCGACCAGCGCGAAGGTGCAGCCATGGCCGGATACCATCAACCCTTCCACGCCATGTGCATCAACCGCCTCATCGATGGCGCGAGCCGCCCAGTCGTGAAGCGCTGGCTCGTCGAGCACGCTGAAACCGTCTTTGCGGATCCAGCTCGGCTGAGTACGGCGCTCGTCGAGGATCTGTCCGTCCTGGCCGAAGACGAACAGCTTCGAATTGGTCTTGCCGAAATCGAGGACGGCGATGTTCATTGGGCGCCTCCCGAGGAAGCGGCGATCCGCACCGCGACGCCGGCATCTTCGAGCATGCGCGCGTCGGCGTCGGACAGGCCGTCATCGGTGACCAGCGTGCCGATCCGCGACAGCGGCAGTGCCACGTTGCGCGCGTGGATCGACAGTTTGCGGCTGTCGGCCAGCACGACGATCTGGTCGGCGCAGAGGCTGAGCTCGACGATCGAGCGGACCAGCAGCGGGTGCGATTCCAGAAGGCCTTCCTGGCCGATGCCTTGCGCGCCGAGAAAGAACTTCGAGGCGTAGAACGGCACCGTCTGGGTCAGCGAATGGATGATGCCCGGCTCGCGGTGCAGTTCGCCGCCGGCGACGGTGAGGCTGCAATGGCCGTGGTCGCTGAGATAGGCCGCGAGCGGCATCGAGTTGGTGTAGAGCCGGATGTTGCGGTCGGCGAGCTTGACGCCGAGATGGAAGCAGGTCGAACCACCATGCACGATGACCGCGTCGCCGTCGCGCACCATGGTGGCGGCGAGAGCGGCGATCTGCCGCTTGGCCTCGACGGCGAGGTCGCGGTTCTCGTCATAGGGCCTGGCATAGGCGACGCCGGCTTGCGAAGCGCCATCAAGCGCCGAGATGCCGCCATAGACCTTGCGCGCTTCGCCGGCCTCATCGATCTTGTCGATGTCGCGCCGCACTGTCGCCGCCGACACGCCAAGCCGCTCCTGCAGCTCGCGCACCGATGCGAAAGGCCGGTCCCGCAAAAGCTCGACGATCTGGCGCTGGCGGCCGGAGTCGCTCAACCCTTACCTCCCAATGCGCTTGCCTCCCAAGCATTTTGCACCGCATTGCCATTTTGCACGGCAATTGGTGCAACTTACTCAACGCGCCTCGGATTGCAAGCCTGATTGACGCGATAACATCACTGTTGACGTAACTTACTCGCGTCTGCGATACCAGGGTCGGTCTTCGTCCCGGCAACGGGACGTCCAAAGCCGTGGCCCACGCGGCCGGTTTGTGGAGGAATTTCGATGACGATCAGTGCGGATGCGCAGGAACTGGCAGCGCTGCGGTCGCTTTCGGCCGAGATCGGCAGCGACCCGCATCTGACCCAGGCCGCCGGCGGCAACACCTCGCTGAAAGCCGGCGACACGCTCTGGATCAAGGCCTCCGGCACCTGGCTGAAGGACGCGCTCACCGCGGACATCATGGTGCCGGTCAGCATCCCGCCATTGCTCGACGCCATCGAACGGCGCGACCCGGCCGCCGAACAGCCGCAGGCCTTCGCCATCGGCGCCCTCAATCCACGCGGCTTGCGCCCGTCGATCGAGACCACCGTGCATGCGCTGATGCCGCAGCGCATCGTCCTGCATGTCCACTGCGTCGAGACCATTTCGCTGGCCGTGCAGGCCGACTGCGAGGCCGAGGCCGCCAGGCGGCTCGACGGCCGCCAATGGGCGTATGTTCCCTATCGCCGGCCGGGACTGCCGCTCGCCCAGGGCATCGCCGAGCGCCTGCGGCCAGGCGAGGATGTCCTGATCCTCGGCAATCACGGCCTGGTCGTTGCAGCCGAGACCGTCGCGAAGGCGGGCATGCTGCTGCGCCAGGTGATACGGCTGCTGGCGCGGCCGCCGCGCCAGGTGGCGGAACCGGACATCGCGGCGCTGACGGCGCTCGCCGGCGGCAGCGGCTACAGACTGCCGGCCGATGTCGAGGCGCATGCGGTGGCGATCGACCCCGAAAGCTGCCGTATGGCTTCGGGTGGCAGCCTCTACCCCGACCACGTCATCTTTCTCGGCGAAGGCTCGGTCGTGGCGAGACCGGGCGAGGATGTGAAGCGCGTCATCGAGCGCTGCGGCGCCGCACCCGTGGCGATCCTGTTTCCCGGCCTCGGCGTGCTGATACGCGGCGACGCCGGTGCCGGTGCCGATGCCATGCAGCGCTGCCTTTCCGACGTCACGGCGCGGGTCGATGTCGCGGCGAAGCTGAATTATCTGACAGCGGCGGAGAATGACGAGCTGATCAACTGGGACGCCGAAAAATATCGCCAGAAACTCAATGCCGGAGGCAGCTGACATGCCGCATTCGTCAAGCCCGCTATCGACTGGCCCGCTTGCCATCGGCATCGACATCGGCACATCCGGCGCGCGCGCCGTCGCCATGCGCCCAGACTTTTCCATTGCCGCGCATTCCGCTATTGCCCTCGAGCGATTTGGGCTGAACGGCCGCGACCCCGCGATATGGTGGGAGGCGGTCGGCGCGACATTGGCGGAACTTCTCAAATGTATCGATCGCGCGGCAGTGCACTCGATCGCCGTCGACGGTACGTCGGGCACGCTGCTGCCGGTCGAGGGCGCCGGGCGGCCGTTGGCCGAACCGCTGATGTACAACGACAAGGTCGCTGACGACACTATCCTGACTGCAATAGCCGGCGCGGCACCGGCAACGAGCGCTGCACTCGGGGCGACGTCCGGTCTCGCCAAGGCGCTGTCTTTCCAGCACCTGCCCGGCGTCGCCACTGTGCTGCATCAGGCCGACTGGATCGCCGGACAGTTTTCCGGCCGCTTCGATGTCAGCGACGAGAACAACGCCCTGAAGACCGGCTACGACGTCGAGGCCCGGCGCTGGCCGGACTGGATCGCGGCGACCGGCATGCGCACGGAATTCCTGCCCCGCGTCGTGCGGCCGGGCGATGTCACGGGCACGCTCACCGCCAGCGCCGCGAAAATGTTCGGCCTGCCGCGTGACGTGGCCGTTGTCGCCGGCACGACGGATGGCTGCGCCTCGTTCCTGGCGACAGGCGCCGCGACAGTCGGCGACGGCGTCACCGCGCTGGGGTCCTCGCTGACCATCAAGATGCTCTGCGGCCGGCCGATCTCGGCGCCGCAATTCGGCATCTACAGCCATAGGCTCGGTGACACCTACCTGGCGGGCGGCGCCTCGAATTCCGGCGGCAAGGTGCTGGCCCAGTATTTCCCCGTCGCCCGGATTGTCGAACTCAGCAAAAAAATCGACCCGGCGACGGAGACCGGCCTCGACTATTACCCGCTGCCGGCGCCGGGCGAACGCTTCCCCATAGCCGATCCGGCGTTGCCGCCGCGCCTCGAGCCGCGGCCCGCCGACGACGCCGATTATCTGAAAGCGATGTTCGAGGGTATTGCGGCGATCGAAGCGCTCGGCTATCGCCGGCTTGCCGAACTCGGCGCACCCCGGCTGACATCGGTCAGGAGCGTCGGCGGCGGTGCGGCCAATCCGGCCTGGACAGCGATCCGGCAGCGCAAGCTTGGCGTCGCTCTCGTACCGGCTCTTTCGGAGGAGGCCGCTGCCGGCACGGCGCGGCTGGCGCTGATGGGCGCAAGCGCAGCGGGGCTTTTATGACGGCCAAGGCAATTCAACACCTCGACGGCATCGCGGCGCTGACCGACCGCTATCAGGTGTTCCTGCTCGACCAATTTGGTGTGCTGCACGACGGCACCAGCGCCTATCCAGGTGCTGTCGAAGCCTTGTCGGCACTCAAGCGCGCCGGCAAGACCATCGTGCTGATCTCGAATTCCGGCAAGCGGGCGCAACCCAATGAGCGCCGCCTGCTGAAGCTCGGCTTCGAACCGGGAAGCTGGGACCACTTTGTCTCCTCCGGCGAGGTGGCGTGGCGCTCCTTCCATCAAATGGCGGCATCCGGAGCCTTGCGCCCGCAGACAAAATGCCTGCTGATCCGCCGCGACAATGACCGTTCGGCTGTCGACGGCCTGCCCTTCGTCCTGGCCAGGGACGGCGACGATGCAGAACTGGTGCTGATTTCCGCCAGCGAGGGCGATCGCTACGACCTCGACCATTATCGCCGGCTTCTTGGCCCGGCGGCGGCGCGCCGGGTGCCATGCTTCTGCACCAATCCTGACAAGATCATGCTGACTGCCGTCGGCCCTCGCTTCGGCGCCGGCCGGCTCGCCGATCTCTATGAGAGCCTCGGCGGCAGCGTGGCGCGCATTGGCAAGCCCAATCCGCAGATATTCGAGGCAGCGCTGGCACTGGCGGGCCACCCGGAGCGCGACAGCGTGGTCTGCGTCGGCGACAGCGTCGAGCACGACATCGCCGGCGGCAACGGCGTCGGCGTCGCGACGACGCTGGTCCTGTCAGGCATATTGGCGGGGGCGCCTGATCTGGAGGACGTTTTCGCCACGCTGAACGCCCGCCCCGACTACATCGCGGATAGCTTCAGGTTCCGCTGAGTTGTTAAGGCGAGACAAAGCTAGTCCAGGTTGAAACGCCCGATTACCGGCACATGGTCCGAGGGCCGTTCCCAGCCGCGCGCCGGCCGCAGGATTTCATAGCCGGCGAAATGCGGCACCAGGTTTGGCGACGACCAGATATGGTCGAGGCGGCGGCCGCGATTTGAGGCCTGCCAATCCTGGGCGCGATAGCTCCACCAGGTGTAGAGTTTCTCCTCGTAAGGCACATTGAGCCGCATCAGGTCGATCCAGTCGCCGGCGAGCCGCATCGCCTCGAAGTTTTCCGTCTCGACCGGCGTATGGCTGACGACGTTGAGGAGCTGCTTGTGCGACCAGACATCGTGCTCGAGCGGCGCGATGTTGAGGTCGCCGACCAGGATCGAGCCGGAATGCTCGTCATGCTCGGCGCGAACGGCGTTCATCTCGGCAACGAAATCGAGCTTGTGCTTGAACTTGCGGTTGACGGCCGGGTCGGGCTCGTCGCCGCCGGCCGGTACGTAGAAATTGTGCAGCAGGATCGTCTTGCCGCCGGCCTTGACGGTGACCGACAGATGCCGGCTGTCGTCGATCTCGCAGAAGCGGCGCTTTTCGACGATCTCGATCGGACGGCGCGCTATGGTCGCGACGCCGTGATAGCCCTTCTGGCCATGGAAGGCGATGTGCTCGTAGCCGAGCTTGCGGAACGCCTTCTCCGGAAACAATTCGTCCGGAACCTTGGTTTCCTGCAGGCAGAGCACGTCCGGCGCCTGCTCGACCAGCAGGCGCTCGACGATCGGCATGCGCAGCCGGACGGAGTTGATGTTCCAGGTAGCGATGGAAAACGGCATGTGGGGTTCCGGACAACGCAAGATCCGCCGGATGGCTCCGACGGAAGTCAATCGCGGAAACTACTGCCAGCCGCGCACCGCAAAAACAAGCCGCCCGCACCAACGCGGAAGGCCTCCGCAGCGGTAGAAAGTTACCGCGTCTTGGTGTTCAGCTCGCGGTTCGCCGTATAGTCGATGGCGAAGGTATCGGGGGCGAAGCTGACGCCCTCCTTGGTGTTGAAGATCATCACCGTCGTATCCTTGCCTTGCGCATCGGTGATGGTCCACTGCCGCAATTCATAGGATTTCGGATCGAACATCATGGTGATCTTCGAATTGCCGAACACCGATTTGTCGGCAAGCTGGATGGTGGTGAGATCGTCCTCTTCCTTGACGCTTCTGACGCGTCCGCCCGAGAGATCGATCTTGTCGTCGAGCAGCAGCTTCAGCGGCGTCTTCGACAGCGGGTAGAGGTCGGAGGTCCGCAGCTTCTTGTTGAGGATGACCACCGACTTGCCGTCGGAAATCACCCTGAAATTCGAGGCGCCGTCGTAATTGAAGCGGATCTTGCCCGGCCGTTCCAGAAAGAACTTGCCGCCGGTCTGCTCGCCCTTGGGTCCGAACTGCACGAACTCGCCGCTCATCGATTTGACCGAGGAGAAATGATCGGCGATCTTCTGCGCCGTCGCCGGAACCGCTGCTTGCGCCGACGCCAGCAGCTGGAAGCCGGGCACGAGGTTGGCGGCCGCCGCACCGGCCAGGACCAGGCCGAGGCCGAGCACCTGCCGGCGGGTTGGGGCGAAATCGCTGCTTGGGGCGAGAGTTGCGTTTTTCATGCCGGTCACCATCATCTGATTGCTTGCTCGTTATGTTGGTCTGGCCCCCCAGTTGGGCTTAAGTTTGGCGGGCCGCACGGCGCCCGTCCGTTGCAACGCGCCAAAAGGTTCAAAGTTGCCGGCGCGGCCTCTAGAACTTGTCGTCCTCCGTCGGCACCAGGATTTCGCGTTTTCCCGCATGGTTGGCCGGGCCGACAATGCCTTCCTTCTCCATCTTCTCGATGATCGAGGCGGCGCGGTTGTAGCCGATGCCGAGCCGGCGCTGGATGTAGCTGGTCGAGGCCTTGCCGTCGCGCAGCACCACCGCAACCGCCTGGTCGTAGGGATCGTCGGAATCCTCGAAATTGCCGCCGTCGCCGCCGCCACTGCCTTTGCCCGACGGCTCATCGTCATCCTTGTCGTCGTCCTCGGTGATGGCGTCGAGATATTCCGGCACGCCCTGCAGCTTCAGATGGGCGACGATCTTCTCGACCTCGTCGTCGGAGACGAAGGGACCGTGCACGCGCTGGATGCGGCCGCCGCCGGCCATGTAGAGCATGTCGCCCATGCCGAGCAGCTGCTCGGCGCCCTGTTCGCCCAGGATGGTGCGGCTGTCGATCTTCGACGTCACCTGGAACGAGATGCGGGTCGGGAAATTCGCCTTGATGGTGCCGGTGATGACGTCGACCGACGGCCGCTGCGTCGCCATGATGACATGGATGCCGGCGGCGCGCGCCATCTGCGCCAGGCGTTGCACCGCGCCTTCGATGTCCTTGCCGGCGACCATCATCAAATCGGCCATCTCGTCGATGATGACGACGATGTAGGGCATCGGCTCGAGGTCGAGGTTCTCCGTCTCGTAGATCGCTTCGCCGGTCTGGCGGTCGAAGCCGGTCTGCACGGTGCGCGAGATCCTTTCGCCCTTTTTCTCGGCCTGCTGCACGCGCGCGTTGAAGCCGTCGATGTTGCGGACGCCGACCTTGGACATCTTGCGGTAGCGGTCCTCCATCTCGCGCACGGTCCATTTCAGCGCCACCACCGCCTTCTTCGGATCGGTGACCACCGGCGTCAGAAGATGCGGAATGCCGTCATAGACCGAGAGTTCCAGCATCTTTGGATCGATCATGATCAGCCGGCAGTCCTGCGGCGTCAGCCGGTAGAGCAGCGACAGGATCATGGTGTTGATGGCGACGGACTTGCCCGAGCCGGTGGTGCCGGCGACCAGCACGTGCGGCATTTTGGCGATGTCGACGATGACCGCCTCGCCATTGATGGTCTTGCCTAGCGCCAGCGCCAGCTTGGACTTTGTCGTTTCGAAATCGCGGCTGGCGAGTATCTCCCTGAGATAGACGGTCTCGCGTTTGGCGTTCGGCAGCTCGATGCCGATGGCGTTGCGGCCTGGCACCACGGCGACACGGCAGGCGATGGCGCTCATCGAGCGGGCGATGTCGTCGGAAAGGCCGATGACCCGCGACGATTTGATGCCGGGCGCCGGCTCCAGTTCATAAAGCGTGACGACCGGGCCGGGACGCACATGGATGATCTCGCCCTTGACGCCGAAATCCTCCAGCACGCCCTCGAGCAGGCGGGCATTCTGCTCCAGCGCGTCCTTGGACAGGCTGGCATCGCGCACGACATTCTTCGGCTCGGACAGGAAATGCAGCGACGGCATTTCAAACCTTTCCGAGCCGATCAGTGTGGTCTGCGCTTCGCGCTGGACGCGGGCGCCCGGAGCCGGGCGGGGTGCCGGCGCTGCGACGCGCGTGGCCGCATCGGATCGGAAATTCTGCACCTGGGCTGTCGGGGCGCTGCGCCGTTGGCCCACGGGCTCCGGTGCAAAATCCATGTCATCGTCATCGTCGAAGACGTCGGCATCGTCGGGGTCGATCGAGGCACTGCGGTCGTTGACCATGGCGGCGAAGAATTCCGGCTCGACGCGGGCCCGCCCGCCCGGGCTCATCCGCGCCTCGGCGAACTCGGCCGATTCGACCCGTTCGGCCGCCCGCCGCCAGGCGCTGGGGCGCGGCTCCATCTCCGGCTCGAAATCGTCGCGCTCGCGCCGGCGCGCGGCGCGGCGGCGCAGATAGGCCCGCAGCGACAGCCACCAGTGGGCGATGGCGCCAAGCGCCAATATGCCTTCGTCGCCCTCGTCCTCTTCATTGTCGAAAAGCAGGTCGTCCTGCGGATCGGGCACGGCAGGCTGTTCGAGGACGGCGAAGCCGTTCTTGCGTGAAATCAGCGCCGAGCCATACAAGAATACCCACAGCGCCGGCGCTGCCAGAAGCACGGCGAGCACGCTGGCGACGAGGCCGGTCGGATAGCCGCCGATAATCAGGCCCGGGATATT
Organism: Mesorhizobium sp. M0751; assembly: GCF_040320265.1. Lineage (NCBI taxonomy): Bacteria > Pseudomonadati > Pseudomonadota > Alphaproteobacteria > Hyphomicrobiales > Phyllobacteriaceae > Mesorhizobium > Mesorhizobium sp. M0751. The sequence goes on from NZ_JAMYPH010000002.1 coordinate 494,121, forward strand.
GAGCACCATGTCACCGAAGACGCCGCCGAGGCCGGTCGGCAGCGGCCAGGTCTTGGGCGGCACCACGCAGCCGGCAATTGCCGCGCCAAGCAGCGAAAACCCGAACCAGGCCAGCGCCCGTTTGGGCAGCCGGTCGACGCCGCGCGCGGTAAACAGCAGAAATCCCCAGATCACCGCCGGCACCAGCGCCGCGACGGCGGCAAGTCCGAAGAACTGCATGGCAATGTCGGAAAAGACGGCGCCGGCATAACCCATTGCATTGGTGACGATATTGTCGGTAGCGTGCGAAAAGCTCGGATCGGCGACGTTCCAGGTGGCAAGGGCGGCGACGCCGAAACCAACGAGAGCAAACAGCCCGGCACCGACCAGCCGCCCGACCTGGCGCCTCGCGAACGACCGGATGCCGTGCTCCGTATCGGCCAGCGCAAGCGGTGCTGAAGCCCCTGAACGCATGCTCTTCCTCGTCTGTCGTTGCCCGGCCGGGGCGCGGACGCGCAACACGGCAGATTCGGCTGTCAGACTAGCGGCGGGAAGGTTAAGGGCGCATTAACCATGGGCAATCTGCGTCGCCGGAACGGACGACCGCCACCACAGTTCGGAGCCGCTGCGGCCGATTTTTCACGCCGCCGGCGGACCGGGCACCTTGATCAAGCGATCGTGATCGAGCCATCACGGCCATCCGCGCGCAAAAAAGAGGCCCGGAAGGTTTCCGGGCCTCAAGGCGTGAGCCCTTTCGGGAGCATCACGACGGGATATTCCCGGCACCGGCAAAACGCCGGTGCCGGCCAATAGCTTTATGGCACCACTTCGCCGTGCTGGCTGATGTCGAGCCCTTCGACCTCTTCCGGGGTGGAAGGACGCAGGCCGACCAGCGCCTTGACGATGTAGAGGATCACGAAGCTCGCTATCGCCGTCCACAGGATGGTGAAGACGATACCGTAGAGCTGCTTGCCGACAGAGGCACCCGAGCCCAGGCTGTTGATCGCCGGATCGGCGAGCACACCGGTCAGCAATGCGCCGATGATGCCGCCGATGCCGTGTACGCCGAATGCATCGAGCGAGTCGTCATAGCCGAACGCGTGCTTGAGCTTGACGGCCGAGACGTAGCACAGCACGCCGGCGACGATGCCGACGATGAAGGCGCCGGTCGGATTGACGAAGCCGGAAGCCGGCGTCACCGCGACCAGGCCGGCGACGGCGCCCGAGATGATGCCGAGAATGCTCGGCTTCTTGGCGACGATCCATTCGGCGAACATCCAGGCGAGCGCCGCAGCGGCAGCGGCAACCTGGGTGTTCAGCATCGCGGCACCGGCAAGGCCGTCGGCGGCCAGTTCCGAGCCGGCGTTGAAGCCGAACCAGCCGACCCACAGCAGCGAAGCGCCGATTACGGAGTAGACGAGGTTGTGCGGCGCCATGTTGGTGGTGCCGTAGCCTTCACGTTTGCCGAGAACCAGCGCGCAGACCAGGCCGGCAACACCGGCATTGATGTGAACGACCGTGCCGCCGGCGAAATCGAGAACGCCGGCTGTGCCGAGGAAGCCGCCGCCCCACACCCAGTGCGCGATCGGGGCGTAGACCACCAGTAGCCACGCGCCCATGAAGATGAGCAGCGCCGAGAACTTCATGCGTTCGGCGAAGGCGCCGGCAATCAGCGCCGGCGTGATGATGGCGAAGGTCATCTGGAACATCGAGAAGACGAACTCAGGGATGTTCGCCACGCCCGGCAGCCACAGCGACGAGGTGGTGATGCCGTTGTGGAAGAACTTCGAGAAGCCGCCGAGATAGGCATTCATGCCGCCGCCATCCGAGAAGGCCAGCGAGTAGCCGAACATGAACCACAGCACCGTCACCAGGCAGGTGATGGCAAAGCTCTGCATGATGGTGGCGAGCACGTTCTTCTTGCGCACCATGCCGCCGTAAAACAGCGCCAGGCCCGGTATGGTCATCATCAGCACCAGCGCCGTCGAGGTCAGCATCCAGGCGGTGTTGCCGGTGTCGAGCGCGGGCGCAGGGGCAGCCGGAGCTGCCGGAGCCGCTTCCTGCGCGAACGCAGCAACCGTGCCCAGTGCAGCGAGAGCGAGCGAGCCCAAAACGGCCGCGCGTCCCGTTATCTTCAAGGTGGAAGGAATATTCATTGAACTCTCCATTGGAATACGTATCCGCAGCTCAAAGCGCGTCGGTGTCTGTTTCGCCGGTGCGAATGCGCACCGCCTGGTCGATGCCGAAAACGAAGATCTTGCCGTCGCCGATCTGGCCGGTCTTGGCCGCCGCGGTTATGGCTTCGACGGCCTTGTCGACCATGTCGACAGCGACCGCGACTTCGATCTTGATCTTCGGCAGGAAGCTGACCGCGTATTCCGCCCCGCGATAGATTTCCGTGTGCCCCTTCTGCCGTCCGTAGCCTTTTACCTCGGTGACGGTCAGGCCCTGGATGCCGACTGCGGTGAGCGCCTCGCGCACCTCGTCGAGCTTGAACGGCTTTATGATTGCCATCACGATCTTCATAAGGTCTCACCCTTTGCTGTTGCGGGTCCCCGCGTTTGCACGACTTCGCCGATCCCCATGAGAGCCGGAGAGTGCCCGCTAGGATTCAAGCTCCGTGCCAATTGCCGAAGCAGGGTGTTAAGCTGTTGTTAAACAACGAAATCGGGAAGGTTTGCCGACTGCCTGTTCACAGTCGCGGCAGTGCATATGCTTAAAAAATAGGCAAATTTCGAAAAATGCCTACTCCGCAGGCGGCCGCTTCAGCCGGATGAGTCCTTCTTGGGCAACCGAGGCGATCAACGTGCCGTCGCGCGCAAACAGCGAGCCGCGGGTAAAGCCTCGCGATCCCTGCGTCGACGGGCTGTCTTGCGTGTACAGCATCCAGTCGTCGAGCGGATGGCTGCGATGGAACCACATGGCGTGGTCGAGGCTCGCCGCCTGGATATCGCGATCGAAAATGGCACGGCCATGGGCAAAGGTCGAGGTGTCGAGCAGCGTCATATCAGAGAGGTAAGCGAGCACGGCCGCCTGCGTGGCGCGGTCGGCCGGCACCAGGCCGGTGGTGCGGATCCAGATGTTCTGCTTCGGCTCGAGCTTTTCCCGGCTGGTATAATGCTTCAGCATCACCGGCTTCATCTCGATCGGCCGGTCGCGCTCCCAATAGCGCTTGATGCCGTCGGGCACGGCTTCGCCGAACTTGCCCAGCAACTCGCGCTGCGACAGCAACGTGTCGGGCGCCGGCACGTCCTGCGGCATCGGCACCTGATGTTCCAGGCCGACCTCATCCTGCTGGAACGAGGCTTCCAGCGAAAAGATCGCCTGGCCGTGCTGGATCGCCACGACGCGGCGCGTGGTGAAGGAGCCGCCGTCACGGATGCGGTCGACCTCGTAGATGATCGGTACCTTGGTGTCGCCCGGCCGCATGAAATAACCGTGCAGCGAGTGCACATGGCGCTCGGGCTCGACCGTTCGCTGCGCGGCGACCAGCGCCTGGGCGATGGTCTGGCCGCCGAAGATGCGCTGCCAGTCGAGCTTGGGGCTGCGACCACGATACAGATTGTGTTCCAGCTGCTCGAGGTCGAGAATGCCGAGAAGCTCGTCCATGGCTGCCGTCATCTTGACCTCGCCGCAAAATTACCATGGCGGTTTCCGACAGGAACAGCGGGCAGTCAAGGGCGGAATGCCCGGCGACAGTCAGGCTGCGAAAGGAATTGCCATGGTGGACAGCAAGAATTCGCTCGACGTTCTGGTCGCCGGCGCCGGCTATATCGGCTTGGCCGCCGCCGTATCGCTGAAGCAGGCGCGGCCGAGCCTTGCCGTTGCCGTCGTCGATGCAGCACCCGCCGGGGTCTGGCAGAAGGACGGCCGCGCCTCGGCGATTGCCGCCGCCGCGTGCCGCATGCTCGACCAGCTCGGCGTCTGGAACGAGATCGCGCCGGAGGCGCAGGCGATCACAGAAATGATCGTCACCGATTCGCGCACATCCGATCCGGTCCGCCCGGTGTTCCTCACCTTCGACGGCGAGGTCGCGCCCGGCGAACCCTTCGCGCATATGGTCGCCAACAAGGATTTGAACGGCGCCCTGCGCCGGCGCGCCGAACAACTCGGCATCGGCATCATCGAAGGCGTCGCCGTCAGCGCCTTCGACATCAACGGTGCCGGCATCACCGTGCATCTTGCCGATGGCGCGACGCTGAAAGCGCGCCTGCTGGTCGCCGCCGACGGCGTCAACTCGAAGCTGCGCGACATGGCCGGCATCAAGACGGTGAAATGGGAGTATGGCCAGTCCGGCATCGTCTGCACGGTGGCGCATGAGCGGCCACACAACGGCCGCGCCGAAGAGCATTTTCTGCCAGCCGGCCCCTTTGCCACGCTGCCACTCAAGCCGGGCAAGGACGGCACCAACCGTTCGTCGATCGTCTGGGTCGAGCGGTCGCAGGATGCCGAAAAGCTGGTCAGTGGCGACACGCTGGTCCTGGAATATGAGCTCGAGCACCGCTTTGGCCTCAAGCTCGGCGAAATCCATATCGCCGACAAGCCCCGCGCCTGGCCGCTCGGGCTGACCATTGCGCGCGCCTTCGTCGCGCCGCGCATCGCCTTGGCCGGCGATGCCGCCCACGGCATCCACCCGATCGCCGGCCAGGGTCTCAATCTCGGCTTCAAGGACGTGGCGGCGCTGGCGGAAGTGGTGGTCGAGGCCGACCGGCTCGGCCAGGACATCGGCGCGCTGGACGTGCTTGAGCGCTACCAGCAATGGCGGCGTTTCGACACGGTGCAGATGGGCGTCACCACCGATGTGCTGAACCGGCTGTTTTCCAACGATTTCGGCCCGCTGCGCACTTTGCGCGACATCGGCCTCGGCCTTGTCGAACGCATGCCCCGGCTGAAGCGTTTTTTCATCCGCCAGGCGTCCGGTCTGTCCGGCGACACGCCGAAACTATTGAAAGGCGAGGCGATCTAAACAGGCCCTGAAGCTTCCCCAACTTCGTCATCCTTGGGCGTAGCGACGCGAAGCGGAGAGAAGACCCAAGGATGACGAAGCGATCAGGCGTCTCGGCTTAATCGCCATGCGGTCTGCCAAATTTCCGTGTCGGGGAACTTAATTGACCTCGAAGCCCAGCTTCTGGCGCAGCCGCAGCATGCGCTGGTCGGGAATCTGCAGGTTTGGCCCGCCGGCTTCCGCCGCACGGCTGACCATCCGCAGCAGATCGCTCCTTTCGGCCGCGTCGAGCCGTTCGCGCAGGAACGGTGCCAGCTTGTCGATGACGACCGTGGCGTCGTCGATTTGCGATGCCGCCCATTTGGCGTAGATCACCGCTTCATCGGTCTGTTTTTTGTCGGCAATCTCCGAGATCACCGATCGAATGGCAGCTTCGCGTTGCGGCAGCACAGGACCATGTTCGGAGACGATGGCGGTGATCAGCGTCGCGGCGGCGACGACCGGATCGTCGATCGCCGTCAGCGGCGAGAGCGCCGCCTGCTTGCGCAGTTTCTTGCGGCGGACGTTGCCCTGGACGCGGCCAACGACGTCGGCAACCTCACGCGCCGCGTCGTTCATGGTCTTCAGCCGGTACCACCAGAACGCCGCTGCCCCCAGCAGGCCGATTGCAGCAATCAATATATGCATGCCCCAAGATCCCCCAATCTCGGACGACGATAGGAGAAGTATTGCTTCGCTTCAACACGCAAAAGTTGCGCCGATTGAAGAAACGACAGCCTGCGCCAGTCGCCGGCCGCCGACATCCTTACGACCCAGGCACGTTGTAGATCGCCCGCACCTCGATCGTGCCGATTTCGGCCAGCGGAATGCCGCCGGCGATCTCCAGCGCCTCGTCGAGATCCCTGGCCCCGATCATGACGAAACCGAGCAACTGTTCCTTGGTTCCGGCGAAGGGGCCGTCAGTAACCAGCCGCTTGCCCTGGCGCCGGCGCACGGTCTTCGACGTCTGCACCGATTGCAGCGCCTGCGCGATTATCAGGCGGCCGCTTTGCGCCACCGACCTGTCATAGGCCAGCGAATCGGCATCGAGCTTGGCCAGCCTCGCAGGCGTCATTGCGTAGAGATCTTTTTCTTCACCGTAGACCAGGCAAACGTATTTCATCTTTACCTCCATTCCTGGGTTGGACCGTAGGACGAGGCTACGGAAACATTGGCCGGGCCTTTGGCCGCGGCATAGTCGAGCCCCGCTGCATAATCCAGAAAGGACACCGCAATGCCGATGATGGCAATCGCCGCAAGCAGCCGGCCGAAGCCGGAAGGCGGCACGCGCGACCAGTCGGCTTGTTGTTCACCGGCCATGTGGCTGGTGCCTGTAGGGTGAACAGAAATCGGGTGAGCAGAAAACAGATTGTTCATGTGGTCCTCCATCCGGCCACCAATTTCACGGCCGCCCGCAGGACGGCCGGGACAGATGGAAGTCGACATTTTTGCACGCATATTTTTTTGCGAATTTTTTTAACGAGCGATTTTTTGCCTCACCACGATGTGTCACGCTGCGGCCGATACGAAAGCGCGGGTGGCCTTCGCTCCCGCGCGCGCTATAGTCGACTGGATGCCGATCACGGGCTCAATCACGACAATCAAGGAGGAATTGATGGACCGCACCGCCAACGCCGTTTGGAAAGGCAGTTTCAAGGAAGGCAAAGGCACACTCGAAACCCAGAGCGAGACGCTGAAGGGCACGCCCTATTCGGCCAAGATGCGTTTCGAGGATGAGAGCGGCAAATCCGGCACCAACCCGGAAGAGCTGATCGCCGCCGCCCATGCCGGCTGCTACGCCATGCAGCTTTCGCATTTTCTCGCCGAGAACGGCACTCCGGCCGCCGAGCTCGACGCCAAGGCCGTGGTAACGCTGGTTCCCGGCACCGGCATCACCGGCAGCGCGATCACGCTGGTCGGCAAGGTGCCGGGCATCGATGCCGCCAAGTTCAAGGAATTGGCCGAGAAGGCCAAGGCCGAATGCCCGGTTTCAAAAGCGCTCGGCGCCATCAAAGTATCGCTCGACGCCAGGCTCGGGTGAGCAGACCACTTTGCCAGGAAAACGCCGGCCCAGAGCCGGCGTTTTGCATTTCCAGAGGCTGGCGATCCGTCGCGCTGTCCCTCCGACATCTCGAATGATTATTGGCTTCTTTCGCCAGCGAGCACCTCGAGGCGTGCACGCAGCGCCGCAACCTCTTCCTCCAGCGCACGCACGCGCGCTTCGAGGTCGGGCGCCGCTGCCGGTGGTTGCCATGGCGCCGAGGCCGCCGACGCCTCCACTGGCCCGCTGAGCAGATGGACATAGCGATCCTCGCGCTGGCCTGGGCCGCGATCGATCTGCTGCACCAGCGGTGGGCGGCGGCCGATCAGCAGATCGAGGTTGCCGCGAAGCTCGTCGATCGACGGCAGCCGCGCCATGCGTTCGCTTCGTGCCAGCAATTCATAGGCCGTCTGCGGGCCGCGCAGCAGCAACAGGCCGAGCAGCGCGATCTGCGCCGAGGTCAGGGAAAAGCGCTGCGCCACGACATGCTCGTAGCGCTCGACGCGCGACGCGAACGCCTGCCTGACGAGGCCCTTCTGCTCGAGCTGGCCAAGCGCCCTTCTGACCTCGCCAAGTTCGACCGACATCACCGGCTCGCGTGCCGTCTTCTGGTTGGCCGCCGCAAGTGCCGCATTGAGCGTCAGCGGATAGACGTCCGGCGTCAGCTCCTTTTTCTCGATCAGGCAACCGAGCACGCGGGCTTCTATGGGAGAGAGGATGGGAAGGTCGGAGTCGGTCATAGATGTTATCCATTTGAAGTCGGCGGGACAGCGCCCCCCTCTGTCCTGCCGGACATCTCCCCCACAAGGAGGGAGATCGGCAGCCTCGCCGACAGCGCGTCATCCTTCAACCTTTGCAGATTGGCGAAAGCCGTGATGACAGCCAATCTCCCCACTCGTGGGGGAGATGTCCGGCAGGACAGAGGGGGGCGCGAAGGATCGCCGCGGATGAGACAATCCCGCCCGCAACCCCTAAACCCGTCGCTCCACCATCATCTTCTTGATCTCGGCGATCGCCTTGGCCGGGTTGAGCCCCTTCGGGCAAGTCTGGGCGCAGTTCATGATGGTGTGGCAGCGATAGAGCCGGAACGGGTCTTCGAGATTGTCGAGCCGCTCGCCCGTCGCCTCGTCCCTGGAATCGATCAGCCAGCGATAAGCCTGCAGCAGCGTCGCCGGGCCGAGATAGCGCTCGCCGTTCCACCAGTAGCTCGGGCAGGAGGTCGAGCAGCAGGCGCACAATATGCACTCGTAGAGCCCGTCGAGCTTTTCGCGGTCCTCATGGCTCTGCAGCCATTCCTTGGCCGGCTCTGGCGACACCGTCTTCAGCCACGGCTCGATCGAGGCGTGCTGGGCGTAGAAATTGGTGAGGTCGGGCACCAGGTCCTTGACCACGGCCATATGCGGCAGCGGATAGACCTTGATCGCGCCGGAAATGTCGTCACAGCCCTTGGTGCAGGCGAGCGTATTCGACCCGTCGATGTTCATGGCGCAGGAGCCGCAAATGCCTTCGCGGCAGGAGCGGCGCAGCGTCAGCGTCGGGTCGATCTTGTTCTTGATCCAGAGCAGCGCGTCGAGCACCATCGGCCCGCAATCGTCCATGTCGACGAAATACGTGTCCATGCGCGGGTTCTCGTCATCGTCCGGCGACCAGCGATAGATGCGGTATTCGCGCAGATTGGTCGCGCCCTCCGGCTTCGGCCAGGTTTTTCCGGCCATGATCTTCGAGTTTTTCGGAAGCGTGAGTTCGACCATTACCTCAGGTCCTTTCGGATGACGAGCTTCAGCCCGGACCAGATCTCGTTCACGGCGGCGACCTTGACGTCGACGAGGTCGAGCTTCAGCGCCTCTGTGCGGATAACGTCCTCGGTGACGTCGGTCGGCACTTTCGATGCCTTTTTTGGCCATGACACCCAGACCATGCCGTCCCGCTTGATCGCCGCCTCGACGTCGCCAAGACGGTCCTCGATCTCGACCCGCTGCCGGGTGAAAGCATGCACCGCATCATATTTCTGATGAACGCCCGAAATCGCTGACCAGTTGGCCAGCCGGTCGAGCCCGGCAAAGTCCACGGCTTCGGCAAGGTCGTCCAGTTCGGCCGGCAAGGCGACGAAAGCGGCAATCATCCCGTCCTTCAGGCCGAGCTTGGCCGGAAGGGGCGTGCCGGAATATCCCGCAACCGCCAGCGCCATCGTCAATACACTCTCGCCTTGGGCGCGATCTTGGCCGGGTTGATGCCGCCGTCTGCTTCCTTGAGCAGCGTCTCGGTGTGCACCGGCCGGTAGGTGAGCGCCACCTCGCCGGCCTCGTTGAGCCGAGCCAGCGTATGCTTGCGCCAGTTCGCGTCGTCGCGGGCCGAAAAGTCCTCCCGCGCGTGCGCGCCGCGGCTTTCCTTGCGCGCCTCGGCGCCATAGACGGTGGTGATGGCGTTGGCCATCAGGTTTTCCAGCTCCAGCGTCTCGACCAGGTCGGAGTTCCAGATCATCGAGCGGTCGAACACTTTTACGTCCTTGAGCTCGCCCCAAAGCTGCGAAATGCGCCTGCAGCCGCTTTCCAGCGATTCCTGGGTGCGGAACACCGCTGCGTCCTCCTGCATCGCCTTCTGCATCTTTTCGCGCAAAACCGCTGTCGGCGTCGAGCCGTTGGCGTGACGCAGCCGGTCGAAGCGGTCCATGATCTTTTCGACGGCGGCTTCGTTGGGCGAGGGAATCGCCGATGTGCGGTCGATCACCTGGCCGGCCCGGATCGCCGCCGCACGGCCGAACACCACCAGGTCGATCAGCGAATTCGAACCCAGCCGGTTGGCGCCGTGCACCGAGGCGCAGCCGGCTTCGCCGACCGCCATCAGACCGGGTAACACCTGGTCCGGGTTCAACGCCGTCGGGTTGAGCACCTCGCCCCAGTAATTGGTCGGCACGCCGCCCATATTGTAGTGGACCGTCGGCAGCACCGGGATCGGTTCCTTGGTCAGGTCGACGCCGGCAAAGATCTTTGCCGATTCCGAAATACCGGGAAGTCTCTCGTGCAGAACGGCCGGGTCGAGATGGTCGAGGTGGAGAAAAATATGGTCCTTCTTCGGTCCGACGCCGCGACCTTCACGGATCTCCAGCGTCATACAGCGCGAGACCACGTCTCGGGAAGCCAGATCCTTGGCTGACGGCGCGTAGCGCTCCATGAAGCGCTCGCCCTCGGAATTGACGAGATAGCCGCCCTCGCCGCGGGCACCCTCGGTGATCAGGCAGCCGGCGCCGTAGATGCCGGTCGGATGGAACTGCACGAACTCCATGTCCTGCAGCGGCAGGCCTGCGCGTGCGGCCATGCCACCGCCATCGCCGGTGCAGGTATGCGCCGAAGTGGCCGAGAAATAGGCGCGGCCATAGCCGCCTGTCGCCAGCACCACCATCTTGGCCGAAAAGCGGTGGATGGTGCCGTCGTCGAGGTTCCAGGCGACGACGCCGGTGCAGGTTCCGTCCGGCTCCATGATCAGGTCGAGGGCAAAATACTCGATGAAGAACTGCGCATTGTGCTTCAGCGACTGGCCGTAGAGCGTGTGCAGCATGGCGTGGCCGGTGCGGTCGGCGGCCGCACAGGTGCGCTGCACCGGTGGCCCCTCGCCGAAATTCATCATCATGCCGCCGAACGGCCGCTGGTAGATTTTCCCGTCCTCGGTGCGGCTGAAGGGAACGCCGTAATGCTCGAGCTCGTAGACCGCCGCCGGCGCCTCGCGCACCATGTATTCCTGCGCGTCGGTGTCGCCCAGCCAATCCGAGCCCTTGACCGTGTCGAAGAGATGCCACTGCCAGTTGTCTGGCCCCATATTGGCGAGCGAGGCGGCAATGCCGCCCTGAGCCGCAACCGTATGCGAGCGCGTCGGGAACACTTTGGTGATGCAGGCGGTGCGCAGGCCCTGCTCGGCCATGCCGAGTGTGGCGCGCAGGCCGGCGCCGCCGGCGCCGACGACCACGACGTCGAATTTGTGGTCGACATAGCTATAGGCGGAAGCCGTATTGGCGTTCTTCGCGTCCTTGGCCAAAACTCAGCCTCCAAATGCCAGTTTAAGCAGGGCGAAGACCGAGGCGACGCCGACGACTACGGGAAAGAATGTGTTGAGCGCGAGCAACGCCAGTCTGGTGCCTTCGCCATGCACATAATCTTCGATGATCGCCTGCATGCCGAGCCGCATGTGGTAGAGCACCGACAACAGCACCAGCGCCAGCACCAGTGCCACGAACGGATTGGCAAGTGCGGCGCGCACCTCGAGATAGCTGGCGCCGTTGAGTGCGATCAGGAAGCCGACGAAGAACAGGACCAGCGGGATGTTGGAAATCGCCGTCAGCCGCTGGCGCCAGAAATGGCCGGTGCCCTCGCGGGCGGAACCGAGGCCGCGGACCTTGGCCAGCGGCGTGCGCATATCGGTGTTCTTGCCGTTCATGTCAGGCTCCCCGCGCCATGTAGCCGGCGATCCAGATCAGCAGCGTCAGCGTGACCGAGCCGGCCAGCGTCGCCCAGGCGATCCTCGAAGCCGTATGCTTTTCCAGCCCTGCCCCAGTGTCCCAGATAAGATGGCGCACACCGCCCAGCATGTGGTGCATCAGCGCCCAGCTGTAGCCGAACAGCACCAGCCGTCCCAGCCACGAGCCGAAGGCCCAGTTGATGGCATTGAAGGTCGCCTCCGAGCTCGCCGCCGCCATCAGCCACAGGGCGACCAGCAGCGTGCCGAAATAGAGCGCCCCGCCGGTGATACGGTGGACGATCGACATCGTCATGGTGATCGGCGGCCGATAGACGGTCAGGTGCGGCGAAAGCGGCCGTTCGCGTCTGGCAAATTCGCGGGTGGCTGGTGATTTGCTCATGGCTCCCCCAGTTCGGCGTCTCTGGAGCCTCAGGTGGAAATGCGGCATTGCCGCTTCCGGTTGCGACTTCGGACAGCCGGTTTCTAATGCTCTTTTTGCACCGCGTCAAAGCCGGAAAACCGTTTCGAAAACGTAATTTAGTCTGACGAAAGCGAGGCTTTCAGCTTCAATCGATTAGGGCTGTTGCCTTGAGCCGGCACAATGTCGCTGCACTGCAAAAATATGGCTGCCGCACCGGGCGGATCAGCGCTTGCAGGCCAGCGGTGATGCACCGCCCTTCATCACCAGCGCATCACGCCCATCGATCACGATTGCGTCATGCGCCTCGCCGTAGCGGCTTGTCTGATTGGCCGGTGAGGCCGGCAGCTCGGCGCTGGTGCCGTTGGGGCCGAGCACGCGCACCGACGTGCCGAGGTTCTCGATGGTCATCACGCTACCGTCGGCGCATTTGTAGGTTGCAGTGCGCGGCTGCCGTGCCGCCGGTTCGCTAGCGGCGGGAGCAAGCGACACGGAAGCGGCGGGCGTATTGCCGAGCTTGGGCGCGCTGGTCTGCGGCGCGCAGGCGGCGGCAGCCAGCAACGGCGGAATGGCCAGCGCCATCCGAAACGTGCGGCGTAATCTCATGCTGCTTTTCTCCCGCGCATCGAACCCGCCGCGATGCTCCGGCAAGCCCCCGGATTTTCATGTTTTTTGAGTCGCGCTCGATGCCGGCGATGGTGGGAACACGGCATGGCCGAATGATGGCCGGTGGGTGCTCGAAATTAACCATGTTTTCCGAGACCTCGCCCCGGCTGCGGTTGCCCTCTTAACAAAGGTTAATAAAAGGTTAATTTCTGATTCGAGGAGGCTTGCCTCTCAGCAAAGGAGCAGCACGCCATGCATTCGAATTCAGCAGGATCGCGCCTTCCCTGGTTCCTTGTGGCGGCGCTCGCCCTCGGCATCGCCGCACCGGCATCCGCCGGGACGCGCCATCACGACCGCGTCTATGCCGATTCTTTCGGCAATCTCGTCATCGAAAGCGCCGCCGGCTACAAGCGCATACTCGTCGGCGAGGGCAAGCTGGCCAAGGAATTGTCCGCCTACACCAGTGCTGGCGAGCCCGATGTGATCTACGAAAACGAATCGGACGATGTCAGAAGCGGCGACTGCTACAGGCCGCCGGTTTTCGTGAAAGGCCGCAGCTATATGTACGGCCTCTCCGACGGCGAAATGCCGGAGCTCAGCCCCTGCCGCTGACGGCAACGCCGCCCTTTGTCGACGGCGCCGGCTGGGCAACAGCCGACCCCACCGAGACACGCACACAATCGCGGCCGCTGCCCTTCGCCTGATAGAGCGCTTTGTCGGCGCGCCGCAGCAGGTCGGAAAAGCTTTCGCCCGGACCAAGCTCGGCAACGCCGAAGCTGGCGCTGCAGCGATGATCCGCCGGCAGGCAGTCGATCGGCGTGGCACCGAAGGCGCTACGCGTGCCCTCGGCAAAGAGCCGGGCGGCGGCCAGATTGGTCCCCGGCAGGAAAATAGCGAATTCCTCGCCGCCGATACGGCCGGCGACGTGATGGTCGGCTGCTGCATCGCGGAGAAAACCGGCAAAGGTCTCGATGACCCGATCGCCGGACGCGTGGCCGTAAGTATCGTTGATGCGCTTGAAATGGTCGAGATCGGCAATGACCAGTGCCGCTGGAGCGGCCCGCCGCATGGCGTCGCGCAGCGCGATCTCGGCATGGCGCTCGAAGCCGCCACGGTTGAGCAGCCGTGAAAGCGTATCGGTTTCCGATTTCGACGTCGCCTCGGCGAGCACGTCGCGGACCAGGATAGCCAATGTCACCAGCGCAAGCGCCAGGCCGAACACGGTGCCGATCGACTGCGACACCAACGCGTAGCTGGTCTGCGCATAAGATTGCGGGTTGGCACCCCAGCCGCCGAGCGCATGGGCGATGAAGGGTTTGCTGGCGAATTGCAAGGTGCTGGCCGCCAGGACAGCCATCAGCATATTGTCGAGCCGCTCGCGTCTTTGCCTGGACGACAAGACGATCGCCAGCCCGGTGAATTGCATGGCCGCATAGGGAAGCTGGTAGGCCGCCATTCGCACAAAGGATTGGCGTGGCAGGTCCTGGACGAAGTAGACCGCGAGGGTGGCGAAGACCAGGAAGAACAGCATCGGCGGCCAAGGCGGCGAAACGCGGTATTTATGGGCAAGCCCGCCATTGAAGGCAACGGTTGCGCCAAGGAAGGCGGCAAAGGCGGCGACAACCACGGGGCGCGCATTGTCGAAGGCAGGAATGCTGAACTCGATCGCGAAATAGGCCATGCCGAGCACATAGCCGAACGCCAGCCAGCGCGCCGAAACCCGGCCAGCGTCATAGACCGCGATCGTCATGAAGGCCGCCGCCAGCAGCCCGGCAACGAACAGGTTGATCACCAGGATGAAATTAGCGCTGCCCATGGCGTTTTTGGCACTCCCCGCCGAACAGCAAATCACCGAGGCGCGAAAAAGACGTTAATTCGACGGCGCCGCTGACGCTTAGCCGGCACTGGTCCGATTGGGAAGGACGACTGTTTCAGGCCGCTGATAGGACAGGCACACGCTGTCGCGGCCATTCCTCTTGGCTTTGTAGAGCGCTTCATCGGCGCGCCGCATCAGCGGGTCCAGCCCTTCGTCGCCGGTACGGGCGGCCACGCCGAAGCTCGCGGTCACTCTTGTGTCGGGCGGAAGCCCGTCGATTCTGCCCGCCGAATAGAGCGTGCGAATGGTTTCGGCAAACAGTCTTGCCGCGCCAAGGTCGCTGAGCGGCAAAAGCACGGCAAACTCCTCGCCGCCGATACGGCCGGCAACGCCACCCGTGCCTGCAGCCGATAGAAGCTTGGCGGCGAAGTCGGCGATGACGCGATCCCCGGCCGCGTGACCATGCTGATCGTTGAGTGCCTTGAAATGATCGAGATCGGCCAGCACCAGCGTAACCGGCAACCGCGCCGTGGCACAGTGCTGCAGGACAAGCGTGGCACGCTCTTCGAAACCGCGGCGGTTGAGCAGCCCCGACAGCGGGTCTGTCAGGGTTTCGGTCTTCAGGGCCTTCATCACATCGAGCGCGGCGGCGCCGAACAGGCAAAGTGCAATAAGCAGCGACAGCAATGCATGCGACAGCAGCGCCGTCGTCCAATAGGACGAAGTGTAAAGCCCTTCATAGCTGGTGAACGGCCCATGCGCGATGACGACGGCAAGGGTCCGCGCCAGGAAGTTCAGGCCGGAAAGCAGCGACAGCACGAACAAGATCATTTCCGTCGGGCCGTTGTTGCGCACCACGCGCAACTCGGCGGCGACAACCAGGCTGATGCCGCCGAAGCTGAAATTGATTGCAAGGATGCGCCAGGTGAGATCCGGCCGGGCAAAAAGAAACCACGAGAACGCGGCCAGTCCGCCGCAGGCCAGAATGCCGATCGCCGGGTAAGGCACGCGCCGCCCGTAGCGCGCAATGACCGCGCCGGCGAGACAGCAGGTGGCAAGGGTGAAGCACAGGATCGAGATAAGCTTGGTCGGCGCCATGCCGACCGGCAAAGTAAAATACTGGAGCAGGAAGCCTGCGGCCGAGGCCGAGTAGCCCGCCGCCAGCACAGCCAGATAGGGACGGTGACGCTGATAGAACCACAGCACGAGAAATGCCGTGCCGAGTGTGAGGGCGATAGCTGGATTGAGCAGCGCTATGAGCAGTCCGGTGTCCAAGCGCTGTAATTTCCCCTCGCTTCCCTCAGGAGACGTTAGAGCGGAAGCCCAAACAAGCGGTTAAGCGAAAGCGAATATACGACAGGTGCGTCGACAAAGCCGCTGGGCGGAACCGCGAACGGCGAGCGGCGTTTCACGACGGCAGACCAGGAGACGCTCCGATGGCCGACACGATCATGCTCACCGATCACGATGCAATTCGCTCATGGGCCGCGGCGCGCGCCGGCTTTCCGGCGATCGTCGACGTGTCGCCCGAAGCCGGAACGCAGCCCATGCTGAGGCTGGTCTTCGGCCAGCATGCCTATCAGGACCAGGATGAGGCCGAACGCCCGGTCAATGCCGGCGGCTATGAACTGGTCGAATGGGACGAATGGTTCAAACTCTTCGACGAGCGCGAACTGGCGCTGGTCGTCGCAAAGGATCAACCCGGCCGCCGTGAGGGATTCCACGAATTCGTCAGGCGGCCCGGCTGAAGAATGCCCGAACCGCATTGCGGCTCGGGCACCTATATCCGACTGCGCGAGCCCCTGCCCTATTTCCACTCGCGGATGTCGACGAAATGGCCGGCAATCGCCGCCGCCGCCGCCATTGCCGGCGATACCAGATGCGTGCGGCCCTTGAAGCCTTGGCGCCCTTCGAAATTGCGGTTCGAGGTCGAGGCGCAGCGCTCATGCGGCTTCAGCCGGTCGTCGTTCATGGCAAGGCACATCGAGCAGCCCGGCTCGCGCCAGTCAAAGCCGGCGGCGACAAAGATCTTGTCTAGGCCTTCGGCCTCGGCCTGTTCCTTGACCAGACCGGAGCCCGGGACGATCATCGCACTGACCCGCGGGTTGACCTTCTTGCCCTCGATCACCTTGGCGGCGGCGCGCAAATCCTCGATGCGGCCATTGGTGCAGGAGCCGATGAAGACGCGATCGAGTTCGATATCGGTGATCTTGGTGCCCGGCTTCAGGCCCATATAGTCGAGTGCGCGTTGCTTGGACGTGCGCTTGTTCTCGTCGGTGATGTCGTCCGGGTTCGGCACGATGCCTTGCACCGAGACCACGTCCTCGGGCGATGAGCCCCAGGAGACGATCGGCGGCAGTTTTGCCGCATCGAGCACGACCACCTTGTCGAAATGCGCGCCTTCGTCGGACTGCAGCGTCTTCCAGTAGGCGAGCGCGGCATCCCAGGCTTCGCCCTTGGGGGCGCGCGGCTTGTCCTTGACATAGGCGAAGGTGGTCTCGTCGGGCGCGATCAGCCCGGCGCGCGCGCCGGCTTCGATCGACATGTTGCAGATCGTCATGCGGCCTTCCATCGACAGCGCACGGATCGCCTCGCCGGCATATTCGATGACATAGCCGGTGCCGCCGGCCGTGCCGATCTCGCCGATGATGGCGAGGATGATGTCCTTGGCGGTGACGCCTTCCGGCAGTGCGCCGTCGACGCGCACCAGCATGTTCTTGGCCTTGCGCTGGATCAGCGTCTGCGTCGCCAGCACATGCTCGACTTCAGAGGTGCCGATGCCATGCGCCAGCGCCCCGAACGCGCCATGCGTCGAGGTGTGGCTGTCGCCGCAGACGATGGTCATGCCGGGCAGCGTAAAGCCTTGCTCGGGACCGATGATGTGGACGATGCCCTGTCGGATGTCCTTCTCGGAATAATATTCGATACCGAAATCCTTGGCGTTCTTGGCCAGCGCCTCGACCTGGATGCGGCTTTCCTCGTTCTTGATGCCGAACTTTCGCTCCGGCGAGGTCGACACATTGTGGTCGACCACGGCCAGCGTCTTTTCCGGATGCCGAACCTTGCGGCCGGTCATGCGCAGGCCCTCGAAAGCCTGCGGGCTGGTGACTTCATGGACCAGGTGGCGGTCGATATAGAGCAGGCAGGTGCCGTCGTCCTGGCGGTCGACGACATGGTCGTCGAAAATCTTGTCATAGAGGGTGCGCGGTGCGCTCATTTGCGTAAATCCGTCGATTTAAAAAGGAAAAAGGACGCCGGTCGGCCCGGCGAAACAGCCTGGCGAGTCCGCCCTAGCTAAGTCGGCTGGTCAGCGCCCCGCTGACGCGCGCGGAAAATCGCGACGGCAGGCGTTTTCTGTCCTGCAGCACGAAACCCTTATAGGCCGGGTCGCCAAAAAGCTCTTCCATGGCGCTGCTCATATCAATGTTTTGGCTTTTCAGCAATCGTGGCTGGTACGGCGCGACTTTCCCTTCTCCCCTTGTGAGGCCTTTGCACAGAATCTGATTGGTGATTCTGTAGTGTTGGTCGCTACGGGAGATTCGCGGATGGTTGATCGTGTGCTTGGTCAA